>PXAT01000174.1 GCA_003565775.1 Ectothiorhodospiraceae bacterium | reverse complement strand
CGAGCTGCAGAAGCTGACCCAGGAAAACGTGGCCACCGTGAGCAAGGCCGCCAAGGCCGCCTAAGCTCCGGACCACGCGTCCTGCAAACCGCCGCTCCCGCAAGGGGGCGGCGGTTTTTTTCGTTCAGGGAAGCCCTGATATCCTCGCGTGCCTGCGTCCGAGACCCGAGGCTGCCGGATCGGGTAGCACAACGCTTCCAGGAGCCACCAGTATGTAGGATGGGTCAAGCGACGCGGACCCACGCAGGCCTGGCAAATCGATCAGGGTTTCCCTAACCGAACACCACGGTCCGGTTGTCGTAGCAAAGCACCTTGCGCTGCAGGTGCTTCCACACCGCGCGGGACAGCACCACGGTTTCGAGATCCCGCCCCTGACGGACCAGATCCTGTACCGAATCCTTGTGCGTGACGCGCGCGACGTCCTGCTCGATGATCGGGCCTGCGTCCAGTTCCGGGGTCACGTAATGGCTGGTGGCGCCGATGACCTTGACGCCGCGTTCGTGGGCCGCGTGATACGGCCGTGCGCCCGCGAAAGCCGGCAGAAAGGAGTGGTGGATGTTAATGATCCGTTCGGGGTAATGCCCGATAAAGGTGGGCGAGAGGATCTGCATGTAGCGCGCCAGCACCACGAGATCCACCGCGTGGTGTTCCAGCAGTTCCAGTTGCCGCTGCTCCGCTTCCGGCTTGTTGCCGGCGCTCACCGGGACATGTTCGAAGGGGATGTTGAAGCGTTCGGCTACCGATCGCAGGTCGGGGTGATTGCTGATGATCACCGGCACGTCCACGTTCCATTCAGCCGACTGGCAGCGGGCCAGCAGATCGAACAGGCAGTGCGACAGCCGCGAACAGAGGATCGCCATGCGCGGGCGGTCGTCGGAGAAGTGCAGGCGCCAGTGCATGTCGAACGGCCCGGCGATCTCGGCGGCGAAGGCGTCGCCGATTTCGTGACGGGGCAGGGCGAAGCGATCCAGATGCCATTCGACGCGCATGAAGAAGATTCCGCGGATCGCATCCACATGCTGGTCGAGGTCGATGATGTTGCCGCCATGTCGGGACAGAAACTCGGTAACAGCGGAAATCAACCCGCGCTGGTCACGGCAATGCACGAGAAGAATGGCAGACTGATCATCGTGTGTGTTCGACATGGTTGACCCGATCGCTGGCAGTGACGGAAAAAGGGGCGTGCAGTTTAGCACCGGGGAGGCACTGCACAATTGCGAGGCAGGTTCAGGCCCTGACCACGGTCGAATCCGACCGCAATCAGTGCTTCTCTTGGGGGTTTTCCCCGATGTGTAAGGAAATCCGCCAGAGTGTTACGCTTGGTAACTTGAGAGTCTGCTCAGGACTCGCACGGAGGGGCATCCATGTCGCAGGATTTTTTCTCGTTCAGTCGTCGCAACACAGCGATGCTGCCTCTTGCCGGCTATCGCTTTTACGGTCTGATGGTGGATCACGCGGCGCACCTGGCAAGCCTGCAACTGGACGTGATGACGGCCTGTACGGCCTTCACGCTCGACCAGTTCCGTTCGTTGCAGACGCTGGCGGGTTCATCCGCCTGTCAGGAATACCTGAAGACGCGGGAGTCATCGTTCGATCGGCTGTCACAGCGGCTTAGCGGTGATGCCGACGGCATGGCCAGCCTGCAGCGGGACCTGGCCGCGGAATGGCAGAAGATCACGCGCGAGAACGTGATTTCCTTTGCCGAGGCCGCGGCAGTGCGCGACCGGTTTGACGCTGCGGACTGACGTCCGTCCTGCCGTGGCTCAGCGATTGGCGCCAGGCTGCCAGAGTACGTCGCCACCGGCGCCCTGGTTGGCCCTGCGCGCGATCACGAACAGGTAGTCCGACAACCGATTCATGTAAGTCAGCGTCAGCGGATTCACCTGATCCACTGCTGCCAGCGCGGAAATATCCCGCTCCGCCCGCCGCGTCACCGTCCTCGCCTGATGCAGATGGGCCGCCAGCGGCGTGCCCCCCGGCAGCACGAACGAGCGCAGGCTGGGCAAATCCGCGTTATGCCGATCGATCGCCTGTTCCAGCCAGTCGATCTGCTCCGTGACAATGCGCAGCGGCGGGAACGGCGGATTGTCGGCTTCCGGCGTACACAGGTCTGCTCCCAGGTCGAAGAGATCGTTCTGCACGCGTGCCAGTTCGCCGTCCAGCGCCTCCTCGGTGTGCAGGCGGCACAGACCCAGAACGGCATTGGCCTCGTCCACGGTGCCGTAGGCGGTGACCCGCGGCCCGTGCTTGGGGACGCGCTGGCCGTCGCCGAGGCCCGTATCGCCGGTATCGCCGGTGCGGGTGTAGATGCGTGTGAGCTTGACCATCAGGCTGCCCCGTCCCGGCGTTTCGGCAATCCGGTTGCCGCGTTGGCCCGGACGCTGATTTCCTGCAGCACCCGCCGCTTGTCACCCACGCTCATGCTGCTCCAGCCGGCAATCTCGTTCAGGGTCCGCTGGCAGCCCATGCAGTAGAGACGCTCCGCGTCCATCTGGCAGAGCCCGACACAGGGCGATTCCGGGAACGCGTGTTCGGACATGAAACAGGACTCCGTTACTGGTGTGGGAAATCGGTCGTGGCCGTGGTGTCGCGGCCGGTACCGTAAAGCGCAAGATATCGTCGTCTTAGTGAGCGAAAAACACAAGCAGTAGTTGGTTGGGAGGCTCTGAGCTATCCTCGCCCTGCGTCAGCTGCGGCTGTCGCCGCGCGGCCCCGGCATGCTGCCCGGCATCACATCCCGCAGGCGTCGCGCCTCGCCGTGAATATGCCAGTCGTAGATCGCGCGGAAGGCGAGAATGCTTTTCACGTAATCGCGGGTTTCGCCATAGGTGATGTTCTCGATCCAGACCTGGGCCGGCTGACCGGCATTGTCCCGAATCCAGCCATCGACGCGGTTCGGCCCCGCATTGTAGGCCGCGGACGCCATGATCAGATTGCCGTTGAAGCGATCCAGCATTTCCGCCAGGTACCTGGCGCCGAGGCGAAGGTTGGCCGTGGGGCCGAGCAGGTCGCGTTCGCTCGGGGCCGACAGTCCCAGGCCGGCCGCAGTCTGTCGGGCCGTGCCCGGCATCACCTGCATCAGACCCAGGGCGCCGGCGTGAGAGCGGGCATCGGCGATGAAGGCGCTTTCCTTGCGGCTGATGGCATAGATCAGCGCCAGGTCCAGCGATTCGGCATCGGCGCTGCGCTGGAAATCGGTTCGCCAGGCCAGCGGGAAGCGGAAGCCGAGAGCGTTATGCTGCCCGCTACGATTGGCCGTGAACACGGCGCGGTCGTACCACTGCCGGTCGATGGCCAGTGCCGCGGCCTGGGCGAGGTCAGCGGGATCGTCGAGTCGGTCGATGGCCGCCATCCATTCGCGCCGTGCTTCGGTTTCCAGCGACAGGGTGCGCAGTTCCATGGCACGGCGGATATCGACGCGCTGCAGCAGAGCCTGGCGGCGGTCGACATCGTTACCGCTGGTCGCATCGTGCATGGCATAGGGCCGGTCCAGCCGGTCGGCAGCGAGAAAACCGTAGTAGCTGCGGGTCCCTGCCAGTTCCTCGAGCAGGCCTTCCGCTTCCTCGCGGCGTCCGCTTCGCGCCAGGGCCTCACCGCGCCAGTAGCGCCACTCGTTTTCTGCCGCGAGGTCGCCCGGCATGGCGCTGGTGGCGCGCAGGACCCGCTCCCAGTCCTGCCTGCCGACCGCAATCCTGGCGGTCCATTCGAGCACATCGTTGTTCACGGCTTCCGCCGGCAGTTCGGCCAGCAGATACGTTGCCGTTTCATCGCGCGACCAGGCGGCGCGAAGTGCGATGCGTCGTTGCAGGTCCGCGCCCGTGGTGCTGTCGAGAACGCCACGGTCGAGATAACGATTCAGCATTTCTCCGGCGACATCGCGGTCAAGCGCCGCGAGTCGCCCGATACCGTCGGCAAGTAATTCGCGACCGCGATCACTGTCGGTGTCGAACGCCGGATTGCGTACCCGTCGTTCGGGATTGGCGGCCAGATCCAGCCAGTGGTCGAGCCAGGACCGGTCCCGCTGATCGATGCGGCCGCGCAGGGCCCGGGCGAGATTGCGGTCGTTGCGCGCCATCGCCAACCGGATACGTTGCCAGCGCTGCTCGCGATCCAGCAGATCGCGGTCGTAGAGCACGTCGAAGACCGCATCGCAGGCATTGGGTTGGGAGTGACCGACGGTCCACAACGCCACGGCGTCGTCGATCCATGCCTGGTCCACGCCCTGTTCCATGCGCAGGGCTCGCAGCCGGTAGCAGTCCATCGTGGTCCCGCCCTGACCGTTCCAGTGCGCCAGGAACTCGCCCCAGCGGCGCTCGCTACCCAGATGATTCAGCCACTGGCGCTCCAGCAGCGGCGTCACCGCGAGATTCGGATGCCGTTGCGCGAAGGCCCTGATCTCGTCGCCGCTGGCGCGCGTGATCCGCTGGCGCAACTCGCGCCATTCCAGATAGGGCGCCAGCGGATAGTCGCCGAGACGAGCGAGAACCGAATCGAGGTCGACGTCCTGGCCGCGCTCGAGACGCTCCCAGGTGGCCATGAAGAGGGAGCGCTCGGCGTGCGGTTCGTCGGCCATGGATGGCGCCGATACAAATACCAGGAGAAGGGCCAGGGGGATCAGCAGGTGACGCATGGGTCGGCTCCGTTCTCGCGCACGACAGATGTTGCCGAACTGTACATCAGAACCCTTTGGATGCAGAGAGTCTGCGAATCCGGACCTGGGGGGCGCTGGCCCTGAGCGGAGCGGTTGCGGCTGCCGCATTACTGGCACTGCAGCCGACTCTGTTATCACTGCCCAAGACGCGGGAGCCGGTGATCGTCGAGGTCGAGGTGCCGACCGCCGACAGGTGCACCCACCGACGATGCCGTCCTGATTGCCCCCGCGCTGGCGTTCTGAGCCACTGGTCGAGCAGGCCGAGCAGGCCGATCAGGCGGCCGTACCGTACTGTTTGCGCAGGCGTTTCAGGAAGGTGCTCAGTCGATCGATGGCGATGATCAGGTCTTCCCGGTGGGGCAGGAACACCAGCCGCAAATGGTCCGGACTGGGCCAGTTGAAGGCGGTGCCTTCCACCAGCAGCAGATGTTCCTGGCGCAGCAGATCCAGCACGATCTGCCGGTCGTCCTTGACCGGGTAAACGTCCGGATCCAGACGCAGGAACAGATACAAGGCGCCCCGCGGCTTGACGCAGGAGACGCCGGGAATGGCGTTGACCAGATCGTAGGCCAGCGTGCGCTGGTCATACAGCCGGCCGCCGGGCGTGATCAGGTCCCTGATGCTCTGATAACCGCCGAGCGCGGTCTGCACCGCGAACTGCGCCGGCACATTGGCGCACAGGCGCATGGACGCAAGGATATTGAGCCCTTCGATATAGTCTTCGGCACCGCTGCGATCTCCGCTGAGAAACATCCAGCCGGAGCGGAAGCCCGCTGCGCGATAGACCTTGGACAGGCCGGAAAAACTGATGGTCAGGACATCGTCGCTGAGAGAGGCCATCGGCAGATGCTCGGCGTCGTCGTAGAGGATCTTGTCGTAGATCTCGTCGGCAAACAGCACCAGGTTGTGCCGGCGCGCCAGTTCCACGATGCCTTCCAGGACCTTGCGACTGTAGACCGCGCCGGTCGGGTTGTTCGGGTTGATCACGACGATGCCGCGGGTATTGGCCGTGATCTTCGCTTCCATGTCGGCCAGGTCCGGCTCCCAGCCGCTGTCCTCGTCACACAGGTAATGCACCGGTCGGCCGCCGGAGAGGCTGACCGCAGCCGTCCACAGCGGATAATCCGGCGCCGGGATCAGCACCTCGTCACCATTGTTGAGCAGGGCCTGCATGGCCATGACGATCAGTTCGCTGACCCCGTTGCCGAGGTAGACATCGTCCACATCCACGTCGCGCACGCCCTGCTGCTGACACTGCTGCATCACTGCCTTGCGCGCGGCGAATACGCCGCGCGCATCGGAATAGCCCTGCGCCCGCGGCAAGTTGCGAATCACGTCCTGCAGGATTTCGTCCGGTGCCTCGAAACCGAACGCGGCCGGATTGCCGATGTTCAGCTTCATGATGCGCTGACCTTCTTCTTCCAGCCGGGTGGCTTCGGTCAGGACCGGACCGCGGATGTCGTAGCAGACGTCCGCGAGCTTTTGTGATTTGCGAAGTGTGCGCATGACTCAACCGATGTGGCGACAAGTGGATCTGGCGAACGCAGCAGTATAACCAGCGACCGGGGCGGGGGCGAGGCGGCCTGACGAGATGCGCCTTGCCGCCGCCGGCGGCGGCGTGCGGGGATGTTCACTCGGCGTTACGACATGCATCCGCACCGTGCCCGGCGGTGGTTACCATCCGGGCCGCATAGTCGATGGCAGCCTGCAGGCTGCCGGTCTCGGCCCTGCCGGTGCCCGCCAGCGGCAGGGCGGTACCGTGATCCACCGAGGTGCGGATGATCGGCAGACCCAGGGTGATGTTGACCGCCTCGCCGAAGCCGGCATGTTTCAGTACCGGCAATCCCTGGTCGTGGTACATCGCTAGCACCGCATCGGCGCCCTGCAGGCAGCGGGGCGTGAACAGGGTGTCGGCGGGCAGGGGACCCTCGAGCGTCAGACCGCGCTCGCGCAGCCGGTCCAGGGTCGGGATGATCACGTCCAGTTCCTCTCGCCCGAGATGGCCGTCCTCGCCGGCGTGGGGGTTGAGGCCGCAGACCAGGATGCGGGGTTGCGCCAGACCGAGCCAGCGGCGCAGATCCCGATCCAGGGTTTCCAGCACCTCGGTTAGCAGCGGCGCGGTGATGGTGTCGGCAACCTCGCGCAGGGGCAGGTGCGTGGTCGCCAGGGCGACGCGCAGTTCGCCGGCGGCGAGCATCATCACCGGCCGCATGCCGCCGCAGAGTTCGGCGAAGAATTCGGTATGACCGCTGAAGGCGACATCGGCGTCGTTGATCACGCTTTTCTGCACAGGCGCCGTGACCACCGCCTGGAAACGGCCGTCAATACAGCCCTGGCCGGCAAGCCGCAGCATCTCGAGGACATGCGGACCGTTGGCCGGGTCCAGCCTGCCGGAGGTCACCGCGGTGGCGACCGGGCAGTGGATCAGAGTGAGTCGGCCGGCAGCGCGGCTGGCGGGGCCGCCGTCATCGTCCAGCAGGGCCAGTGGCAGACCCAGTTGCCGGGCCCGCTGGGTCAGGACATCGGCATCGCCGATGGCGATCAGACCGTGGGCCCGCGGCTGCTGCGCGATCTGCACCACCAGGTCGGGGCCGATACCGGCCGGCTCGCCAACGGTCAGTGCCAGGCGATCGGCCACCGGGCTCAGCTGTCCAGACGATTGTCGACGAAGGCGTCGTCGCGCAGGCGCCGCAGCCAGCCGTCCAGTGCTTCCTCGCCCTTGCGTTCACGGATCTGCGAGGCGGCCCGGGCACGCCGGTAATCCTCGGTGCTGTCGTGCTCGCGGCGCTCCAGCACCTCGACCACATGCCAGCCGAACTGGCTCTGGAACGGCTGGCTGATCTGACCGACCTCCAGACTGTCCATTGCGCGCTGGAAGGCCGGCACCAGCTGACCCGGGGAGGTCCAGTCCAGATCACCGCCGCTGGAGGCAGTGCCGCGATCGTCGGAATGGGCCTGGGCCAGAGCGGAGAACGACTCGCCATCCTCGACGATCCGCTCACGCAGGCTGCGCAGGCGGGTCTGGGCATCGGCGTCGCTGACCACCTCGCTGGGCTGGATCAGAATGTGACGGGCCCGGGTCTGGGTGACGATCTGGGTATCCTCGGAGCGCCGGTCGTCCAACTTGACGATGTAGAACGCGTTGGCGCCGCGCAGGACGTCGGAGACCTCGCCGGGTTCCATGGCGAAGATGTCCTCGGCAATCGCGCTGGGCAACTGCCCGGCCTGGCGCCAGCCCATGTCGCCGCCTTCCAGGGCCTGCTGACCATCCGACACGCGGCCGGCAACTTCGCCGAAATCGGCGCCGTCGCGAATGTCTGCCAGCGCCTGTTCGGCACGCTCGCGGGCGTCGGCGATGGCATCCGAGGAGGCCGCGTCCGGCGTGCCTATCTGGATCAGGCTGATGCGGTATTCCATGTCCTGCGAGCCGGCCGGGCTGGCGAGGAATTCGTCGATTTCCTGCTGGCTGACCTCGACCTGGCGCTCGACCTGCTGCTGGTGCAGACGGCTGATGATGATTTCCTCTTCCAGGTCACGGCGGAAGCGGTCGAAGGGGATGCCCTCGGCCTGCAGCGCCTGCTGGAACTGGGGCAGGCTCATGTTGTTCTGCTCGGCGACCCGGCGCACTGCGGCGTTCAGTGTCTGCTCGTCCACCGTGATGCCCATCTGCCGCGCCTGGTTAAGCTGCAGGCGCTTCATGATCAGGCGTTCCATGACCTGACGCTGCAACTCGCTGCCCGTGGGCAGGTTGCTGCCGGCGAACTGCTGCTGAACGGACACGGTTTCGGAGCGGAGTTCGGATTCCAGAATGATGTCGTCGTTGACCACGGCAACGATGCGATCGAGCTGTTCGGCCGCGGCGCCGAGGCTGAACAGTGTCATGCTCAGGGCGGCGGTGACGGGAAGCAAAAAGCGGAACTGTCTCATGGGGCGGTATTACCTCAGGCGTTCGTAACCGAAGACGGTTTCGTCGAGAAGATCACGGACATTGTCGCCGATCCGGCCCAATCCGCGAAATTCGAACTGCAACAGGATCTGGCGATCGGGCTCTTCCTGCGGTTCTTCGCGGAAATAGCGGCTAACCAGCCGGATGCTCCAGCAGCAGTCTCTGTATTCCAGACCACCGAACGCCTCGATCGTTTGCCCCTCCAGTGAATCGTAGCGCCAGCCGCCGAGGCCGCTCCAGCGCCGGGTGATCGGGAACACCGCAGCGATATCGGCGATGTCCAGGCGCCGCTGATCGTCGCGGAAACGGGAGCGGTAGCCGCCGGTGATCACCGGCCGCAGGCCGTGGCTGGCCTCGGCGTTGACCGGCATCCAGGCGAGCCGGGCGCCGGCAAGCGTGGTCTTGCTGGTGGACGGATCCCACTGCAATTCGGTGCGAGCCTGGAATCCGGCCGGCAGGAAGGCCTGGGTTTCGGTGATGATGTCCGAGCGGTTGCGTGTGTCGGGGTCGTCATCGGCGAAGGCGGTGACCCGACGGTCGCTGAGGAAATAGGCCTGACCCACGCCGACGCGGAAGTATTCGCGGCCCGTATCCCGATTACGGAAGCGGCTGGTCAGGCCGAGGCTCACCTGATTGGTGTCGCCGACCCGGTCGCCGCCGATGAAACGGTTTTCGCTGAACAGCTGAAACAGGCTCGGCTCCGGTCGACCGGTATCGAACAGCGGGATGTCGCTCTGGTCAGTGTACGGCACGTACAGGTAGAACAGCCGCGGCTCCAGGGTCTGGGTCAGGTTCTGGCCGAAGCCCTCGAAATGCCGGTCGAAGAACAGCCCCGAATCGATGCTCGCGAGCGGCAGCACCCGGTTCACCGTCTCGTTCTCGTCCTGATTGATGCTGCCACGATCCAGGTCATAGCTGGTCGCGCGCAGGGTCAGCGCCGGACGAATGTAGCCGGCCGCCGACTCGAACGGCATGCTCACCCGGGGCGCGATATCGAAGCGGTTGCCGGTGTCGCGGATACGTCGCCCGGGTGTGTCGAAGCGCACCGCCTCGCCGTAGAACTCCCCTTGCACGGGCAGGCCGCCGACTTCTGTGCGTGCCGGCGTGAACAGGTAATCGAGCTGTGGCACGCGCTCATAGGGTCGGTTGGCGACATTCAGATCCGGGTTCAGGTTCTGGAACACCTGGGTCCGTAGACGCGCTCGCACATCGGTGGTGCTGTAGGTGAAGGTGCCTTCCGAGGGCAGATTGTTGCTGCTGGAGCGATACAGCGAGGTGCCCAGATCGCGGAAGTACTCGTCGTCGCTGACCCGGTTGAATTCGCCGCGGAAGCGCAGGTTGCGGGCCAGGCGCATGCGGTGGTTGAAGGCCACGCTCCAGCGGTCGCTGCCGAATTCGTCATCGTCCGGCAGATAGGCGACGCGCAGTTCGCCCTCGGAATTGAACCGGTTCTGCAGATAGCGGAATTCGTTGTCCAGCATCATGCCGCGCTTGCTCAGATAGCGCGGGATGATGGTGGCATCGTAGTTCGGCGCGATGTTCCAGTAGAACGGCACGCTGATGTCGGTGCCGGTGCGATCCGACTGCGACAGGGTCGGCGGCAACAGCCCGGTCTTGCGCCGGTCGTCGATCGGGAAGTTGACGTAGGGCGTATATAAGACCGGCACGCCGAACATCATCATCCGCGCATGCCAGGCGTCACCGCGGCCGCTCTCGCGGTTGAGCCGGATGCGGCTGGCGCGCATGTTCCAGAGTTCATCACCGGGTTCGCAGGTGGAGTAGGTGGCGTCGCTCAGGACCACGACCTGGCGGCTTTCGATCTCCACATGCCGCGAGCGGCCCTGCATCAGGGTTTCGGCGAAGACGTATTCGACGTCGTCCATTTCGCCCTGATCCTCGGCCAGCCGCATGTGGCCCTGGCTGCCGCCCAGGATCAAGCCCTCCTGGCGATACAGCATGCGGCCCCGGGCCTCGGCGCGATCCTCGTTCTCCCGATAGCGCATGCGGTCGGCGCGCAGACGCTGGCCGCCGCGTTCCACCTCGACGTCGCCCTCCAGGTCGTGCACCCGCGAGCGGCTGTCGAAGGTGGCCTGGTCCGCGTCGATGATCATGGGCGTATCGGGATCGTCCGGCAGCGTCAGTGGCGCCATCTGAAAGCCGGGCGGGGCGTCCGCACAACTGTCCCAGCGGCCGCGTTCCTGCTCCAGCACCGGCCAGGTCTCGGGTGATTCGGCCGCCACCAGGCACGGCAGCATGACCAGAGCCAGGGCCGGCAGGCCGCGGCGAGTGCGTGCGCTGCGAATCACGTTGATCCCCTTGTTCCAGCGCCATGGACGCTTTCTTATTGGTTTTCCCGGGTGTCGGGAGGGCGCTTTGCCTTCTTAGGGAGACGCTGATTTATTCGCACGTCCGCGTCGGCATCGCGTTTTCTCCGAGGCAAGGCGCGCAACACAGCAGTCGGAAAAAACGCGATGCCAACCCCTTGGGGCTCGGCCGATTTTGGCCCCTGGCGGTGTTGCGTCGCCAGCCCGGTGGCTACGGGCCTACCAATCCGGCACCGCGCCCTGCCAGGCTGCCAAAATCGACTCGAGCGCGAACGCGGGAATAGATCAGCGTCTCCTTAACCGCATGCTACCGCCGCGTGGGCCTCGCGACCAGACGGCGGCGCGTCACCCGGGCGCGTCGTGTCCCCGGGGAAATGCGGGGGTGCGGAAGCAGGCGTGCGCATCGATCAGTGTTTCGTTCGGGGTCGAGTGACCGCCGGGCCTGACATACACTGCGGCCATCAGCGGAACAGGAGTGGCAGGCGTGACTCAGGTCGATGAACGGGATGGTGTACAGGACAAACGGCTGGCGGCCCTGACGCGCTGGCTCGCCGGCGATCAGGGGTTGCGCGTGCAGCGCATGCATCCCGCCTCCAGCGATGCCAGCTTCCGTCGCTACTTCCGTGTGCGCCACGAGCAGGGCGAGGCCATTGCCATGGACGCGCCACCGGCTACCGAGGATTGTCGTCCGTTCGTGCGGATCGCGGGGCTGATGCGGGATGCCGGCGTGCGTGTACCGCAGATCCTGGGACAGGATCTGAAGCAGGGTTTTCTGCTGCTCGAGGACCTGGGCCAGCACACCTATCTGGACGTCCTGTCCGGGCACAATGCCGATGCCCTGTTCGAAATGGCGGCGGATGCCCTGATCCGCTGGCAGAAGGCGAGTCGCCCCGGGGTGTTGCCGGACTACGATGCCGAGCTGTTGCAGCGCGAACTGCAGCTGTTCCCGGACTGGTATCTGCAGCGGCACCTCGGGATCAAGCTGAATGCCGACGGCCGTGCCTGGCTGCAGGGCTGGTTCGATCGGCTGGTGGATCGCGCCCTGCAGCAGGAGCGCGTCTTCGTGCATCGGGATTACATGCCGCGCAATCTGATGTTCAGCATGCCGCCGCCGGGCGTGCTGGATTTCCAGGACGCGGTCTACGGCCCGGTCAGCTACGACATCAGCTGCCTGTTCCGCGACGCCTTCGTCAGCTGGCCCGGCGACAGGATCGAACAGTGGCAGCGCCTGTACTGGGAGCGTGCCGGCAAGGGCGGTGTCCCGGTGCCGGCCACATTCGAGGCGTTCCGCAGCGACTGCAGCTGGATGGGGGTTCAGCGGCATCTCAAGGTGCTCGGCATCTTCGCGCGCATCCGCCACCGGGACGGCAAGCCCCGCTATCTGGAGGATGCACCGCGTTTTCTCGCCTATCTGGACGAGGCCGCCGCGGACGAGCCGGCGCTGCTGCCGCTGGTGGAGCGGATTCATGCCTGGCATTCCGGTCCGGCATGAGGGCCATGATCCTGGCCGCCGGGCGTGGCTCGCGCATGCGACCGCTGACCGATGATGTGCCGAAGCCGCTGCTGGAGGTGGCGGGCCGACCCCTGATCGTCTGGCATCTCGAGCGGCTGGCGCGGGCCGGCTTTCGCCGGGTCGTGATCAACCACGCCTGGCTTGGGCATCAGATCCCGGCGGCGCTCGGTGACGGCAGCCGCTGGGGGCTGGAGATCCGTTATTCCGACGAGGGTGCGACCGGGCTCGAGACCGGCGGTGGCATTCGGCATGCGCTGCCGTTGCTAGGTGACGCCCCGTTCCTGGTGATCAATGGTGATGTCTGGACCGATCTCGACCCCGCTGGCGTCAGCTTGCGGCCCGGGGATCTGGCCCAGCTCGTGCTGGTGGCCAATCCGGCACACCATCCGCACGGCGATTTCGGTCTGGCCGGTGACCGGCTCGATGCCGATGGCAGCAGTCATACCTTCAGCGGTGTCGGTGTCTACCATCCGGCGCTGTTCCACGATGTGCGCCCGGGCAGTTTTCCGCTGGCACCGCTGCTGCGCACTGCCGCGACCGCGGGCCGGGTCGGGGCCCAGGAACATGCCGGCGAATGGCATGATGTCGGCACTCCGGAGCGCCTGCGCGCGCTGGACCGGTGGCTGCGGGAGTCCGTCCATGGGACGTGATCTCGGCAGCAGTGCCTACGGGACCGAGGACTTCCACGCCTTTGCGGTGCGGCTGCGACAGGAAACCGAGCTGTTGCGCGACTGGCTGCAGGCCGGACAACTGGTGGCGGCACCCCCGCGAATCGGTTTCGAGCTGGAGGCCTGGCTGGTCAACGCGTCCGGCCGGCCAATGCCGGAAAATCAGGCCTTTCTCGGACAGATGAACGACCCGCTGGTGGTGCCTGAACTGGCCCGTTTCAATGTCGAGCTGAACGGCCCGCCGCGCTGGCTGGCCGATGATCCGTTCGATGGTCTGGCCGCGGATCTCGGGAGTCTCTGGCAGCGATGCGAAACCGTCGGCGAGGGCCTGCGGATTCACCCGCTGATGATCGGCATTCTGCCCTCGGTGCGTCCCGAGGATCTGGGTCTGTCGCAGATGACTGACGCGGCCCGCTACCGTGCGCTCAACGAGCAGGTGCTGGCGCTGCGCAACCGGCAGCCGTTCCGGATCGCGATTCGCGGGCCGCGGGAGTCTCTGGCGCTGGAACAGCAGACGGTCATGCTGGAGGCGGCGGCAACCTCGCTGCAGTTGCATCTGCAACTCACGCCGGAGAATGCCGCCCGCTGTTTCAATGCCGCCCAGATCATGTCGGCGGCCACCGTGGCGGTGGCCGCCAATGCGCCGACGCTGTTTGGCCGGCGACTGTGGCAGGACACGCGCATCCCATTGTTCGAGCAGGCGGTGGCGGTGGATTCACCGGCCGGTGCGCATGCCCATGGCCTGGCGCGGGTCACCTTCGGCACCGGCTATGCGCGGGATGCGCTGTACCCGCTGTTCGTCGAGAATCGTCAGCACTATCCGGTACTGTTGCCCGAGAACACCGGCGAGCCACCCGAGCGCCTGTCCCATCTGTCGCTGCATAATGGCACCATCTGGCGCTGGAACCGGCCGCTGGTCGGGGTGGCCGATGATGGTGCCTGCCATCTGCGGCTCGAACACCGGGTCATGTCGGCCGGCCCGTCGGTGGCGGACGTGGTTGCCAATGCGTGCTTTTTCCAGGGTCTGATCCAGGCCTGCTGCCAGCGCGCCACGCCGCTGGAGTCGGAGATCCCGTTCGCGGTGGCCGAGCGCAACTTCTACCGCGCCGCCCGCGACGGTCTGGCAGCGCGGGTCGAGTGGCTGGGCGGGCGTCAGGGCGTGCTGCGGGAGCTCATTCTCGAGCAGCTGCTGCCGCTGGCCGCGGACGGGCTGCGCCGGTTCGGCCTGCCGGAAGCGGCATGGCGGCCCTGGCTTGACCTGATGCGAGAGCGGGTCGAGCTTGGCGTGACCGGTGCCGCCTGGCAACTGGCCTGGCTCAACCGTCACGGCGGCTCGATGGAAGAACTTGTCTGTGCCTATCGTGCGGGTCAGCAATCCGGTCGACCCGTGCATGACTGGGAGGTCTGACGGCGTGGCTGACGCCCTGCAACTGCACCATCGCGAGCGCCCGCCAGCCGGGTTGCTCGACGTTCCACCGACCGCGCTGCGCGAACTGCTCGGCGGTCCGACACTGCTCGAGTTTCCCGGTCGCCGGCAGCCGCCGGTGTTTCTCACGGTTCTTCTGCACGGCAATGAAACCACCGGCTTCCTCGCCCTGCAGCGTCTCCTGCGGCGCTACCAGGGGCGGCTGCTGCCGCGCAGCCTGCTGGTGTTCATCGGCAACGTCGAGGCGGCTTCCTACAAGGTGCGACGGCTGGACGGTCAGCCCGACTACAATCGGGTCTGGCCGCATACCGAGACCCCGGACTGTGCCGAGGCGCGACTGATGGGAACGCTGGTCCGGCGACTGCGTCGCCGCGGCCTGTTCGCCAGCGTCGATATCCACAACAACACCGGGCGCAACCCCTACTACGGCTGCATCAACCGGCTGGATGGTCGTTACATGGCGCTGGCCTCGCTGTTCAGCCGCACCATGGTGTATTTCACCGAGCCGCGCGGCGTACAGTCGCTGGCCATGGCCGATCTCTGCCCTGCAGTGACCCTGGAATGCGGCAAGCCCGGTCTCGAGGCCGGCATCAGGCATGCCGAGCAGTACATCGATGCCGTGCTGCACCTGGCCGAGTTGCCGCAGCGCCCGGTGATGCAGCATGTGGATCTGTTCGAGACCGTGGCGCGAGTCCGGATCCCGCCGCGGCAGGCCTTCGGTTTCGACCGGGGCTGCGACGGCCTGCGTCTGCTGGAGGATCTCGACTACCTCAATTTTCAGGTATTGCCGGAGGGTACCGTGCTCGGCCGCTATACCGGCGACACGCTGCCGCTGGAGGTCGATGATCAGCGGGGCGGCGTGGCCGGCGACTATTTCGCGCTGCACGACGGCGCGCTGGTCACCCGTCGACCTCTGATGCCGAGCATGCTGACCCTGGATGCCACCGTCATTCGCCAGGATTGCCTGTGCTACATCATGCTGCCGGTGGCCGCGGAACGCATTGCCGGTATCGACACCACGCCACAACAGCGTGCGGGCGGCTAAGGAAAACGCTGATTGATTCCCGCGTCTGCGCCCGAGTCCTTCAACCTGGATGCCAACCTGACCGAGTGGTGCCCGGCCGGGGTCAGGCATTCCCTCTGCGGGACCGCTGCGAGTCCCTCCATGGACGCTCATCGGCCGCGTCCCTGCGGCTGACGTCCCTCCGAGGAAATGCCTGACTCCGGCCCAACTGCAGTGCCGGATTCCGGCCGAAACCGAAGCCACGTCACCCGGATGCGCCATCTGCTCCGAGCCGAGCGGTCGGATGCCGACCGCGGGATGCGGCCGATAAGCCCCGGGGTTGGTTCTGACCGTCAACACGACAGCCTTGGATATCGACTCACCACGAAGGACACGAAGAGCACGAAGTTAAAAGCCCTTCCTGCAGGCTGCTTGTCCCTTCTTCGTGTGCTTCGTGATCTTCGTGGTGAATGTTTCTTCTTGCCCCGGCTGGGCACCACGCGGTCTGGTTGATACCAAGACGGGTCCCGAGCGCAGGCGCGGGAATACTTCAGTGTTTCCCTTGGTCTCCCTACGTTGTCGAATTGCCGGCGTTGCTGGTCAGGTGTCCGGTCAGGATCGCGGCCAGGCGTCGGCCGGTGGTGGTGAGGTCGGCGCTGGCACCCAGGCCGTGATCTCGGATCCGGGTAACGCCCAGCCCGGGGTAACCGCAGGGGTTGATCCGTCGGAACGGGGCCAGGTCCAGGTCCACGTTCAGACTCAGGCCGTGATAGCTGGCGCCCCGCCGAATGCGCAGCCCGACCGCGCCGATCTTGTCCTCGCCGACGTAAACCCCGGGCGCATCGCGCCGCGCGCGGGCGGTGATCTCGAACTCGGCGAGCAGGTCGATCATGGCCTGTTCCAGCAGCATCACCAGCGAGCGCACCCCGAGTCGGCGGCGGCGGACGTCCAGCAGCACGTAAAGCACGATCTGACCCGGTCCGTGATAAGTGACCTGGCCGCCGCGGTCCACCGGCACGACGGGGATGTCACCGGGATCGAGCAGGTGCTCGGGCTTGCGGTTCAGCCCCAGCGTGAACACCGGCGGATGTTCCAGCAGCCACAATTCGTCATCGGTGTCCGGGCCGCGGGCATCGGTGAACTCCTGCATCGCCTGCAGTGTCGGCGCATAGTCCCGTCGACCGAGTTCCAGGATGCGCGGTGGCCGGAGGATCGATGGGGAGGGAGGGTTCGTCGAATCCATCTCGATGCGCTCGCGTGGTGCCATGGCGCTGATAAAGGCCAGGTGTGGCCGGGGAAGCGTTGATCTGTTCGGGCGCAGTCGCGGGAACAGATCAGCGCTTTCCTACAGCGTCATCAGGACCTGGTCGTCGGCATTCAGCGCCAGATAGATCTGATCCAGCTGGTACTGGCTGCGGGCGGTGAGGGTGACGGTGACCGAGACGTAATTACCACGCCGGCTGGCCGCGGTACTGATGTCACGATCGCGGAGGTCGGGCGCATGCTCGCGCACGATCTCCGTGACCCGGAGCACGAAGTCCGGGTCGGCCCGGCCCATGACCTTGACCGGGAACTCGCAGGGAAACTCGATAATGGTCTCGCGGGATTCATGCATGCCGGAACTCACTGGAACAGTAACAGCACTTCGTCGATCAGGCCGCTGAAAAAGCCGCCCTCGTCACCATCCTCCAGCGCGATCAGAGGCGCCTCGACCAGCACCTGGCCATCCAGCGACACGGTGATTTCGCCCAACTTGTCCCCGCGCTGCACCGGCGCCATCACCGGGCTGTCGATCCGCATGTTCGCATCCAGATTGTCGTATTCGCGTTGCGGGATGGTCACGTAGAGCGTGCGTTCCAGGCCCACCGGAATCGTGTCCTGGGCGCCCTTCCACAGCTTCGGACTGGTCAGCGCGGTGTTGCCCTCGTACAGCGCATAGCTGCGGAAGAAGCGGAAGCCGTAGTTGAACAGGGCCTGACTCTGATCGGCGCGGTCGCGAGGGCCGTCGGTGCCCATGACCACTGCCACGAGACGCATGTCGTCGCGCTTCGCCGAACTGACCAGATTGTAGCCGGCAGTGCTGGTATGGCCGGTTTTCAGGCCGTCCACCGAACTGTCGCGGGTCAGCAGCAGATTGCGGTTGCCCTGGGTGATGTCGTTATAGGTGAATTCGCGTTCCGAATAGTATTGATAGAACTCGGGGAAATTCCGGATCATAGCGGCCGCCAGCAGGGCCATGTCCCGAGCGGTCGTGGTCTGAGCCTCGTCAGGCCAGCCGGTGGAGTTGGTGAAATTGGTGTTGTACATGCCGATTTCCTCGGCATGGTTGTTCATCAGCTGGGCGAAGGTCTGCTCGTTACCGGCGATGTGCTCGGCGATGGCCACGCTGGCATCGTTGCCCGACTGGATAATGATGCCGCGCAGGAGATCTTCGACCTGCACCTGCTTGCCGACCTCGACGAACATCTTCGAGCCACCCATGCGCCAGGCGGTTTCGCTGATCATCACCTTTTCGTCCAGGCTCAGATGACCTTCGCGCAGCTCGTGGAAGGCGACATAGGCGGTCATCAGCTTGACCAGGCTGGCCGGCTCGCGCGGCGTATCCGACTCACGCTCGACCAGCACATTGCCACTCTCGAAATCCAGCAGGATGTAGCTCGGCGCACCGAGGGACGGCGGTGACGGCACCGGCATGGTCTGCGCGGCGACAGGCGAGGTCAGCAGCAGGACCAGCAGGGTGGCGAGGGCGAGGCGCAATGCTTTCATTGGGTTAGGCAATTCCTGTTGGTGATGATGAACGGTTCCGGCGACCGGGTGCATGGGCACACCGGCGAGCGCCATCTGCGGCTTCAGCGATCGATGATGACCCGCGACGCGGTGATGCCGTGGTCTTCGAGATCGCGGCTGAGTTCGTCCAGCGCCTCGACCGAAGCCACCGGGCCCAGCTGGACGCGGTAGAGACCGCCTTCGCCGCTGTTGTCGATGCGGATCTGCTCGAAGCGGGCCCGCTGCAACTGCTCCTGGAGTCGTTCGGCATTACGGCGTTCAGAGAAGGCGCCGGCCTGCAGGAAGTAGTTGGTGCCGCTGTCGCCGTTGCTCGATGCGGTGTCACGCTCCACCTCGCCGGGCAGGCGTGCGGCGGCGCTGGCCTGGACCACGTCGCCACCGTCCGATGAGGTCTCGGTGTCGGCCACTGTGGGTTCGTCATCGTCGGCATGCAGCAGTTCGATCCGCACCGGGGCGACGCCGGAGTCCACCATGTCCAGCCGTTGAGCCGCGGCATAGGACAGATCGATGATGCGGTTGCGGGCGAACGGGCCACGATCGTTGACCCGGACCACCAGGCTGCGGTCATTGTCCAGATTGGTGACCCGCACATAGGCCGGAATCGGCAGTTCACGGTGCGCCGCGGTCAGCTGGTACATGTCGTAGGGTTCGCCGCTGCTGGTCCTCCGGCCATGGAATTTCTTGCCGTACCAGGAAGCGATGCCTTCCTCTTCGAACACCCGGGGCGTTTCCGCCATGACGTAATACGTCTGTCCGAAGACCTCGTAGGACTCCGGGTTGCCGTAGCGGCTGCGAGGCTCCTTGCGCGGCACCACCTCCTCCAGGCCCGAGGTGTCTGGAGCCACTTCCGGCCCCCGGTCCATTTCCTCGTCAGGTGCCTCCGGGGTGCTGCTGCAGGCGGCCAGCAGCAGGACGGCCACCAGGGGCAGGGGTCGAAAAAGACGATTTGTCACGCGTCGGTCTCCCGGCGTTCCCGCATCATTTCGCTGAGCTGCCAGACGGCCAGCGCATAGAGCGGACTGTGGTTGTAGCGGGTGATGACATAGAAATTGTGCAGCCCCACCCAGTATTCCGTGCCGTCCTCGCCATCAAGTTCCATCAGCGTGGCGTCGAGGCTGTCGTCGAGGCTGTCGTCGAACACGACCCCGGCGGCGCGCAGCTCGCCGACCGTGGTGTAGGGCTGCCGGCCCTGGTTGGCGAGATCGGTGACGTCGGCGCCGTCATCCAGCCGGGCTTCGGCCACCACCGGATCGCCCTCGCGCCAGCGATGCTCCGAGAAATAGTTGGCGACGCTGGCGACCGCGTCGGCGGTATTGCTCATCAGGTCACGACGACCGTCGCCATCGCCATCCACGGCGTAGGCTCGGTAACTGCTGGAGATGAATTGCGGAATACCCATGGCCCCGGCATAGGAGCCCCGGATGCTCAGGGGGTCGAAGCCCTCTTCCCTGGCCAGCAACAGGAAATGTTCCAGCTCGCTTCGGAAGAACGAGGCGCGCGGCGGATAGCCGAAGGCAAGCGTGCTGAGCGCGTCGAGCACCCGGTAGCGGCCGGTATGTTCCCCGTAACTGGTTTCGACGCCGATGATCGCGACGATGATCGATTCGCTGACACCGAACGTTTCGGCGGCATCGGCGATGGCGTCGGCATGTTCTTCCCAGAAGGCGAGGCCGCCCCTGATCCGGTCTTCGCGAATGAAAATCGGCCGATAGCGATGCCAGGGCATGGCCTCGGCCGGCCGCGAGATCGCGTCAATGATGTCCTGGCGGAATTCGGCGTGGCCGAGGATGTTGTTCACGTCGGTGGCCGACAGATCATGCTTGCCGGCAACGTCCTCGGCAAAGGCCTTCAGCGCCTCGCGCTGGTCGCCGAAGTCGTCGGCGCTGGCCGACAGGCTGATGCAGAGCAGCAGAACGGGCAGGAGCAGTCGCATTGCTGAAACCGGTGCCATGGACAATCTCGCAGAGAACGAACGGCGGATCACGGTAGCCACCCGAGGGGCGGCCAGCCGGCCTGGCAAGGCACCACCGACGAGCCGCGCCACGCGAGCTTCACGTGGACCATATCCGGCGGTGCGTATGCACCGACATGAGGATACCGAAGGCGGCCATGAGCGTCACCATGGATGTGCCGCCGTAGCTGATCAGTGGCAGGGGCAGGCCGACCACCGGAATCAGCCCCGACACCATGCCCACATTGACGAACACGTAGACGAAGAAGGTCAGCGACAGGCTGCCGGCCACCAGTCGCGAGAAATTGTCCTGAGCCTGGCAGGCGATGTACAGCCCGCGCCAGATGATGAACAGGTACAGGACCAGCAGCTGCACCACGCCGACCAGGCCGAATTCCTCGGCGAACACGGCGAAGATGAAGTCGGTATTGCGCTCGGGCAGGAACTGCAGCTGGGACTGGGTGCCGTTCAGCCAGCCCTTGCCGTAGACGCCGCCCGAGCCGATGGCGATGGTGCTCTGAATGATGTGATAGCCGGCGCCCAGCGGGTCGCGTTCCGGGTCGAACAGGGTCAGGACCCGTTGTTTCTGATACTCGTGCATCAGGAACATCCAGAATATCGGGATGGTGGCGAGGATCGCGAGCAGGGCGCCGATCAGCACCCGCCAGCGCAGACCGGCGAGAAACACCACAAAGAGTCCTGCTGCGGAGACCAGCACCGCGGTACCCAGGTCCGGCTGCAGAATGATCAGGGCGGTCGGCACAGCGGTCATCACCAGCGCCACCAGCACCTGGCCGAAGGTGGGTGGCAGCGGTCGTCGGCTGAGATACCAGGCCACCATCAGCGGGATTGCCAGCTTCATCAGTTCCGCGGGCTGAAACCGGATCGGCCCGACACCCAGCCAGCGCTGGGCACCCTTGCCGTAACTGCCGAAAAACAGCACCAGCACCAGCATCACCAGCCCGCCGATGAAGACCCAGGGCGTCCAGCGCCGCAGGGTTTCGGGCGGTACCTGGGCGATGACCACCATGCCGACAAAGGCGATACCGAGGCGGATCAGTTGCCGTTGCAGTTCCGCCACATCCTGGTTGGATGCGCTGTAGAGAATGGCGAGACCGGCACCTGACAGCAGGGCCAGTGCGGTCAGCAACTGGCCGTCCAGATGCAGATGCCGCTGCACCCGGGTCATGCGCTGGTCGACGAAGCTGGCTTCAGCCATCGGCCTGCTCCGCCGCCTCTTCATCCGGCGAGTCCGGGCGCGGGATCGGCTCGCCGCGCTCGATGGCCCGCCAGGCGTCCATCACCTGCCGCGCCATCGGTGCCGCCACCGCGCCGCCGCTGCCGCCGTTCTCGACCACCACCGCCACCGCAATGCGCGGGTCGTCGGCCGGCGCGAAGCAGTTGAACAGGGCGTGGTCGTGCAGATGCCGCGGGATCGCATCTGCGTCGTACTTCTCGTCCTGACCGAGGCTGAAAACCTGGGCGGTACCGGTCTTGCCGGCCACCTCGTATTCCAGACCCGGCGCAATACTGCGCGCGGTGCCGCGTGCACCCCGGATCGATTCCACCATGCTGTCCACCACCCGCTGCCAGTTGGCCGGATCCTTCAGCGTGAAATGGGTCTCCAGTTCCTCCGGCGGCAGATCCCGGTCCTCGCCATTGCTGTTGCCGTGGATCCGCTTGATCAGCCGCGGCGGATGCGCCGAGCCCTTGTTGGCCAGCACTGCCGTGGCATGGGCCAGCTGGATCGGCGTGGTCAGGAAGAAGCCCTGCCCGATGCCGGTAATCAAGGTCTCGCCGTGATACCAGCCCTCGCCCCGCGCGGCGCGTTTCCATTCCCGCGACGGCAGCACGCCGGGCAGCTCGCCGGGAATCCCGGAGCCGGTACGCTGACCGAAGCCGAAGCCCCCGAGATATTCCTGCAAGCGGTCGATGCCGAGCTTGTAGGCCGTGTCGTAAAAGTAGACGTCGCAGGACTGGACCATGCTGTCCTGCATGTTCATGTGGCCGTGTCCGCGCCGTTGCCAGCAGCGCCAGCGGTGCCTGACGCCGGGCAGGGTGTAGAAACCCGGGCAGAAGACCCGTTCGGCCGCCGAACGGATATTGTTCTCCAGACTGGCGAGCGCGACGAACGGCTTGATCGTCGACCCCGGCGGATACTGGCCGCGCATGGCGCGGTTGTAGAGCGGGCGCGACGGGTCGCCCTGCAGCGCCTGAAAGCTCTCCCGGTCGATGCCGTGGACGAACTTGTTGGGATCGAAACTCGGCTGGCTGGCCAGCGCCAGGATGTCGCCGTTGCGGGTGTCAAGTGCCACGACCGCACCCCACCAGTCACCGAGCACCTCTTCGGCGACCCGCTGCAGCCGGCTGTCGATGGTCAGATAGACGTCGTTGCCGGGGTTCGGGTCGAGTCGCTCCAGCTGCCGGATGACCCGGCCCAGCGCGTTGGCTTCGACGCGTTCGATGCCGGAATGCCCGTGCAACAGATCCTCGAATTGCAGCTCGGCGCCGGACTTGCCGATATGGCTACTGCCGCGATAGCGGGCGGAATCGATCCGCGCCAGCTCCTGCTCGTTGATGCGGCCGACATGACCGATGGCATGCACGGCATGCTCACCTTCCGGATAGACCCGGCTCAGGCGGGCCTCCACCTCGACACCCGGGAAGCGGTGTCGATTGGTAGCGAACACGGCCACATCCCGTTCGTTCAGGCGAAACTTCAGCGGGATCGCGTCAAATCGGCGGCTTCGCTGGCGCTGGTTGTGGAACCGCTTGAGATCGGCCTCGTCCAGCTCGATGATGCTGCCGAGCTGTTCCAGCGTCTGATCCAGGTCCGGGATCTGTTCCGGGATCACCATCAGCTGATAGGTCGGCCGGTTGTCGGCCAGCAGGACGCCGTTGCGGTCATGAATCAGGCCGCGATTGGGCGGAATCGGCACCAGCCGCACGCGATTGGCCTGGGACATGGTGGCGTAATGCTGGTGGCCGGTGACCTGCAACTGTCCCATGCGGGCACCGAGCAGGCCCATCAGACCCAGCACCCCGGCCCCGGCGAGCAGGGTGCGGCGCGTGAACAGTCGCCGCTCCTGGATCTGGTCCCGGAGCCGGTTGTCGCCTTGTCCCTTCTTTGCCGCCATGAGTCAGTCCCGCCGGGCGCTATTGCACCCCATAGTAACGACGAACGCCGCGCAACAGCACCACCAGCCAGGGCCAGAGCAGCATCCCCACCACCGGCGGTAGCCAGTAGCTGTGGACGGACATCGGCCGGCCGATCAGTCCGTTGGTCCAGACCTGCACCAGCGTGACCAGAAACAGCAGGCCGAGCACGATCAGGGCCTGCTGGCCGAGCGGGTAGACGCGTATCCGCTGATGCAGTTTCAGCACCACCAGGGCGAGCAGGGCGTAGGCCAGGGCCTGCTGCCCCAGCAGCCCGGCCTGCAGCGCATCCTGACCCAGCCCGGCGAGCCAGGCGACACCGACACCGACCCGCTGCGGCACCGCCATGCACCAGTAGATCAGGACGAGCGCGACCCATTCCGGCCGGGCCAGGCGCGCCCAGTCCGGCAGCGGTATCACCACCAGCACATAGGCCAGCAGGATGCTGAGCAGGATCACCAGTCGGCCGCGCGGGACGATTTCACTCATGATTCTGCCCCGTTGCCCGGGCCGGTCGGTGGCGCTGCATCCGGCACGTCCTCGGGTGCCTCGGGTGCCGGCCCGTCCGGGCGAAGGGCCTCGGGCACGACGCCCTGACCCGGGGGCAGCGCGTCCGGGCCGGGTTCCTGTGGCGGCATGTCCGGCGGCTCGAGTTCGTCTTCGGCGCGTTCCCGGCTGATCCGTACCAGCAGCATTTCTCGGCTGCGATCCAGTTCCGCCCGCGGCCGTGCGACGACCCGGGCGAACGGCAGTCCGGGCTCGCGCCGTACTTCGGTGACCTCGGCCACCGGATAACCGCGGGGGAAACGCCCGGCCAGACCGGACGTCACCAGCAGGTCGCCGACCCGGACATCGGCGTTGTTCGGCAGGTGTGGCAGTTCCAGTTTGTTGAGATCGCCGGTGCCGACCGCCACGGTGCGCAGGCCGTTGCGATTGATCTGCACCGCAATGCCATGGCTCGGGTCGGTGATCAGTCGCACCACCGACATGGTACGACCCACCGTGTCCACCTGACCGACCACGCCGCTGGCATCGAGCACGGGCTGGCCGGGGAAGACGTTGTCGCGGCGGCCCTTGTCCAGCTGCACCACGTGACGATGCGGACTCAGGTCCAGTCGCATCAACTCGGCGATCAGCACCGAGTCCTCGACCTCATAGGACGATTCCAGCAGGCCCTGCAGGCGGATGTTCTCGCGTTCCAGTTCATCCAGCCGTTGCAAACGTGCCGCGTTCAGCAACTGCTGGTCCCGCAGGCGGGAGTTTTCCTCCTGCAATGCGCGCCGGGTCGCCAGTGTCTCGCTCAGGTAATCGCTGATTTCGAATGGCAGATTGACCGTGAAATGCACCGGCGACACCGCCGTGTGCACGGCCTCGCGCACCGGGTCGGCGAACTGGTCGCGATGATCCAGCGTCATGATGCCGATCGACACCAATGCCAGCAGGATGAATCGGGTGGCCGCCGAGGGGCCTTGCGAGAATAACGGTTTGATGGCGTACCCCGGACTGAAAAATCTACCGCTCGCACCGCTTCCCGTATCCCGGCGGACGACGCATCGATGCCGGTGCAGCGAGCGTCCGCGCGAAAGCGGGAATGGTCCGGCCGTTGCCGGGAGACACTGCCTGACGACTGCCCGCGTTCACGGAAGCGGCCCCGGCCGTCTGTTGCCAAGCCTAGCGCAGGGCCGGTGATCGGGCATCCGGTCGTGACCGGCCGTTGCTACTCGGCGGTAAACAGGTCGAGACCCTGTTCGTCCATGAGTTCCAGCGCACGGCCGCCACCCCGGGCGACGCAGGTCAGCGGATCATCCGCCACCACCACCGGCAGACCGGTTTCTTCCATGATAAGCCGGTCGAGATTTCGCAGCAGGGCGCCGCCGCCGGTCAGCACGATGCCGCGCTCGGCGACGTCGGCGCCCAGTTCCGGCGGAGTCTGCTCGAGTGCGCTCTTGACCGCACCGACGATGGCCGACAGCGGCTCCTGCAGCGCTTCCAGGATTTCGTTGCTGTTCAGGGTGAAGCTGCGCGGGACGCCCTGGGCCAGATTGCGACCCTTGACGTCGATCTCGCGGACTTCACTGCCGGGGAAGGCGGTGCCGATTTCGTGCTTGATACGCTCGGCCGTGGCCTCACCGACGAGAATACCGTAATTGCGGCGGATGTAGTTGGTGATGGCCTCGTCAAAGCGGTCACCGCCAACCCGCACCGAGGCGGAGTAGACGATGCCGTTGAGCGACAGTACAGCCACTTCGGACGTGCCGCCGCCGATGTCCAGCACCATCGAGCCACGGGCCTCGTCCACCGGCATGTTGGCACCGATGGCTGCAGCGCGGGGTTCCTCGATCAGATACACCTCGCGTGCGCCGGCGCCCATCGCCGATTCGCGGATCGCGCGCCGCTCCACCTGGGTGGAGCCGCAGGGCACGCAGACCAGAACCCGCGGGCTGGGCTTGAAGAAACGCGCTTCGTGCACCTTCTTGATGAAGTGCTGCAGCATCTTTTCGGTGACCGTGAAGTCGGCGATGACGCCGTCCTTCATCGGCCGGATCGCGCGGATGTTGCCCGGCGTACGCCCCATCATGTTCTTGGCTTCGACGCCCACCGCTGCGATGGACTTGGGGCCGCCGTCGCGATCCTGACGAATCGCCACCACCGAAGGTTCGTTCAGGACAATTCCCTGGCCGCGGAGATAGATGAGGGTGTTGGCGGTACCCAGATCAATGGATAGGTCATTGGAAAAAAGGCCGCGAATCGCCTTGAACATGAAGTCCGTCCCCCGGAGAAAGGCGTGTAATCTAACAACGGCTTGGAGATACGGCAAGCAGCCAGATCACCGGTTTCTCCGGTTTGCCATCCTGGCCTTGTTGCCGGAAAATCCGCGTCTTACGAATCCCTGCTGGTTTGTCTCCCGCTGACGTCAGTCTGCCCTGTTCGATGTCAGCGAACCGATGTTGCAGGCCGAACCCGTGTTGGAGTCATCGAATGTCCCTGAAAGAAAGTGACGTGCAGCAGATCGCGCATCTGGCCCGCCTGGCCGTGGATCAGGACCGCCTGCCGGAACATGCTCGGAACCTGTCGGCGATTCTCGATTTCGTCGAAGCCATGTCGGCTGTGGACACCGCCGCGGTGGAGCCCCTGGCACACCCACTGGAAATGAGCCAGCGCCTGCGTCCCGATCAGGTCAGCGAGGAGGATCAGCGGGAGCTGTTCCAGTCGATCGCGCCGGCCGTGGAAGAGGGTCTGTATCTGGTACCGCGCGTCATCGAGTGAGGGCGACCCGTCGTCGGCCCTTCACCATCCAGTCCACCGCATCAACGGGAATCCATTTGTGAGCGTTCACACCAGAACCGTCGCCGAACTGTCCGCCGGCCTTGCCGGCGGCGAATACTCGAGTCGCGAACTGACCGAAAGCTGCCTGCAGCATCTGCGGCAGCCGGCCGCCGACCTCAATGCCATCATCACGGTGACCGCCGATCAGGCGCTGGCCGCCGCCGATGCCGCCGACCGGCGGCGCGCCGCCGGTGATGCCGGTCCGCTGACCGGTGTTCCGCTGGTCCACAAGGACATCTTCTGCACCCGCGGCGTCCGCACCAGTTGCGGGTCGCGCATGCTCGACAACTTCATCTCGCCATACGACGCCCATGTGGTCGAGCAGATGGCCGCGGCCGGCATGGTCTGCGTCGGCAAGTCGAACATGGATGAGTTTGCGATGGGGTCGAGCAACGAGACCAGCTTCTACGGCCCGGTAAAGAACCCGTGGGACACCGCGGCCGTGCCGGGTGGCTCCTCAGGCGGCTCGGCGGCCGCGGTCGCCGGCCGCCTGGTGCCGGCCGCGACCGGTACCGATACCGGCGGCTCGATCCGCCAGCCGGCCGCGCTGTGCGGCATCACCGGGCTCAAGCCCACCTACGGCCGTGTGTCCCGCTACGGCATGATCGCCTTCGCTTCGAGCCTGGACCAGGCCGGACCGATGGCGCGTACCGCCGAGGACTGCGCTCTGCTGCTCGAGGCCATGGCCGGTTTCGATCCCCGCGACTCCACCTGCGTCGATCGCGAGGTGCCGCGCTACAGCGAGGAACTGGCTGGCGACCTGAGCGGGGTGACCATCGGCCTGCCGAAGGAATACTTCGGCGAAGGGCTGGATCCGGAGGTCGGCGCAGCGATCGATGCGGCGATTGAGGAGTATCGCAAGCTGGGTGCCAGCTTCCGCGACATCAGCCTGGCCAATACCCATCTCGCGGTGCCGGCGTACTACGTGATCGCGCCGGCCGAGTGCTCCTCGAATCTGTCCCGCTTCGACGGCGTGCGCTTCGGCCATCGCTGCGAAAGCCCGCGTGACCTCGAGGATCTGTACAAGCGGTCCCGCGGCGAAGGCTTCGGCGACGAGGTGCAGCGACGCATCATGGTCGGTACCTATGCCCTGTCCGCCGGCTATTACGATGCCTACTACCTGAAGGCGCAGCAGGTGCGGCGGTTGATCCGCGACGATTTCCTGCAGGCCTTCGCCGAGGTGGATCTGATCCTCGGCCCGACCTCGCCCACCGCCGCCTTCGACATCGGCGAGCGCAAGGACGATCCGGTCAGCATGTACCTGTCGGACATCTACACCATCGCGGTCAATCTGGCGGGGCTGCCGGGCATCTCCCTGCCGGCAGGCTTCGTCGGGCGGCGGCCGGTGGGGCTGCAGCTGATCGGCAACTACTTCGAGGAGGGGCGCCTGCTGCAGGCCGCGCACGCCTACCAGCAGGTCACGGACTGGCATCGCCGCAGCCCCGAAGGAGACAACTGAGATGGAATGGGAAACCGTCATCGGGCTGGAAATCCATGCCCAGCTCGCCACCCGCAGCAAGATCTTCTCCGGTGCCTCCACCGCCTACGGTGCCGCGCCGAACACCCAGGCCTGCGCCGTGGATCTGGGGCTGCCGGGGGTGCTGCCGGTGCTGAACGCGGAAGCGGTGAACATGGCGGTCCGTTTCGGTCTCGCCACCGGTTGCACCATCGCGCCGCGCTCGGTGTTCGCGCGCAAGAACTACTTCTACCCGGATCTCCCCAAGGGCTACCAGATCAGCCAGTACGAACTGCCGGTGGTGTACGAGGGCGAGGTGCTGATCGAGCTGGACGACGGCGAGACCATGCGTGTCGGCGTCACCCGGGCGCATCTGGAAGAGGATGCCGGCAAGTCCCTGCACGAGGGCTTCCAGGGCGTCACCGGCATCGACCTGAACCGGGCCGGGACGCCGCTGCTCGAGATCGTCTCGGAACCGGACCTGCGGTCGGCGAAGCAGGCCGTCGCGTACATGAAGAAAATTCATTCACTGGTGCGTTATCTGGAGATCTGCGACGGCAACATGCAGGAAGGCTCGTTCCGCTGCGACGCCAACGTGTCCATGCGGCCGAAGGGGCAGGCCGAATTCGGCACCCGCGCCGAGATCAAGAACCTGAATTCGTTCCGGTTTGTCGAGAAGGCGATCAACTACGAGGTGGAGCGCCAGATCGATCTGCTCGAGTCCGGCGGCACCGTGGTCCAGGAAACGCGCCTTTACGACTCGGTCAAGGGCGAGACCCGTTCCATGCGGACCAAGGAAGAAGCCAACGATTACCGCTACTTCCCGGATCCGGACCTGCTGCCGCTGGAGATCACCGCCGACGAGATCGAGCAGATCCGCGCGACCCTGCCGGAGCTGCCGGACGCGAAGAAGGCTCGCTTCGTCAGTGACTTTGGCCTGTCCCCGTATGACGCGGCGGTGCTCACCGCCGGTCGCGACCTGGCGGATTACTTCGAGGCCGTGGTCGAGGCCGCCGATGGCGAGGCCAAGCTGGCCGCCAACTGGGTCATGGGCGATCTGTCCGGCGCACTCAACCGGGATGGCCGTGAAATAGGCGACAGCCCGGTCAGTCCGCAGATGCTCGGCGGCATGCTGAAGCGCATCAGCGACAACACGATCTCCGGCAAGATCGCCAAGGACGTGTTCGAAGCCATGTGGAACGGCGAGGGCGATGCCGACGCGGTGATCGAGGCGAAGGGCCTCCAGCAGGTCACGGATACCGGCGCCATCGAGGCGATGATCGACGAGGTCATCGCCGCCAATCCCGGTCAGGTGGAACAGTATCGCGGCGGCAAGGACAAGCTGCTCGGCTTCTTCGTCGGTCAGGTGATGAAGGCGTCGAAAGGCAAGGCCAACCCGGCCCAGGTCAACGAAATGCTCAAGAAAAAGTTATAGGGAAGCGCCCCGCGCCCGGCGCCCGGCGCCAGAAAAGTCGGCTCGGCTGAAAGCGTCGGCACCTGAGAAATTTCCGCGGACCGGGTTCGCCCCGGAACGCGCGGCGCCCCACCGGCATTCAGCCGGGCGCCGGGCGCATCAAAGGAGGTCCCCTTGTCTGCCGATCATGACCAACGTCAGCGCTTCCTGTTCGAACATGCCAATGTGCGCGGCGAGCTGATCCACCTGGATGACAGCTTCCGCGAGGTGCTGCGGCGCCATGCCTATCCGGAACCGGTGGCCGAACTGCTCGGCGAGGCCATGGCGGCTGCCGGATTGCTGTCGTCCACGATCAAGTTTCAGGGCACGCTGACGCTGCAGGTTCAGGGCGATGGACCGGTAACCATGGTGGTGGCGAGCGCCAGTCATGAACGGGACTTGCGTGCGGTGGCCCGGCATGGCGACCGGGATGTGGCGGCGGGCACGCTGCGGCAGCTCTGCGGTGACGGCTATCTGGCGATTACCATCGATCCCGAGGAGACCGACGACCGCTATCAGGGCATCGTACCCATCGGTGATGGCTCGCTGGCCGGGGCGGTGGACGACTATTTCGCCCAGTCCGAACAGCTGCCGACCCGCGTCTGGCTGGCCTGTGACGGCGAGCGGGCTGCCGGGCTGCTGATTCAGCGCCTGCCGGATGCCCCCAGCAGCGATGCCGATGCCTGGGACCGGGCCGAACATCTGGCCGGCACGATCCGGTCGCAGGAACTGCTGCAGCTCTCCGCCCGGGACATCCTGCACCGCCTGTTCCACGAGGAAGATCTGCGCGTCTATCCGCCCGAGCCGATGCATTTCAACTGCCCCTGTTCCCGCGAACGCGTCGCCAACGCCCTGTATTCACTGGGTCGGGCCGAGGCCATGGAGGTGATTGCCGAACAGGGCGAAGTCGAGACTCACTGCGATTTCTGCGGACAGCGGTACACCTTCGACCTGGTGGACGTGGAGCAACTCTTCAGCGCCGAAGGCGACACCAGTCCGCCGGGGGAGACGAGGCATTAACAACTCCCAGCTCCTCCGCTATTCCCGCCAACTGTTGTTGCCCGAGGTGGATTACGCCGGGCAGGAGAAGTTGCTGGCGGCGCGGGTACTGGTGATCGGGATGGGCGGACTGGGCTCGGCCTCGGCCATGTATCTGGCGGCGGCAGGGGTCGGGCATCTGGTGCTGGTGGATGACGATCTGGTCGAGATCAGCAATCTGCAGCGGCAGATCGTGCATGGCACCGGCTCGCTGGGACAGCCCAAGGTGGCGTCGGCCGCGGCGCGGCTGCACGACCTCAACCCCGAGGTGCGGATCACCTCGCTGGAGCAGCGACTGGATGATGCCACCCTGCGCGCCGAGGCGGCCGCGGCGGATGTGGTCGTGGACGGCAGCGACAATTTCGCCACCCGGTTCGCGGTCAACGCCGCCTGCGTGGCCACCGGCACGCCACTGGTCTCGGGCGCGGCGATCCGCCTCGAGGGCCAGCTGGCCGTGTTCCGCGCCGATCTGGACGATCGACCCTGTTATGCCTGCCTGTACCCGCCGTCGGAGGACGCCGATGCGCGACTGAGCTGCTCGGAAAGCGGCGTGCTGGCCCCGGTGGTCGGCGTCATCGGCAGTCTGCAGGCGGTGGAGGTGATGCGGCTGGTTGCCGGCTTTTCAGAGGCCGACGGCCGGCAGCTGCTGCTCTGGTCGGCGCTGGACGCGGTCTGGCAGACCATGCATTTCGAACGCGATCCGGCCTGTCCGGTGTGTGGAGGCTTTCAGGCGCCCGGCGCCCGGCGCCCAAGTGAGTCGCCTCGGGGGCGCGGCTCCGACGATTAAGAATACTTCAGTGTTTCCTTAAAACAACGATTCACCACGAAGAGCACGAAGAACGCGAAGGAAGGGCGAATTCAAGGGGCGAATGATGGGGGTTATCTCTTCGTGATCTTCGCGTTCTTCGTGGTAGTGCTTTTCTTGAAGGCTCTGGCATGGAGGTGCGAGGGGCTTTCGAGGCGCCCGGCGCCCAGCTGAATCGCCTCGGGGGCGCGGCTCCGACGATTAAAACAACGATTCACCACGAAGAGCACGAAGGGCGCGAAGGAAGGGCAACTGCAAGGTCGAACGATGGGTTTCTCCCTTCGTGATCTTCGTGTCCTTCGTGGTGGTGCTTTTCTTGAATGCCCTGGAGAGGTGCGCCGATGGGTCCTCCAGGGCGCCTTAGGACTTCATTCAGACTCGCCCCTCGGTCACCCTCGGCTGCCCGCCGAGATCCTTGTGCGTCCGGATGTCGAGAAAACCCCGGGCCTGCATCAGTTGCTGCACCGCCGCCTCCTGATCGTAGCCGTG
>PXAT01000038.1 GCA_003565775.1 Ectothiorhodospiraceae bacterium | reverse complement strand
CACAATCGCCTCCTTGCAGCCCTGCCCGAGGACGCCTGGGAACGACTCGAGCCAAACCTGGAACCGGTGGAAATGCCTCTCGGCCACGTGCTGTACGAGTCGGGCGCGCCGCTTTCGCATGTGTATTTTCCGACCACGTCCATCGTCTCCCTGCTGTATGTCATGGAAGACGGGCACTCGGCCGAAATCGCCATCGTCGGGCTTGAGGGCATGGTCGGCGTCGCCCTGCTCATGGGTGGCGAAACGACCCCCAGCCGGGCCGTGGTCCAGAGTGCCGGCAAGGCCTTCCGCCTGAACCGCAAATTCGTCAAGGAAGAGTTTGTCCGCGCCGGCCCCATGCAGCGACTGACGCTGCGCTACATGCAGGCGCTGATCACGCAAATGGCGCAGACCGCGGTCTGCAACCGCCATCATACGATTGACCAGCAACTCTCTCGCTGGCTGTTGATGAGCATTGATCGCCTGCCCTCGAACGAATTGCTGATGACCCAGGACCTGATCGCCAACATGCTCGGCGTGCGTCGCGAGGGTGTCACCGAAGCTGCGGGGAAACTGCAAAGGCAGGGCCTGATCACCTACAGCCGCGGCCGGATTCACGTGATCGACCGCACGGGACTCGAGGCCCATGTCTGCGAATGCTACGACGTGGTGAGCCGCGAATTCGAACGCCTGCTACCTCGCGTCATCGCGGCCTAGCAGGCGCTGCCCGGCAGACCGTGATTGTGCGGTGCCGTACGGACACCCGGCCGTGTATGTCCGAGCATCTGCGGCAACCGGAAGCAACCCGGTCGCCATGGCTAATCCACAGCCCCGCCCGGCAGCAGGCACGGCCAGAGGAGCGTCTAATGAGCAGTTTGAAACGCACAACACAAGCGCCATCCACGCCACTGATCGGGAACCTGCGCCCGCCTTCGGGTTACCTGACCGCGCCCGCAGCTCAGGGCGCAAGAACTGCCTCCGGCAAGCTATCGAAGCGCCCGCCCCCCGACTGCAGGGCCCAGCTGCGAGAAATCATGGAGATCCTGCGCAGCATCAGTCTGGTGGACCAGTCCCAGCCCTCGCCGGCCCGGAATGGCGACGCCCTGCCGACGCAAATGAAGAAGTGCCTGATCGCCATGGAGGGACTGCAATCGACGCTACTGGTCGACCTCCACCGACAGCAGCAGCTGGAGCGGGACGCGCTGGCCACGCAGGAAGAATTGGCCCGTACCCATACCGAACTGCTGAGCGCTCGCCGCCTGGCCGAAAAAGCCCGTCGTGACTCCCTGAACGATAACCTGACAGAGTTACCGAACCGGACCTATTTCCTCAGCCGGCTCGAGAAAGCTCTGACGCGGGCAGAACCGGAAGACCCTGCCGCCGCCCTGAGCGTGATGTTCATCGACCTGGACGGCTTCAAGCCGGTCAACGACCGGCATGGTCACCTGGTGGGTGATGCGTTGCTCAAGATCATTGGCACCCGTCTCGCGCGTGCCGTCCGCGTCGAGGACACCATGAGCCGCATGGGCGGCGACGAATTCGCCTGTCTGGTGCCGGCATCCGGACGTGACGAAATGGCGCAACTGGCGAGCAAGCTGCACACCACGGTGTCCCACCCGGTCACCATCGGGGACCTGACCCTGTCGGTGAAACCCAGTATCGGAATTGCGAGCTGTCCTGACAGCGGTACCACCGTGGTTTCCCTGCTGCGAGCGGCGGACACCGCCATGTATCGCGCCAAACGCCAGCGGTTGGGCTTCGCCTTCGACGAACCCGGCGCGCCACCCGTGGCCGGGTGACGCAGGCCCTGCGGTTACAGGACACGCCGTAAAGTCCGCCAGCGATTCACCATCCCCTTCTGCCGTACGGTAGCGCACGGACCAACGCGCCGGACACGCCTAGTCTGTTTCCTTGACCGGTCGAAAACACCGCCGCAAGACAACACGCCGGACGTCCAACCTCACGGAGAACGTCGATGACACTCGGAACAGTTCTGCTGATCCTGCTGATCCTGCTACTGATCGGGGCATTACCCACATGGCGCCACAGCAGAAACTGGGGTTACGCGCCCGGTGGCGTGCTCGGCGTCCTTCTGATCGTCGTGCTGATTCTGCTGGTCAGCGGGCGAATCTGACGGCCACCCAAGGTCATGCAAGAGAACAAGGAATCTGCCCGCGTTGCGCCTCGCAGCGTCGGTTACAGCCCAACGGAGAACGACCATGAAAACTCGGCAACGTCTTACCGGACTGCTCGCAATACTCACCATCACCATGCTGTTACTCGCAGGGTGCGCGGTGGCCCGCGACCAGCAAACCGTCGGCTCCTATGTTGACGATTCAGCGATCACCACAGCGGTGAAAGCACGATTCGCCCAAAGCCGTGAAGTCGCGGCATCGTCCATCAGCGTGGAAACACTGAACGGCGTGGTCCTGCTCTCCGGCTTTGCCAAGGACGCCGACGAGAAACAGGCCGCCGAATCCATTGCCGGGCGGGTCAACGGCGTCCAGTCGGTCAGGAACAATATCGAAATCAGTGAATAAGGATCCGACATAAGCTGTCACGCACTTTTGGCGCGGCACGCTCCGGGACGACCGGGAACGTTAACCCCGGTCGTAACCTTTCCCGCTTTCATGGCATACGCCAGAGCGCGACTGTGGACTGGCCGACACGCGACTCGGCCTCAACCACTCAAACCGAATCGTCGCAAGGATCAAATACTCATGAACAATATTGTCTGGCTCGTCGGCGCCGTCGTCATCATCATCTTCGTCCTGTCGTTTCTGGGCCTTCGTTGAACGACCGGGCGCCGCCCCACCCGATCGACGACTTGCAGCTCAACGCAACATGCCCTGCCGGGAGGCGGGGCTTCTGTCTTTCCGGTTTTTCAAGAAGCCTGCCGGACTGACCTGATCCGGTGATCTGATCCAACTGACCCTGCTCCGTGTCAGACTGCCGTGCCGCTTCGCGGTTTCGCGGCTTGACTCAGGGGTACCCGCTCCGGAAACAATGCGGAATTGTCACCGGAGACCAACAGCAGGGGAAGAACGGATGCGCATCGAGACCAAGGCCATTCATGCCGGTTACAGCCCGGAGCCGACCACCAAGGCGGTGGCGGTACCGATCTATCAGACCACATCCTACGCTTTCGACAGCACCCAGCACGGCGCGGATCTGTTCGATCTGAAGGTCGAGGGCAACATCTACAGCCGGATCATGAACCCCACCAACGCGGTGCTGGAGCAGCGTGTTGCCGACATGGAAGGGGGTATCGCCGGGCTGGCTCTGGCATCCGGCATGGCCGCGATCACCTACACGATCCAGACCATCACCCGCGCCGGTGACAACATCGTCAGCACCAGCAAACTGTATGGCGGCACCTACAACCTGTTCGCTCACAGCCTGCCAGCCCAGGGCATTCAGGTGCGCTTCGCCAGTCATGACGATTTCGCCGCGCTGGAAGCGCATATCGACGGCAATACGCGGATGCTGTTCTGCGAGACCGTCGGCAACCCGTCCGGCGAACTCGCGGATATCGAAAAGCTGGCCGACATCGCACATCGCCACGGCATTCCCCTGGTGGTGGACAATACCGTGCCCAGTCCTTACCTGTGGCGGCCGATCGAGAACGGTGCCGACATCGTCGTGCACTCCCTGACCAAATTCATGGGTGGCCATGGCACCACGGTCGGCGGCGCGATCGTCGATTCCGGCAAGTTTCCCTGGGCCGAGCACGGCGACCGTTTCCCGATGCTCGTCGAGCCTGACCCCTCCTATCACGGCGTGGTCTACACCGAGGCACTGGGGCCGGCGGCCTTCATCGGTCGTGCCCGGGTTGCGCCGCTACGCAACACAGGGGCCGCGCTATCACCCTTCAATGCCTTCCAGCTGATGCAGGGCATCGAGACGCTGCATCTGCGCATGGACCGCCACAGCGAGAATGCGCTGGCGGTGGCGAGACACCTGGAAGGGCATCCGCAGGTGACCTGGGTGAAATACGCCGGGCTGGAGTCGAACCCGGATTACCCGCTGGTGCAGAAATACATGCACCGCGGCATGGCCTCCGGGATCCTGAGTTTCGGTATCAAGGGCGGCGCCGAAGCCGGCGGACGATTCATCGATGCCCTGCAACTGATCACTCGCCTGGTCAATATCGGTGACGCCAAATCGCTGGCCTGTCACCCTGCCACGACGACGCACCGGCAGCTGAACGACGAGGAGCTGATCACCGCAGGCGTCAGCCGTGACATGGTGCGCCTCGCCATCGGCATCGAGCATATCGACGACATCCTTGCGGATGTCGATCAGGCTCTGGCGGCCGCCCGTTAGACAGGAACGGCAAAGATGCCATGCTTCCCTGAAGGCTCGGACGCAGCCGCGGGAATCAATCAGCGCTTCCTCAAGTCTGGAGACGCTTGCAAAGGAATGAGGGCATGGCACTCCGGATGGGTGGCCGCAGGGCAACCAGCGCGGACATCAGGAAACTGGCTCGCGGGCGTGTCGACAATGCGCTGGACGCACTGCGGGATTCATCCGAGCCGCATGTATCCGTGCACCGGGCGCGGAAATGTTTCAAGGAGATGCGGGCGATTCTGCGGCTGTTCCGCCCTGCGTTGGGACGCAGGACCGTTCGCTTCGAAAATGCCTGGTATCGCGATCAGGCGCGGGCACTGGCTGGTTTTCGCGACGCCCAGGCCGTCATTGAAACCGTCGAGGCACTGGAGAAAAGTGTCGAGCTCCCGGCTCAGCAGGACGCGTTGCGGGCCTGCCGCCACACTCTGGCCGTTCGCCGCGACCGGATCGCCGAAGAAGGGGATGACCTGGCCAGCAGCGTCGCGCAGCTCATCGAGGAACTCGAAGCTGCCCGGCAGCGTATCGGCCGATGGCCGATGAAGGCCGACGGTGCGGATGCCGCGGTCGGCGGTTTCGAGCGCTGCTACAAACGCGGTGCCCGCACGTTGCGGGCCTGCCACCCGGCGGGTGATGCGGACAGCTGGCATGCGTGGCGCAAGCGAGTGAAAGACTACTGGTATCACGTCCAGATCCTGCATCCACTCTGGCCACCGGTAATGAAAGCTCTGCAGGGTGAACTCAAGACCCTCGCCGACCTGCTGGGCGACGATCATGATCTGACGGTACTGGATGCCTTGTTACAGAGCGAACTGGAGCAACTCGCCGCGGAACACCGCCAGCAGATCCACGACATGATTGGCCGACGGCATGCGGCCCTCAGAGTGCCCGCGCTGCGGCTCGGCCTGCGACTGTATGTCGACCGCCCGGAGACCGTAAGTCGTCGGATACGGGGCTGGTGGGACGTATGGCGCGAGGAATCGGCATCCTGATGCACAAGGCGCCGGGCCAGCGTTCGCTTGCCGCACTGACCGGACGGCGGCACGATGCAGGCTGCATGGCAAGCGCCTGACGTCCCGAGGAACTGGCTGCAAGGAAACCCCTGCCATACTGGTTCCGCTGCAATGCGAGCGGCCAAAACGTCGACCAAGGAAGCCCTCACGAATGCGTCTCACCCGCCATACCGGGCATTGTCGGCATGCGCCGTTGGAGATCAGTCCCGATGAGCTGGTACGTGCGATGGAAAGCGATTTTCAAATAGCAGGGCGTTTCGGCCGAAACCGGGTTCATCCGGGTGGGTTGTCATGAGCCGCTTGCTGCTTCCGCTGCTGATAAGTGCCGGCCTCGCGTACGGCGGCCTTTACGTCTACTACGGCATGGCCCTGGAGAACGCCCTCGATGACCGAATCGGGGAGCTGGGCATGAGGGATCTGGATCTTCAGGGCATCGACTACAGTCTGCTCGCCCCGTTGCAAACCCGGGCAACGGTGACAGCCGACGTCCGCTATCACGGCGCCGAGGCCTCGATGTCGGTCCGGGTGGATGGCCACCCGTTGTTTACCGAGGACATGCGACTCAGCCTCGACGGCCTTCAATCACTGCGGCTGCGGATGGGGCCGGAATAGCCAGGAATGCAATCCGGCGGCTTCGGCAGGACTCTCGGGGCAACTGCCGCGTGTCCCGCCCGGTGCAGTCAGAGCGTCATGCTCGGAACGGAATCAGTATTCGGAATCACGTGGGGCTTCGGCAGATAGTGGAGCTGCTGATCCGTCTCTTTTTTGACAGCGTGGTAGCACTCGCAACTCAGGCTTTCCAGCTTCGCCCGGTCCAGGACTCTGATCAATCCACGGCCATAGGAAATCACACCTTGTTTTTGCAGTTTCCCCGCGGCCTCGGTGACACCTTCCCGGCGAACACCGAGCATGTTGGCGATGAATTCCTGGGTCATCGTCAAATGATTGTCTGACAGACGATCCATGGAAAGCAGAAGCCAGCGGCATAGCTGCTGGTCGATCGAGTGTCGCCGATTGCAAACCGCAGTCTGAGAGATTTGCGTAATCAGGGCCTGCGTGTAGGACAGCATCAGTGCCGTCAATTCTTCGTGGCGGTCAAACTCCTCCTTTATCCGCTGGATCGGGATGCGGCATGCGTGGCCGGCACTCTGCACAAGGGACCGGCTCGGGGCACTCTGCTGGCTCATCAACAGGTTCATCCCCAGCAACCCTTCATTGCCCACGACGAGGATCGCGGTCGATGACCCGTCTTCCATCATGTACTGCACCGAGATGACGGAGTCCGTGGGAAAGTATACGTGCCGCATGGGTCGCCGGGATTCATACAGGAGGGCGCGCAATTCCAGCGGCACCAGTTCAAGGTGCGGGAACACACGGCTGCGGGCCTCGGGGGATAACGCGGCGAGAAGATGATTCTGTTGCGGCTGGGGTGGCAGGTGAGGCTTGAGTTTGGGTTTGGCTTCGGCGGACATTTCGGGACCCCTGGCAGCGAGACTTCAGCGTTTCCTCAAAAGCGTATTTGCTGCCCCGCACAAGCTCCGTACGGTACCCAACACATAATCAAGACGCTCTCTCCCGGGGAGGCATCGCAACCGACGGTCAAACAGGACCCGCGGAAATAGACACTCTCCGGTGAAACTGACCGGAGATCCCGCGATTTTTCACCTGCGGACGCACGGGCCTGGTCCGGATCAGCCCGCCCGCACCGTTCGGTATTCCCGAGAAGCCTGTTTCCGGATCGAGCGCATCCCCACACCCGATCCCTGCGACAATGAAAGACATGCAAGCAAGCCCTGAAAACACCGACGCGGCATCGGGCGGACTGCTCCGCGCGCTCAAGACACGCAACTACCGGCTGTTCATCAGCGGTCAGGCGATTTCGCTGACCGGCACCTGGATGACGCTGGCGGCCATCGGCTGGCTGGTCTACCGCCTCACCGGTGATCCCCTGATGCTCGGGCTGGTGGGCTTCTTCCTGCATGCGCCTACATTCCTGCTGGTGTCCCTGGGCGGCGTGCTCAGCGACCGCCTCGATCGCCGACATATCCTGATGGCCTGTCATGTCGGGAATATGGCGACCGTCTCGGTGCTGTCGATACTGACCCTGCTGGAGGTGATACAGGTCTGGCAGATCCTTGGCTGCTGCATGCTGCTCGGCATCACCAAGGCCTTCGAGATGCCGGCCCGCCAGGCGCTCGTGGCCGAAGTCATGGACGACCGGCGTCTGTTGCCGAACGCTATCGCGTTGAATTCCTCGGTGTTTCATGCCGCGCACCTGGTGGGGCCGCTGGCAGCCGCCATCATCATTCCCCTGTTCGGCACGCGCGGCGAAGCCATGTGCTTTCTGCTGGATGCGGTCAGCTACATCCCGGTGATCTACTGCCTGCTGGCCATACGCCTCAGACCCCGCCCCCGGTCCGGCGAGTCGCGGCGGATCCTCACCGACATGCTGGACGGCTTCTCCTATGCCTTCGGCCATCCGAGGATGCGCGAATTGCTGTTTCTGGTCGGTGCCGTGGGCCTGTTCGGCATGCCTTACAACACGCTGTTTCCGGTGTTCGCCGAACAGATCCTCGGTGGCGGCGCTACCACCTACGGCATGCTGATGGCTGCCAGCGGAATAGGTGCACTCGCTGCTGCACTGCATCTGGCGGCAAGGCAGACCACCCTCGGGCTGGCCAGGCTGATCGGCCTGAACGTCGTGATTTTCAGCGGCGCGCTGGTCGGCTTCGCGCTGTCGACGCATCTGGTCGTGACACTCATGCTCCTGGTTGTTGCCGGCGGCGCCAGTCTCACCACCATGGTAGCCAGCAATACCATTTTGCAGACTCTGGTGGACGACTCCCAGCGCGGCCGCCTGATGAGCCTGTTCGGCATGATCTTCATGGGCGCCATGCCCCTGGGCGCCCTGCTCCACGGCAAGATTGCCAGCCTGTTCAGTGCACCGATGGCAGTACTGGCGGTAACCGCGGCGCCCGCCGGCAACCCGACCGACCGGAACGAACCTGACGCGCCAGGACCCAACGGCGACAGCGCGAACACGGCACGCAATCGCCCGCTGCTTGATGTACGTCATGATCTTTGGGGTGCCTTTCGCTGTTCAATACCGGGATCGTCAGTAGCGGCGCCACGCAGTCGCCGACTAGCACGGATTACGATTCGGCGACGGCAGGCCGGAGTCGTTACCGGAATACTCCAGCAGCTGCCGGGGAGTGACTGAAATGGACAGACCACATGATCGTCGGCTTCACGGAATCGGCCTGTTCTGCCTGGCGCTGTCGGTCGTCGTGCTGATCATGATGGGGCCGCTCTGGGCGCACATAGGCGTCTGGAGCATGGTCTTGTGGATGGGCCTCGGCGGCGCCGGCATGTTGCTATTGCAGAAGGGTCCGCGCCCCGAAGTGCCTGATTAGTGGACCTCCGGCATCACGAACCGTCGGCCGCTACTTGCCGTCGATGTAAAACCGATCATCGAATGTCCGCACCCAGTCGGGGCGGTACACCACAAGCATCGTAATGAGCATGCCGGTGATGAACCCCTCGGGAAACATCATCAGCGGCATCATCGCCAGATAGTCACGACTGATGACCGCCGCGGGGTGGGAACCAACGGCGAGCAGCAGCGATGCCGACGCCAACATCACCACGGCGATGGCAAGCATGGCGCCGAAGAATCCGCTCAGAAACACGTAGACAAAAAGATTGTGCGGCAACAGGCGAAAAACCGATCGCCCGACCCAGACCGACACCGCAGCCGGCAGAACTGCCAGCAGCAGACCGTTGGCTGCGAATGCGGGCCATTCGTAAAGCCCCAGCACCGTGACCCCGGTCAACGCGAGCAAGGCTCCGGCAACCGCCAGATGCGGGCCGAACAACAGGGTCAGGGCCGTCACGCCCAGCAAGTGGAGTTCGAGCCCGGGGTGAATGCCCGCCTGCATCGACCAGGCAATGCCCACACAGCCGGCACCGGCGACCCAGACCGGTTCCAGCCGGTTTTTTCGCAACAGTTCCCAAGGCGCGTGGCGCAGAACCACGAACAGACACACCAGCAGCATGGCCCAGGAAAGCCAGATAAGCGGCCCCGGTAACAGGTCGGACGTCATATTCATCAGCGTCTCGCGCTTTTCTCCGATGCGGCCATGACCGTCATCATATTGCGGCCCCGGGTGTCAGGACCTCGCCTCACACCGGCCGGCGCAGACGTGTGAATCAGTCAGCGCTTCCTTAAGGAAACACTGATTTATTCCCGCGTCTGCGCCCGAGACCGGT
>PXAT01000013.1 GCA_003565775.1 Ectothiorhodospiraceae bacterium | reverse complement strand
AGATCCGCGGCTTCGACCGCACGGTGCAGGAAGTCGTCTCCGGAGAGTGCGGCATTGCCCAGGAACAGCGGGTGGCGTTCGTCGATCACACCCTTGCCCATCTGGGTGCTGAAGAACGGGATGCCGGTCTTCTCGACCAGGGCCGGCAGCGCGCGGCAGGTGTGGCGGCGGTTGGCTCCGGCACCGATCAGGAGCAGTGGCCGCCGGGCCGATTCGATCATCTTCACCGCCGCCGCAATGGAGCCCTCGCTGGCCCACGGGGTCTCGAAACGGCTGCGCGGGATCACCGGGGCGTCGGTCGTTTCCCGCGCGATGTCCTCCGGCAATTCCAGGTGTACCGCGCCGGGGCGTTCGTCCTCGGCGCGCCGGAAGGCCTCGCGCACCCGCGCGGGGATATTGGCGCCGCTGCTGATCTGGCGCGTGTACTTGGTGATGGGCTGCATCATGTCGACGACATCCAGGATCTGAAACTCTCCCTGCTTGCTGGCCTTGATCGGTTTCTGGCCGGTGATCATCAGCATCGGCATCGCGCCCAGCTGGGCATAGGCGGCGGCCGTGACCAGATTGGTGGCGCCGGGACCCAGGGTCGAAAGACAGACGCCGGTGTGACCGGTCAGGCGCCCGTAGGTGGCGGCCATGAACCCCGCGGCCTGTTCGTGACGGGTCAGGACCAGTTTGATCGAGGAATTCCGGAGGGATTCGAGCAGATCGAGGTTTTCCTCTCCGGGAATCCCGAACAGATATTCGACGCCTTCGGATTCCAATGCCTGAACGAACAGATCCGATGCCTTCATGGGCCATTTCCCCCTTCGTGTAGCCGTGTTGTACCGGGATGGTGCGGATTCTCGCAGGGATCCTCCGTGTGGGTAAGGCAATAGCGCGGCATGAATCGTTCGGAATCGGCCTCCGCAAGATGTACCGCCAGAGACTCCGGGACCCCCTCGCTCTGGCGCAGAATCCCGGCAGGCACATATGGAAAGATCTGGTCGTAGCGGCGGATGTCGTGCTGGTTGACCCGCCGATGGATGTGAGTGCGGTTGAGCTCGGAGGTGTGAAACAACCCGGTCGAAGCGATGAGTTCGGCCGTGGCGTGCACGGTCTTTGCGTGGAACTGGCCCACGCGCTGGGCCTTGTCCGAGACGACCAGACCCCGGTACAGGTGAGGGTCCTGCGTGGCCACGCCCGTGGGGCAGCGGTTTGTATGGCAGGAGAGTGAGTGGACGCAGCCCAGTGCGAACATCATGCCGCGCGCGCTGTTGCAGAGATCCGCCCCCAAGGCGAGATTCTTCACCAGGTGGAAGCCCGTCAGGATCATGCCGGACGCGATCACCCGGATGTCATTGCGCAGGTTGAATCCGGTCAGGCAGTCGTCCACGAAGGCCAGTGCCTCCCGCAGCGGCATGCCCACCGAGTTCGCGTATTCGAGCGGGGCAGCCCCGGTGCCGCCCTCACCGCCGTCGACGGTGATGAAATCAGGCGTGACGCCCGACTCCACCATGGCCTTGCAGATGGCGAGAAATTCGCTTTTGCGTCCGATCGCCAGCTTGAAGCCGACGGGTTTTCCCCCGGACAGTTCACGCAGGTGGGCGACGAACTCCATCAGGCCGAGGGGTGAATAAAACGCGCTGTGGCTGGGCGGGGAATCGACCTGGGTACCCGGCTCAACGCCCCGGATCGCGGCAACCTCCGGGGTATTCTTCTGCGCCGGCAGAATGCCGCCGTGACCCGGCTTCGCGCCTTGGGAGAGCTTGATCTCGATCATACGTACCGTCTCGAGGCAGGCCTTCTCCTGGAAGGTCTCGGGGGAAAAATGACCCCGGGCATCACGGCAACCGAAGTAGCCCGTGCCGATCTGCCAGATCAAATCGCCCTCGTGTTCGAGGTGGTAGGGGGCCAGTCCGCCCTCGCCCGTGTTGTGGGCGAACCCACCGATCTTGGCACCCCGGTTCAGGGCCAGGATCGCATTACGGCTGAGTGCGCCGAAGCTGAGGGCCGAGATGTTCAGGATGCTGGCCCGGTAGGGTTGACGGCAGTCGGGACCACCGACCGTGACCCGCAGGTCCATGACGTCGGATGCCCGGATCGCGGATACCGAGTGACCGATCCACTCGTAACCGTCGCGGTAAACGTTCACGCGGGTTCCGAATGGGACGCTCTCCAGTTCGCCCTTGGCGCGCTGATACACGATGCTGCGGAACATGCGGTTGATCGGGGTGCCGTCGGTGTCGGATTCCACGAAGTATTGGCGCACAAAAGGCCGCAGCGCCTCCATCACCCACCGGCCTCGGCCCCACAGCGGGAAGTTGCGCCGGACCGAGTGGTGCGTCTGAATCATGTCGTGAAATCCCAGCGCCGCCAGAGGCAGGATCACGACCGCGAACCAGAGGACCGGCGGCCAGAACCAATGGCCCACGGCCAGTAGTAGCAAGGCAACCGCTGTGACCGCCAGAAACACCATGTGCATTTCTTTCCTCCAAGTGGTCGCCGTCGCGCAAACCGAAGTTGGGGCATGCCCGCAGGAGTCGCGGTGGCACAGGACGCGGGACCAAAGCGCAAAAGGCTCAGGGGTCATGCCTGGATATTGGATCGACGCCGTGCCCGTGCATGTGACCGTGGGTGTTCCATCGACCTCAGAATAGGGGGATGGACAGGACCCGCATATACGGGTTTCCACGAGGCTGTTGGAGATCGAACCCTATGGGTTTTTACCGATGGCAGGGATAACGGACTGAAGCCATTCTTCCCGGTAGCAACACCAAACTGGAGAGAGCCCATGGAGATTGGAGATGAGAACGGGGTGGACGACATGTTGAAGGGGGTTGCGGCCGCCTTCGACGACAACGTGCCAAACCTCTATCTCATGTTGGCGCGCAGCCAGGTCGCGCTTGCCGCTTTTGTGCGCTTCGAGGACATTCTGGCGCGACACGGGCGACTACCCCGGGATGAGCAGGCGGTTGTCGCCCTCGAGGTGGCCATGTCCCACAGGTGCAACTACTGCCGCGGCGTGATGTCTCGAGAGGCGCGCGAGTGCGGTGTGAGCGATGACTGTGTCGAGGCGATCCTGCATGGCTTCGAACCTGCGCATTCGCGCTACCGGCTTCTGGTGGATGCCACCCGGCGCCTGATGACCGAGTCCGGGAGCGTCGGTCGGGCTGCGGTGGCGCTCCTGGAGGAAAGGGGGGTGCCGTTCGAGGAACTGCTCGAGATCATTGCCATCATTGCCGCCTTTACGCTGGCGAACTATGCCAACAACCTCGCGCGCACTTGAACTGCGCCACGCGCTACCCTGGACGTGGCGCCCGAGCGATGACTGGCGGCTCACCACTCACCGTGAGGGAGGGGTCGCCGTATTCGACGGTGGTGGGGACACCGGTGTCGCCCTGTCCGTGGGTCCGGTGTGGGTATGGGATCGCAATGGAAGCCGCTGGCAATTCGAGATCGGCATCAAGCCTACTGTCCTGAGTGAGGAGCGTTTCGGCACCCTGGATCTTGGAGGACACTTCCATTTCACCAGCCATCTCGGTGTCCGCTACCAACTGCTACCGATGCTTGCCGTGGGATATCGCTTCCAGCACATCTCGAACGCTGGCATCTCCAGCCCGAACCGGGGTCTGGACCTGCACTTGCTCACGCTGGACCTATCGACTCGCTGACTTCTTTCTTCCCCGTGAGGATCGCCACGCCGGACAGGCAAACGCTATCTGCCCTCCTGTGGGGTGAGTGACCGGAAGGCCGCCGTTTTAGGCGTTCCTACGTAGGGTCTCACAGGCGGTGAAGTGATTGACTGAGGTCAGACCCGCCGGCCAGGGATTCTTCTGGCGGGCCAATCAGCTAGCCCGCTTCGTCCCGGGAGCCCGAAACAAGCTCCTTGACGCGATGCGAGAGACACCTCGCGGCGGATGCGGTGCTGGCTTGTCGGAGGCGCGGGAACCAATGACGAAATCCGTGTACGACAAGGCGTGGCGACTGCCCGATGCATCGGTCATCCGTTTCGACGGCAAGCCGGTCGGGACGGTCGCCGCCCGCGACACCATCGTCCAGTTGATCAATTACGACCAGATCTTCACCCGGGACTTTGTCGTCTCGGCCTACGCCTACCTGCTCAGTGGTCGACCGGAGATCGTCGCCGGCTTTCAGCTGCAGATGGTTCGCCTGCAACGCACCGAGCGGCAGTTCGACTGCTTCAAGCCAGGCGAGGGCCTGATGCCGGCGAGTTATGACAGTCGATCCGGATCATCCATGGCAGAACAGGTTGTGGGCCTGACTTTTTCTGTCCCGCGCCGCACCGCCGCCGATGTGCCCGATTCAGGGAGATAGCCGGTATGAACCCATCGAAAGCCCTGACCCGCATCGGCCTCGGACGCCTACTGTCTCTGATCTATTTCCTGACTTGGATCTATCTGGTGGCGAAATACATCGGTCCGCTGAGCGTCCTCGCGCTCACGGAGATCTTTATGAACGCCCTGATCATCGCCCTGTTCGTGGGTCTGGCGCTGAACATCAACGCCTTTCAGATCCGAAACCGCAGCGGCAAGTACCAATCACTAAAACAACGCATCCTCTACATCCGCGATTACATGGGCAATGTGGCCACGTTTTACATCGTACCCTTCTGCGTTTCCAGCGCCTCGAGCCTGGTCGTGGCCGCCGACAGCGGCAACCTGGTGCAGTCCTTGTTCAGAACCGAAAGCTATACCCTGATCATGGTGGGCGGCTTTATGATATTTATCCTTCTTCCGGCGCTGTATATCCTCTACCGCCACGGTTGGGACTGACGCACGCCTTTAGGCACGTGCTTCAGGAGATCACCATGCCAGATCCCGCAGCTTTTCAGTTTTCCTAAGGCAGGCAGCCTTCGAGGCGATGGAGAGTGGAGGTTACCCGGTGTGGCCCATATCGAGCCGGCGCTTGAACGGCTTTCCCTGGATGGCTTGAATACGCTGATGATCGATACCGGTGGTATCGCCGAACAGGAGCTCGGCGGGGCACGTCTGCTGGCACACGTTGCCAAGCATTTCCGTCGCGACGGTCTGACGATGGAGTATCAGGTGTCCGATGCCCAGCGAAGCATGATCGCGCTCGTCGAAACGGTGCCGTATCCCGATCTGCTACGGAGGCCGCGGCGATGGCTGCCCGATGGTATTGGCAGACGGATCTGGTATCAGCGGCGGGAATTTCAGGTTTTTCGGCATTCATCGGAGAAACCTTTCTCCGTAGGGATTTTCACGTATAGCCGGGACGATCCGCTGCTGGTGTACTTGGAACTAAGAGCCGACCAAGCCTAAAGCCAGTGGACCAGCGCGAGGATGCGTGCCAACTGAGACCGGGTGCGCGTGATTGAGAAAAATGTGCAGGTGAAGGAGCCGATTTGGTTTGCACCTGCTCAGTATATTTCCGGTATATCTGGCGAAACGATCCGGCAATGCGTCCTGCATGGCTAATCAGTTTCTTCGACGACCTCTACGGAGACAGAAGCAATGCCTTTTCGGAAAGCGATGGATACGGGAGACAAAATTCCGCATGCGCTGGCGGGCTTCAAAATACATCAAAAGGGCGAGGAAGATACTCATCACCCATCTCGTTCCGTACTTCTTGTCCACCCATGGTCAGGTCGTCATGACGAGCGGTGCTCGAAACAGATGAATCCACATGAGCCCCCGCCACGGCGTTCCCGCCGGTGGCGGTTGTGGGCGATCAGAGGGCCGCGGACGTAGGAAAGTGACAAACCATCCAGGAGATACATATGGAAACCAGGATTGCAAAGGGCGATTTCTATGGCGCGCTCAGTCATGCTCCCGTGAGAGCGGCCGGCAACGACGTCGACCTCAATATCTATCGCGGTGGGGTTGAGACCCGATACGGCGCCTACCGGTACAAGGCTCCATCTCCCGGGCTGGTGCAGGCCGGTTGGCCTCATGATCCCAAGACCGAGTGGACAGACGAGTTCGAGATTGCCTGGACCAAGATCGGTGATGCGGGTCCTTTGTGTCTGTTCATCCACGGTGTACCTTGCAACCGTGGTCAGTGGGAAGAGGTGCAACGCTTCGTGGGCCGCTTCTGCGAGACCATTGCCATCGATATGCTGGGCATGGGCGAAAGCTCTCAGCCGCGTATGTACGGGCGGAAGGACGATCAGGACAATGTGGGCCCAAACGAATTGTGGCACTGGAACAACGACGTGGATTACGTCGATAAACTGATGCAGCATGAGTACCCGGGGCGCAAGTTCATCCTGATTGCGGATGACTGGGGCAGCGGCATCGCTTCACATTATGCGGCAAGGCACAACGATCGGCTGGACGCGTTGATTCAGCTCGATGCCATCACATTCGATGGCTATCCGGTAAATGAGATTCAAGCCATTGGCCGGGCCTCTCAGATTCCCAATAACCTTGAGGGTGACGCCATGTTCGCCCAGCTCTTCGGGGCCTTCGACCAGACTCTGGTGCAGATCCTCAAGACCATGGTTTGGAACCCCGCCGTCTACAGTCAGTATAAGGTACGGTTGCTGACGTTTCCCTATGTCGAGGTCGATTACCATCGAAACGGCGCGGGTGACGGGGTAACGGACGTGGCCAATTCCGTCACCCTGCGCCAGAACGTGCACAATATGCGCGTACTCGCCGACCGGGCGGCGATCCTGAGTCCGGCCTTGCTTCTGCCCTATGACGCCGGCCGGAATCCCAACGGCGTCGATTACGGTAGCATCACGGTACCGTCCCTCATCGCCTGGGGCGAGTTCGATAACATGATGCCGGCGGCTCAGACACAGCGCTTCGCCCATGTGCTGGGTACCGATGACGTGCAGATCGCCTATATTGCCCGCGCCGGTCACTTTGCCCACACGGATCAGCCGTTGCTGGTATCGGATACCATCCTTAACTTCATCCGCCGGGTGAAAGGCAGGACCGCGCTTGCCGATATCTATATCGGTAACGAGGGTATATGGAAAGGGGACGAACGGGAAATGATCAACGATCTGCGAGATATCTATGGTGTAAAGGCTACGTCACTAGTGTAACAGGGCTGTTTTTTTGCAGTCGTCGTCATCGACGAGGCGCACTCGAGCCAGGGCGGACGCACCCCCCCACCGCGCTGTCGGTGGCGCTCTCGGCGGAGAGCGCCAAGGGAGACGACGAGACCACCGAGGACATTCCCAACCGCGTGGCCGCCGACACGGCCCCCCAGGACGCCAAGCAGAACCCCGACCAGCAGAACGTGCGCATCGAGCATGACAGGGCGCTGAGGCGCGTGATGACGGTGGTGCTCAAGGATGACACCGAGATGTTCAAGCAGTTCATGAGCAACGAGTCCTTCAATCGCTGGATGACGGACACGGTGTTCGGACGGACCTACGGATCCTCACCGTAACGCCGGTTGCTGCGCTCGGCACCGAGACTCCGGATCAGGATGCCCATGATGGCCGCGCACACCCGCGGCTGGACCACGCCGGCATTCGAGTCCCAGCGGGTACGCTGAGCACTCAGCGCTGCTCGCGGTGGGCCTATAACGAGGTGGCCAGGCGGCTATGTCCCGCCTGACTCGGGCCACCGGCGCTGCCTGTTCGTCCGGTTGCAGCCGCAGCAGGAAACGCCCCAGATTTTCCCAATATCCTCGTCGTTTCCTTTCAGTGCGCCCTGGTACAGGGTTCGGTGGAAGCATTTCTGAAGGCCCACGGCGATCTGGAAGTGAATGCTGCCGTCAATCGCGCGCGGCGCACCCGATTCATCGATTACGACTGGGACCTGAGTCGTCCGGAGAACTTCCCGGATATGGCTGACTGAGCGAGCCGCGACGGGCGTATGCTGGTCCTGAGTCGGTGTCGAGCCGCGGCCCGCCGCGACGCGCTGGCAGGGGAGCGGCTCGTGCTCGAGACCGTCGATGAGGTTCGGGTCCACGCTCCGTCGCTTGCCGGATTCGCGTTGGAACTGGGCAGATTGCGCTCTAGCATGACGCTGATCGCCACCAAGGGTACGCCGGACATGGCCTATCCGCCCTTCATTCTCGCCTCTACGGCCTCGGCCCTGGGCTGGGAGGTGTCCATCTTCTTCAACTTCCATGGCCTCAACCTGCTCAAGAATGACCTGGACCTGAAGGTGACGCCAATGGGCAACCCGGCCATGCCCCTGAAGCTTCCGTTCGGTCCCGACTGGCTCAAGAGTCAGAATCTGCACATTCCGGCGCTGTTGATGTCGATCCCGGGCTTGCAGGCGGCCGCCACCGGCCTGATGAAGAAGACCATGCGCAGCAAGGGTGTAGCCGACATTGTCTGCGGTCGACGCGCGGTGGCCTCTCATTCCTCGCCGGGCCAGTGTCACGCGGGCGCGGTATCCGTTGTTTGACGCCAACGCGATCAGCAGCTGGGCTCGTGCTCAATCGAGTCGCTCCCCGAGGGCGCGCTGGCGGATAGCTGCGCTTATTACATGCGAGGCCCCCGCGGAGTTACTGGTGTCGACCACGGTGCAGAGCAAGTGCCCGCTGCTACGTAAAGATTCGTATGCCAAGGCGCCCCATGGGGCTATAGGCTTTGCAGTCAAAGGCTGCCAACAAGAGGGACGAATGATGCTGACGGCACTTGCGGTACGCGCCCAGAGGCTGCTGGACACGACACGGGCGGTGGATTTCCTGGCGCCTTTGCTGTTGCGGTTGTACCTGGCGCCGATCTTCTGGATGGCGGGGACCAACAAGCTGGATGGCTTCCTGCCCAAGGAGAACGTCGTGATGTGGTACGGCAATCCGGACTGGGGTCTGGGGATGCCGTTCCCGTATCTGATGGTATTGCTTTCCGCTTATGCCGAGGTTCTGGGTGCGATCGCGTTGCTGATCGGGCTTGCGACGCGCTGGTTCTCGATTCCGCTGATGATCACGATGGTGGTGGCCGCCATCACGGTGCATCTTGAGCACGGCTGGCAGCGCATCTCCGATCCGATGATGTGCCTGTTCAACTGTAGCGGCATCGAGCAGGCGCAGATGCGGCTGGAGCGGGCCAAATCGATCCTGCAGGAGCATGGTAACTACAACTGGCTGACCGAGACCGGTAACTTCGTGATCGTAAACAACGGCATCGAGATGGCTGCGACGTTCTTCGTGATGCTTCTGGCGCTGTTCTTCTGGGGCGGTGGCCGGTATCTGAGTGTGGACTACTATGTACGCCGCAAGGTGATGGGTAGTTGAGGCAAGGCTGCATGCGGCAGCCATCAATCAAGCGGGCCTGGCCCGTGGACCAAGCAAGACCAACCTAAGAGGACGAAACGATGAAGAGTGAACTGTTTTCCAGCAAGACGATGTTGACTGCGGGTGTGTCCGGCGCAGCGGTGGCGAGCCCGGCGTTTGCCGCGATGGATCTGGAGGCGGACCTGGTGATGACTGCGGAGGACGAAGCACTGATGCTGGCGCAAGAAGGTAGCTGTGGTGAGGGCACCTGCGGGGGCAGTAGCGGCGGTGAAGAAGGCAGTTGCGGTGAAGGTTCCTGCGGCGAAGCTGGCGGCGGTGAAGAAGGTAGCTGCGGCGAAAGTGGCGGCGGTGAGGAAGGCAGCTGCGGCGAAGGTGCCTGCGGTGGTGGCTGAGGAACGGCTCCTGGCGCACCCGGCCCGCGTGAGCGGGCCGGGACTGGGACTGCGGCGGGCCCTTCTGGGCCCGTTCGCTCGTGAGCCGGATGCGTTGGAGCGGCTGGGTTTTCTCGAGGCGGCGCCGGAGAACTGGATGCATCTGGGCGGTCGGCTGGGTCGTGTCTTT
>PXAT01000204.1 GCA_003565775.1 Ectothiorhodospiraceae bacterium | reverse complement strand
GGCGGGTGAGGTCGGGTCACCGGAATGGTGCCGGCGCATGGCGAATACACCACAGGCGCAGTGGAGCATGAACGATGGCTTCGCCTTCGCCAGCCACTGCATCGGAGGTTGAAGCGAGCTCAGCGGCTAACCGCGACAAAACTGCTCATAGTCCACGTAGCCGGGAAAGGCCTTGCCGTCACCGCAATAGGCGCACTCGGGGGCACGTTCCATTCGCATTTCCTGGAAGCGGCCGCCGAGCGCGTCGTAGAACAGCAGTCGGCCGACCAGCGGCTCGCCCACGTGCAGCAACAGCTTGACCGTCTCGACGGCCTGCAGCAGACCGATGACACCCGGCAGCACGCCGAGAACGCCCGCCTCTGAGCAGCTCGGCGCCAGTTCCGGTGGTGGCGGTTCCGGGAACAGGCAGCGGTAGCAGGGCCCCGGCGCCTCACTGCGCCCCGGCCAGAACACGCTGACCTGGCCCTCGAAGCGAAACACCGCGCCATGCACATTGGGCTTGCCATGCTTGATGCAGGCATCGTTGATCAGATACCGGGTGGCAAAGTTGTCGGTGCCATCGACCACCACATCGTAGTCGGGAACAATGCTGTCCACCGTCGTGCTGTCCAGATAGTCCTCGTGCAGTTGCACATCGACAGCAGGATTCAGCGCGTGAATGCCCAGCCGGGCGGACGCTGCCTTGCCCATGCCGACCCGGTCGTCGGCATGGATGACCTGACGCTGCAGATTGCTGCGATCGACGACGTCGTGGTCGATAATGCCCAGGGTGCCGACTCCGGCCGCCGCCAGATAAAGGGCCACCGGTGAACCGAGACCACCGGCACCCACGATCAGCACCCGGCTGTCCTGCAACTTCAACTGACCCGCCTCGCCGACCTCAGGCATCAACAAATGCCGGGAATAACGATCCCGCGCCTCGGCATCCAGCATCCGTGGCACCTCGAACGGCAGGCCCTCGTTTTTCCAGCGATTGAAGCCACCGGTCACCGAGGAAACCTGACCATAGCCAAGCCGCTGCAGATCCTCGGCAGCAAACAGCGAACGCGCGCCGCCGCCGCAAAGCACCATGATCGGCGTCTCCAGATCCGGCACCGATTCCTCGATCCGCAATTCCAGGAAACTGCGACCGAGACGCAGGGCTCCGTCCGGGCTGCCACCCGCAACCTCATCCTGATCGCGCACGTCGAGCAAGACCCCGCCCTGCTGCTGACGCCGACGTGCCTCCTGCGGCTCGATCTGCGAAACGCTCTCGCGCAGCGCCGCCAGCCGCTGGTCCCGTGCCGAGCCGGCGCCGCCCGCCACCGCCGGGATGATGGAAACGATCTGTCCGGGCGCCAGCGGCCGCTGCAACGCCTCGGCACAATCCAGGCGCTCATTATCAACAAAAACATTAACAAACGGTCTCAAGGTACCGTCTTCTCGGAGGATTCTCTGGACAAGACCGGCATGAGTTGCGCCGAGTGCTGCCAGCACCTCGTCCATGTCTTGCGCCTCAACCGACAGTTCGGACTCACCGTCGGTGAAAGTCCGCAGCGGGGCCGGAATTCGAACGATCACGGTACTCACGTCAACAGGGTCTCCTCCTCGAAGCCGTTGTCTCCGGACCACCAGGCCCGCAACTCGGCCATATCGTGACCCGGTCGACCGACAATCAGGTAATGCCAGTTCGGCCAGGCCTGGCGCAGATCCGTCGCCGAGGGCACCGCATCCGAGCGAGGATGACTATGCCAGACACCGATCACCCGGACACCCTGTCCGGTCGCTGCGGCCTCGAGGCGAAGGTACCGTTCCGGATCGATCAGATAGGCCTGCTCGGGATCGTCCGACTCGTTGTCGAAATGAACGACCTCGTCGATCCGGTCCATCGTCGCCCCCAGCAACAGACCGCAGGCTTCCTCCGGCATCAGGCCTGCCGCCTGTCTGAACAGGTCCTGCTGCAACGATGGTTTCATGTGCAGGGTGCGCATGGCGGAATCGTACCAGCAACAGGGTGCTTCCCGTGCGTCGGTGCGATTTCGGTCACCGCCGCCATCGACCGCGGACCGGGGCCCTTTCCGGTGGCCCCGACACCGCGTTTTCTGTTCCAATAAGCGGCTTTCCACAGTAATGCAGATGAGGTTCGGATCGATGGCAGACAGGCAGATGCAATGATCCTGCTCGCAGGGACGCAAAAGGGTCTGTTCCGCCTGCAAACCGATGCCTCGCGCGACGCCTGGGTGCTGGAAGGCCCGCTCATCGCCGGTTATGAAATCCTGCATGCCTGGCTGGACCCGCGGACACCCGGCGTCGGTTACGCTGCCGCATCACACACCATCTGGGGCGCGCACCTGTATCGCACCAGCGACTACGGGCGAAGCTGGCAACCGCTGACCGCGACACCGCAGCACGCGGGATCGCGGGCCGCCGAATCGCTCCAGGCGATCTGGTATCTGGCGCCGGGCCTGCGAGAGGAACCGGCGACCCTGTTTGCCGGAATCGATCCGGCCGGCGTGTTCCGGAGTGATGATGCCGGCGACAGCTGGCAGCCACTGTCCGGGCTTAACGAGCACCCCGGACGTGACACCTGGGAACCGGCCCGCGGCGGCTTCTCGGCGCATTCCATCTACCAGACGGCACAGCAGCCCGAGCGACTCTACGCGGCGATTTCGGCTGGCGGGGCCTACCGCAGTGACGATGCCGGAGCGAACTGGCGACCGATCAACCGGGGCGTCCGCGCCGAGCACCTGCCCGAAAGAACCCCCGAGAGCGGACACAATATCCACCGGCTGGTCGTGCATCCGGCCAACCCGGACCGGCTCTACCGGCAGTGCTACAACGGGGTCTATCGCAGCGACGACGGTGGCGACCACTGGACGGAAATCAGCGCGGGACTGCCCAGCGATTTCGGTTACGCCATCGCCTCGCCGGAACGAGAACCCGACACCGCCTACGTGGTGCCCATCGACAGCAATCATCTGCGTACGACGCCGGACGGTCGTTTCCGCGTCTACCGGACGCGGGACGCCGGCGGAAGCTGGCAGGCTCTGACCGACGGGCTACCTCAGGAACACGCTTACGTGACCGTGCTGCGCGAGGCCATGACGGTCGATCGGGCACCAACACCCGGCGTTTACGTCGGCACGTCCAGCGGGCATCTGTTCGCCAGCCGTGACGGCGGCGACCACTGGCATTGCATTGCCGCCTTCCTGCCCAGGATCCTGAGTCTCAGCGTGTCCCATGACTGACCGCGACAACCACGATCTGCTGACCGCACTCAACGCGCAGGACGGCATCGTCAGCGTGGTCGGCGCCGGCGGCAAGAAGACCACGCTTTACCAACTCCTGGAAATGCACCCGGGACGGGTCGGCGTGTCCGCCAGCACCTTCACCTATCTGTTTCCGAAAACCCTGGCCGCGGAAATCCATGTCGCACCGGTGACGACCCTGCTCGAGACCATTCCGGCAAGCACGGCAACCCGCTTCGCGTATGCCTGTCCCTCGGACAAACGCGGGCGTCTCGCCGGGCTCGACGCAGACAGCATCCTGGCTATTCATCGCGCGGGGCGTTTCCGCGCAACGCTGTTGAAGTCCGATGGCGCCAGAGCGCGCTGGATCAAGGCGCCCGCCGAACACGAGCCGCTGATCCCTGACTGTGCCGATGCGGTCGTCAGCGTCCTGTCCGTCGCCGCGATCGGCAAGCCCCTGGACGAACGCATCGCCCACCGGGTCGAGCAGATCACCGCGCTGACCGGACTCGCGGCCGGAAGGCCGGTCGACATCGAGACCCTGACGATGCTGTTCTGTCATCCGCAGGGCCTGCTGAAGGGAGTAGGCGAGCGTCCGATCGTTCCGGTCATCCATATGGTGGACGACCCGGAGCGTGAATACTGGGCCAGACAGGTTGCGCAAACGGTACTCGCACGGGAACCGCGCTTCCCGCATGTGGTCCTGACCAGTGCACGTCGTCAGCCCTATCTGGTGGATATCGTTCGGAGGCCGGCATGATGCAGCAGATCCGCGAAGCGGTACGTGACCTGTTCCGTCCCGGCGGCTGGCGCCGCCATCCGGTGGCCTGCGTCCTGATTGCCGCCGTCATCGCGTTCATTCTGCTGGGGCTGGTGGCACGACCACTCTAAGGAGATGCTGAAGTATACCCGCGCCCGGGTTGGAGGCCTCACTGGTGTTGGTTCCAGCGGCATTGCGCGACCGCCCCGGGTAGCTTGGCAACAAGCCGGCCCGAATCCGGCGCTGCAGTTGTTGCCGGGGTCAGGGATTTCCTCGGAGGGACGTCAGCCGCAGGGACGCGGCCGTCGAGCCCCCAGGCATGAGTTTACGGCGGTCCCGGAGAGGAAATGCCTGACCCCGGCCGGTTTTGGCCCCTGGCGGCGTTGCGTCACCGGCCCGGTGGAATCACTGCCGAACAGGCACCGCGCCTTGCCCGATGACCAAAACCGGTCTCGGGCGCAGACGCGGAAATACTTCGGCGTTTCCTCAAACGCACGCTCTGCGTTTTTCTGAGAGAGGAGTCACCATGCATCCGTTTCTGTTCGCCGCCGGCCTGCTGGGTCTGCTGTCCGTCGCCTTTGGTGCGTTTTCCGAACATGCCTTGCAGCCGAGGGTGGATGCGGAGGTGTTTCGCTACCTGATGACGGCGATTCGCTACAACCAGATTCACGCCGTGGTGCTGCTGGCACTCGCCCTCGGGCTGGCCGCACCACTGGCGGCGGACACCGTTCGGCGGTTGCGACTGGCGGCATGGCTGGTGCTGATCGGGACCCTGCTGTTCAGCGGCAGCATCTACCTGTCCGCTCTGCTCGGGATCCCCGCGCTCACCTATGTCACGCCGTTCGGCGGCACGACGCTGATGATCGCCTGGGCGGTCATCATCTGGGCAGGCTGGAAGGCGCGCTGACCGGAGGTCCCGGATACCGGCTCGGCTGAAGGCCGACGGCACGGCTCAATGCAGGGTATCCGGGTTCTGATCCAGCGCTTCCAGATGGCGCTTCAGCTTCTGCAGCCGCGGCGAAAGCAGACTCACCTTGCCCTCGGCATGGCTCAGCGTGGTGCGGAGCAACGACCTGGCCTCGGTCCGGCGCCGGGAATCACGCAACACCGAGGCGTAACGCACCACGGTGTTGATGTGCTGCATGCTGTCCCACCCCATGACCTCCGCGGTCTCCCGTGTGGCAGCCTGCAGCAGGGCCTCGGCTTCCGCTCCGGGCGTGCTTTCCGACAGCAGGATCGCCAACTCCGATCGGGTCATCACGGTATGTGGATGGCCGGCTCCCAGCAGTCGTCCCCAGGTCTCCAGATTACGTCGATACAGGCCCTCGGCTTCGGCATAACGACCCTGTTCGCGCAGCAGATCGGCCAGGTTGTTGACGCTGGTGGCGGTAGCCGTGTGGTCCTTGCCGACGACCTGCTCCCAGACGTCGATAGCCTGCCGATACAGCGGTTCCGCATCGTTGAACCGGCCCATGGCATCCAGTGCTCCGGCGAGATTATGCAGACTGGATGCGGTATCCACATGTTCGTCGCCGAAGACCTGCTGACGAATCTCCAGCGCCCGGCGGAAAAGCATTTCCGCGGCCTGGAACTGCTCTCTCGCATCAAGCACGGCACCGAGATTGTGCGCACTGGCAGCCGTGGCCGGATGAGCAGGACCGAACGCGGTTTCGGCGATGCCCAGGGCTCGCTGATACAGCGTCTCCGCCTGGTCCAGGTCGTGTCCTGCATAGAGCAGACCGGCAAGACTGTCGAGGCAGGCCGCAGTCTGCGGATGTGCGCCCCCGTATTCCCGCTCGGCCAGTTGCAGGGCCCGCTGGTACAACGGTTTGGCCTCGTCCAGCCGGTTGTCGGCGCGCAAAATCGCCGCCAGATTGATCAGATGCGGGATCAGATCGCGGTGCCTGGCGCCGAGACTGGCCTCACGCGCGGCCAGCGCCTGCCGATACAGCCGGATGGCGTCGTCGGTCCTGCCCTGTTGCTCCAGCACCATCGCCAGGCGGTGCCGACAACGGCGTATTTCCGGGGCGTCCGGACCCTGCCGCGCCGCGGCCGATTCCATCGCCGCGGTCAAGCTCTGGTGCGCAGCCGCCAGATCATCAAGCTCCAGGAGACACGCGCCCTCCAGGGCGTCCAGCGCCGCCGCCACGACATCCGTCTCCGCGCCGGGCAAAGCCCGCGCCTGCCGAACCGCAGGCAGCAGGTCCTCGGCCTCCGCCAGGTGCCAGAGTGCCTGCAGCAGATCAGGAATCAGGTCGACGGGTGCCGCCTGCGTTTCCAGCCAGGACGTCAGTCGATCCTGATAGAACTGCAGCAATTCACTGCTGTTGCCCCAGCCGTGCCAGACATCGAGCAGCACATCCAGCCGTTCCGGGGAAAGCAAACAACGGAGCACCGCCGGATCACCCAGTTGCGCAGCCAGGCCGGACCAGTCACGTGCCTGCAGCAACAGCCAGACGCCGTCGACCAGATCGTCATTCCCGCCGGCCGCCAGACAGTCGATGGCAAGGCGCTGCTGGGCGCGCTGCCAGTCCGCTCCGGACTGCAGATGCTGATGACGAATCGCATCGCGCGGCTCCGGCCCGGCCAGCAGGACCTGGTCGTCGACCCGGAAGCACAGGCGTCGCAGCAGCGAATCGTCGACGGCATCGGCGGCCGCTTCCGCAAGGCGTGCTTCGGGCAGGCCACGTCGCGCCACGACCAGTGGCACCAGTCGGTCGGCCGCCGACAGGGTCGGACATTCGGTCTCAGTAGCCGTGGCATCCGCCAGTTCCCACTGGCGGTAGCGCAACAATTCCAGGGTCGCGCCCGGCGCACTGCTGATCACCACCCGAAGCGCGGACGGCAACCACACCGGCAACCAGTCCAGGGTCGTCTCGGCATCAACGCCGGTCAGAGCGTCCAGCCGATCGAGCACCAGAACGGCGCGTCCCCCGGCGGCCAACCGTGCCAACCAGTTCGGCAGCAGCTCGCGGCGGGCGGCCGGATCCACCGGGATCGTCTCCCGCAACCCGCATTGACTGCGAATGAAGCCCAGCAGCCGGTACAGCAGATGCTCCGGATCCCGACTCTCCAGGCTGCACCCGGTATGGTGGAGAAACACCGGCGTACCGTCGTGAGCCACTGCATAGCGCTCCACCCAGCAGGCCAGTCGACGGGAGACGGATTCGCCACCGGTCAGCACCAATGGCGGCTGTTTGCGGCTGGCGTGACGGTTCAACACGCGATCGGTGCTGTCGTCGCCGGTGGTGCGCAACCAGGCGGAAAAAGCGGCATGATCACGGTCGGCATCCTGCAGCCGTCGTGATTGATGACTATTAGCGGGCATCAGCGACCGGGCTCCTGCCGAGGGGAGAGAAGCCGCTGTTCCAGGGCGTCACGTTCGTCGGGGGTATTCACGTTGATAAAGACCTCCGGTACATCATTGAAATCGGCGACTGCCATCCGATGGCGCCGGAACCAGCGATCGATCTTGCGCTCGCCCTGCTCCAGATACGCCTCCAGATCGGCCAGCAGGCGCACGGGCAGGAGCGAAAACACCGGCTGCAAACGACCCTCGCCCGAGGCCACTGCCAGGTCGGCGCCGTCGCGATGCAGGGCGGTCACAAGGCGTTGTGCCAGATCGTCAGGCAGCAACGGCGAATCACAGGGTACGGTCACCACCCAGTCCGTTTCCGCTGCCGCAAGACCACTGGCCATTCCTGCCAGTGGTCCGGGAAACTCGGGCATGCGGTCAGCGACGACCTGCGCACCCAGCGCCCCATAGGTGTCCTGATTCCGATTGGCGTTGATCAACAGGCTACAGACCTGCGGCGCGAGACGCTGCAGCACATGCTGCACCATTGGCTGACCGGCAACGACAATCAGACCCTTGTCGATACCGCCCATTCGCGTGGCCCGCCCTCCGGCGAGAATCAGGCCCGTCAACTGGGCAGGCCCGGCGGGACTGTCAGACATACGAAAACCCTTTCACGATTTGCACGCGGAACAGAGACTGGTACAAATTGTCTCACCTTCTCGACCTGTTACATTCCCGTTTTTCAGGAGCCTTTCTCCCATGCCGGGTCGACTGAACACCGCCCAGACGCCATCGGATTCCGGCCATGACAATGGTACGCAGCCCTGCCGCGCCGGAATCCTGTTGCTGGCGCCGGACGCCGGCCTGCGAGCGTTTCTGCATCGGGCGCTGGCAGCCTGTCATGCCGACATCGTGATCGCGGAATCCCTCGACGATGCGCAGCGGCGCCTGCATCGCAAGGTACCCGATTTGCTGGTGCTGAGTCTCGCTTCGGCGGAAGCTGCCGCCTCATGGCTCAACCGCATCCATGCAGCCGGGCTGCGCCCGCCGTCGCTCGTCATCCTGTCGCCGGGTGAATCCGTTCATACGGCGTCCCGCGTCGCCGACGGGAATCTTCCGATGCCTTTTTCCGCCGAGCAGCTCCAGGAAGCTGTTCTGCAACGCCTGAAGTGTCGTCCGGAGTCACACGATGGCACCCGTAGCGGAATCTCCGGTGACCCGCTGGTCAGTGACAGTGCCAGCATGCAGACCATCCGCAGCATGGCCGAACGCGTCGCGCCGGGAAATACCACGGTCCTGCTGGACGGTGAGTCCGGCACCGGCAAGGAAATCCTCGCCGCATTCATCCACCAGCGCAGCAGACGCCGCGGCGCCTTTGCGCCGATCAACTGCAGTGCCATTTCTCCGGATCTGCTGGAAAGCGAGCTATTCGGCCATGTGCGTGGTGCCTTTACCGGCGCCATGCAGAACCGGGACGGCCTGTTCGTCCATGCGCATGGCGGCACTGTCTTTCTGGACGAGATCGGCGACATGCCGCCGGACATGCAGGCGAAACTGTTGCGGGTTCTGGAGGAGCGCCGGATTCGCCCGGTCGGTGCGGAACGTGAAATCCCGGTGGACGTGCGCATTATCGCCGCCACCAATCGCTCGCTGGGAAACGAAGTCGCAGCCGGTCGCTTTCGCGAGGATCTGTTCTACCGGATCAACGTCCTGCGTTTGCAATTGCCCCCGTTACGCGAACGCCCGAGTGATCTACCTGCGCTGATCGGCCTGTTCAGCCACCAGTTGTCGACGCGACTCGGCTTGCCGGCGCTGGTTCCCGAAGAGCCGGAACTGGTGCAACTGCAGCGTTACCACTGGCCAGGCAATGTCCGTGAGGTGAAGAACATGGTGGAGCGGGCCATGGTCCTGGGCCAGAGCCTGTCCGAATGTCTTTACGAAACCCAGCCACTGCAGCAGTTCGGCCGCAGCCGGGAGCAGGCAAGCACCCAGGGGTATCCCGACGATTTCACACTGGCGGAAGTCGAGCGTCGCCACATTCTGCAGGTGCTGAAGACCTGCAAGGACAACAAGTCGGAGGCGGCGCGGCGCCTGCAGGTCAGCCGCAAGACCCTGGAGCGCAAGTTGAAGGCCTGGGCCGCCGAGTCGCCGCGATCGACGGACTGAGTTCCGCTAACGGATAGCGCCCCGCGGCCAGCGCCCGCCCCCACCGAGGAATCAGGCGGGCGCGGATAGCGGGGCGCCGGGCGCTTAGGGAAACGCTGAATTATTCGCACGCCTGCGTTGGCGTCCGCATTTTCTCCGAGGCAAGGCGCGTTGCGCAGGGCCGCAGTCATTCTGCGGTCAAGCAGCGCAACGCAGCATTCGGGGAAAATGCGGCCCAAGCGGAGGGAAGCATGCATCGTTGCACGCCGCCGCGCTCGAGAGCCGTTCTTGCGAACTGGCCAGGAGCAGGTCGCCTCGGGTAGCGGGGCTACCCGGGG
>PXAT01000142.1 GCA_003565775.1 Ectothiorhodospiraceae bacterium | reverse complement strand
CGCGCGAGACCATGCCGCGCGGCATCCTCGGGATGAACGCCGGGATGTTCGAGGAATACCTGCACTTCATCGCCAACCGCCGCTGCGCCCAGATCGGCCTGTCCGAACTCTACCCCGGCGCCGACAACCCCTTCCCCTGGATGAGCGAAGTGCTGGATCTGAAGAAGGAGAAGAATTTCTTTGAGACGCGGGTTACGGAGTATCAGACGGGCGGGGCGCTGAGCTGGGATTGATGCGGAGCTGCCAAGAAAGGGACCAGAAAGGGGACGGAGGGATTAAAGTTTAATCCCTCCGTCCCCTTTCTCCCTTTGATCGGTCAGGCGGCTTTGAAGAAGTGTGTAACGGGCCAGGGCGGCCATTGTGGGATCTCGTTGCTCATAAGCTACGCCCAAGCAGCGGCCAGTACCAATTGGCGCTGTCCCACCTGCGGAAGCTGAAGGACCAGGCGCCAGTTTCTGCACTTATACTCCGCAAAGACGCCTTTTCCGTTTAGCCCTCAGTAGGAAAACAAGTCTTATGGCTCTTACGCAAATGCAGCTGATTCAGTCGCTCGGGGAGGCCATGGCTTGGTTCGAGCGCGAGTTGAATTGGGGCGTCCCTCCCACCGAGTTGCGCCACCTTTGCGGGCGTATCGGCGAGCTCTACGCTGCGCTGATCACTAACGGGCAAATGGCCACCGCAGTGAACCAGAAGGGCTATGACGTCGTCAGCGGGGATGGGGAGAAGATTTCGGTTAAGACTACCGCCACATCTGGCGGAGGCGGCCATGTCTCCTTCAATGCCAATACTCTTGAGTTGGTGGATCGCGTGATCGTTCTGCGCGTGAACACTGACGAGATGCAGATCGAGACGCTGCTGGATGCCACGGTAGAGAAGTTGCTGGAGTTGTTGGGGGCGGAAACAGAACGTAAGCGCAGTCTGTCCCTCGGGCGGCTGAGCAAGGCCAAGCCTAAGGGTGAGCTCAAAGCCATACGGTCAGTTGCTCTAGACGCTTACAGAGTGCGTGAGTTGGAAAACGGCAGCATTGAGGTTGAACAAGACGGATTGCCGGTTTCGCCCGCAAAGCCAGCGCTGCGGCAATTGGCCGAGCGGCTGGGAATTGGCTTTCTGAACAGCAACGGCAATGCGCTTAACACGCGCCAGCTCGGAAGCCAGATAATTAAGAGCATTGAAGAGCGCAAGATTCATGTTGAGGCGCCATTACTCGGCTAGTCATTTCGCTGCTGACTTGATCGAGCGCGCTACCGAAGTCCCGGCAATGATCGTCACCGCGGCCAGCGGGATCAGTGCCCCGGTTGCGTCCATCGCAATCAAGGTCAGCGACCCGATCACGCACCATAGGATGGGAATGAGCATGGTGAGCCAGAGAGTGGGGCCGCGCAGGATGATCAGCAGCACGCCGACAGTGGCGATTGCAGTGGGGTCGGGGTGCAGGCCGTAGGTCTCGGCATGGCTCAGGCCTGGGCCGATGGTTGTGGAGATCAGAGGATAGCCAAGCAGGGAGACCATCGCGACGGTCGTGCCGATCCAGGTCGAAAGCCCTCTGGAAGGTTCGCGCGTCTTGATTGATCCCGCGAAAAACGCGACGGCGAGCAACAGGGCAGTCTGAGCGATGAAGGCCCAGCCAAACCACGGGGCGGCCCAGTTCAGTTCGGCGTAATAGGTCAAGTGGAATATGATTCCGCTCGTCAGCCAGGCGGGGGCGAGCAGGGCCAGGGCAATGCGTTTATTGCCGCGAAGAGCGAGCAGCAGGGCAGCCAGGCCGATAGCAACGGCAAGAATGTGCAGTGGCCAGAAGGTTTCGTTGATGCGTTCCAGTAGACGCCAGTAGATATCCGGGGTGAACGGGATGAAGTCTTCGAGGCGGTAGGTCTGCCAGCCGTTCATTGCGCGATTACAACGACGCGATGTGGCGGATCATGCGTTCCCGCGTTGCTTGCGTTGGCATGGGTTCGTGGCCGGCGGCCATGTTTTCGATGACGTGCTCGACGCTGGTCGTTGCCGGGATGGCGCAGGTCAGCGCCGGATGGCTGACAATGAATTTGAGCAGGAAGTCGGCCCAGTTGCGGCAATCGAATTCTTCAGTGGCCCATTCAGGTACTTCATGCCGGCGCTTGAGATTCTTGATCAGGCCACCACCGTCATACGGGCGATTGGCGATCACGGCAATGCCTTTTTCCTTCGCGAGCGGCAGCAGGCGATCTTCGACCTGGCGGTGAGTGATGTTGTAGGTCAGCTGCACGAAATCGATGTCGTGTTCCCGCATGATGAGTTCGATCTGGTCGTGCCGGCGACCGTGCGAGGTGGTGATGCCGACGTGAGCGATTTCGCCATCGGCCTTCATCTGCTGGAGTACGTCAAGGTGTTCGCGCCAGTCGGTGAGGTTGTGGACCTGGACCAGGTCGAAGCGGTCGACGCCCCAACGGTCGGCCAGATCGGCAATCTGCTCGCGTGTGCTGCCGCCGGCCGGGCTCCAGACCTTCTCGGCTGTGTAGAGCGAGTCCGGTGTACCCAGTTTGTCGAGCGCGTAGCCCATTACGTCGGGTGCGGAGCCGTACATCGGTGAAGAATCGACCAGGCCGCCGCCGTGTTCAAAGAAGGCACGCACGACCTCGGTACGTGCGTCGAGCAGTTGCGGATCGCGGCCGACATTGAACGTGCGCCAGGTACCCAGGCCGATGACCGGCAGATGCCCGCCATCGGGGATGGACTTGCGGAGCAGGGCGCCGGAGTTGGCCAAAGACAGATGCGGCGTCAACCAGGCAGCGGCGATGCCGGCACCGAGGAGTTTCAAGGCGGTTCGGCGCGAGAGGCGATGACTCATGACGACCTCGTTCGGAAAAGCTCAGGTTTGACGACCACCGTAGCAAGAATCAGCGTGAAAGCGGAGAGTACGAAAACCTTGTTGACGAACCAGTTGGTCCTCCAGATGGTCCAGTCAGGCTCGGCCAGAAAGATGGTGAACAGGGTCAGGATGATGACGATCTCGATGACCGACATGCTCAGGGCCAGCCAGCGCGTGTACCAGGGTTGAATCAACAGCGCCCAGCCCAGCCAGACATGCGCGACCGGCCACAAGTCCCAGAAGATGTGCGCAGTCCAGCCCTCGTCCCTGAACAGGGCGAACGTGATCGGAAAGACGTACTTGATGAATACCGACCAGGCGGCCAACACGAAAAGCAGGTGGGCGAGGAAGGTGATCCAGTCGGAACAGGGAACTTGTGATCGGGGTCGGGTCATGATTTTCCGGGGACAATACACCCATTGTGTTCGACAGATGGCTGCCTGAGCCTTTGGTGGCTTGACTTCGGTGGAGGGCACTGAGCAACGCCGGGGCTCACCGCCGAGTCATGGTCTTGATCGCCTTGGCGAGCGCAACGGTCAGTCGCGTGATGGTTTCGTAGTCCAGCCGGTCCACGGTGTCGCCCGGCCCGTGATAGTGCGGATTTCGAAAGTTGGCGGTATCGGTCAGCATTATGGCCCGGTATCCCATTTTCTGGAATGCCCAATGATCCTAGCGCAGGACGTCTCGCATGGGCGCCGCCAGGCCTTGCGTTAGACAACGCACAGACTCGCTCTCGCGCTTCGCACCATTCAGGAGTCGGGCCCTGCATCTACACGATTTCATGGTGAGAGGCAGAACCCGAACGGCACAATCATCGGAGATCAGACCATGAGCAGGAATCAGGTCAAAAAAAGCCATGTCTGAGGAAATTTCTGAAGGTACCCAGCCCCGGCAACCGGGCCGACAAGGAGAAATGCATCCCGAACCGTTGACCATTCGCGATGACTATCGTGGCAGCGGTAAGCTCAATGGCCGGATCGCCCTAGTGACGGGAGGCGACAGCGGCATCGGGCGCGCGGTAGCCGTCCACTTCGCGCGTGAGGGCGCTGACGTCGCCATTGCCTACCTGGAAGAGCATGACGATGCAAAGGCGACCCGGGCAATGGTGGAGGTTGAAGGGCGCCGCTGCCTGCTGCTCCACGGCGACCTGACGCACGACGGGCAATGCGAACGAGCGGTAAGGGAGACCATGGAAACGCTCGGCGGGCTGCACGTTCTCGTAAACAACGCAGCCGAGCAACATCCCGTCGATGCTCCGGAAGAGCTGGATCCCGCACAGATCGAGCGTACGTTTCGCACGAACGTGTTCGTGTATCTCGCCATGATCAGGGCGGCATTGCGCTACCTGGCCGAGGGCAGCATCATCAACACCGGTTCGGTGACGGGTGCGCGAGGCCACCAGACCTTGCTCGATTACGCCGCCACCAAAGGCGCGATCCCGGCAATGACCTTTTCCTATGTCCAGGTGCTCGCGGAGCGCGGCATTCGCGTCAATGCCGTGGCCCCGGGACCCATCTGGACCCCGCTGATCCCGGCAACATTCGACGCGGATAAGGTCGGCGAGTTCGGCGCGAATACGCTGATGAAGCGGCCTGGCCAGCCGGCTGAAGTAGCGCCGGCCTATGTCTTTCTGGCCAGCAAGGGCGCGTCCTATGTCACCGGCCAGATTATTCATGTAAACGGGGGCGGCCATATCAGCGCCTGACACCACCGGCGCGATGTCCACGAGAGAGAGACTGCAATGCCATACGACAGAATCACTGAACTCCCGGACGCAGTGCGCGACCACCTGCCCAAGCGCGCGCAGGAGATCTACAAGGAAGCGTTCAACAGCGCGAGGGATGAGTACAAGGATGCGGAGGATCGACGTGGGGATGCGTCCCGGGAGGAGGTGTCGCACAAGGTTGCGTGGTCCGCGGTGAAGACGAAGTACGAGAAAGGCGACAGTGGCGATTGGCGTCGCAAATCGGATTGAAGTCAGGGCGTAAGAGGGCAGTAAGACACCCACCCCTTCGCGCACGGACACAATGGCGCGAGAATCAACTAGAATCGGGCGGCTCTTCTCCGATGCAAGCCCGCCCAGGATATCCGATGACCAGCGCCCGACCAGACCAGGACTGTTATTTCTGCCGCGTTTCCGCCGGCTTGGCCGATCCGTTCATTTTCCAGAACCGCTCGTTCGTGGGGCTCTTCGACACCAACCCGGTCAACCCGGGGCATGCCCTGATTATTCCTCGGCGGCACGTGGTCTCCCTGTTCGAACTCAGCGAAACGGAGCAGTCGGACTACTTCGACGCCATTTACGGAGTCCGGCAGGTCATCGAAACGACCGATATGAATGACCTGTACCGGAACATGCTGAACCGCGACTACCTGCGAGAGCGACCGAAGGGTCACATCGAAACCGTGCTGAAACTCTCCTTCCTGGGCAATCGGCCCGATGCCTACACTGTTGGCAACAACGACGGCCGGGCGGCGGGACGGAGCATCGACCACCTGCACATCATCCTCCTGCCGCGCTACAAAGGAGACGTTGAAGACCCAAGGGGTGGCATCCGGAACGTCATCGCGGATCGAGCGAAATACTATGGGTCGGCGCCGGGGTCGGGTGTCGTTACGGCACCCACGCCGATCCGTTGAAGGTGGCGTCGTTTAAGAAGCCTTCGCTGAAGGACAGCATTTACCTGCAGCGAGAGCGGCTCGCGCAGATCCTGCATGAACCTCTGGCCCATCTGGCTGGGGAATGCGCTCGGGCCTGGGGGGATCGGAGCCGACTCAATGGCCTATTGCTGAAGGGTTTCTGTCGTGTACCGCACCGAACCTTTCTCTACTGTCTGGGAACGGACGGGATACAGATTTCCGACAACGTTGCAGAGACAGGGCTCTTGCCGGAACACTTCGGCCGCGACCGATCGTCGCGGCCGTACATGAAAGAGGCCGTGCCGAGCTGGGGCTTCCTGCTCTCGGATGCCTACATCAGCCTTTACGCGGGCCGGCCTTCGATCACCGCGTTGCAGGTCGTGCACGCGGACAATGGTGTCGTGGTGGGTTATCTCGGGGCGGATTTTGATCTGCGTAACCTGCCTTTGACCGCCGAGCTTTACGAGGAACCCTCACATTGGCGACAGATCAAGGGCGATCCCGCGATTCGGGGTGGGGTTTTCCAGCAGTGCCGCATCGAAAGCCCGATGGACCGCAGCCTGGAACAGTCCCTCTCTATCCTGGAGGAATTGCTCACTCAGCGTGGCGTGTTTCAATGCTTGATGCACTTCTCGAGTAGCCAGGCCACTGTCTGGACGGTGAATGACCCGTTTCGCTATCGCCTCCTGGATCACGAGGCGCTGAGCGATCCAGATGTCTGTCTGGTGTATCCGCAAACTCCCTATCCGCTCGACGCGGCCATTCCGCAACAATGTGTTTCCCCGTTGCTGGGCGCCCTGAGGCCGTTGCGGCTGACCGACGAGACCTTTTACCTGCGCATGTCCTCGATCAACCTCTTCAACGGTATGATCAGCCTGACGTTTTCCTGCGACGGCTCACACTATATGCGCTACGACGAGTTCCTGACCAAGAACCACTCGTTTTGGTTCGGGGGTGCGTCTTAACCCGCCCGGCGCATTTCAAGCATTCAAGCAACTGATTCCGCTTGTGCAGATCTTATTATTTCCTGAGCAAACCCCTCAGGAGAAGGGATAAAATGAATACATCCGCTATCTATTGCGCTTCACGCATATCCCGCTGTTTCGGGTTCCTGCGGAATAGTAGTCCCGCCAGCTTCTTTTAGATCACCAATCACTGTCGCTCCATCACCATCATAATCGGAGACGTTTAACGTGATAAGTTTGCCATCCCGGGTTTCGCCATTAAACGGAGAAAAACGGTAATCACATCGAGCCATCCCCTGGGTTTCGACACCGGTTTTACAAGAAACTCCTCGTTAACGATATGCAAATCCCGGAGGGAGTAATCCCAATAACCGCCTTAATAGCAGAGGGCCGCTGAGGCAGCGGCCCTCTGCCGTTCCGCGCAGACAGAGGAATACACGGGGAGGTTAGTTCTGCCCCTGATACTCCGGCATGTTCTCGGTTTCCTCCTTCGTGATATCAGTGGCGATTATGCGATCACCCTGGATCTGAAGCCGATCGACAGGCAGCGCCACCTGCCTGCTCCCGATCCCGAGAAAGCCGCCGACGTCGGTAAGAACGGCCTCGACTTGGCCGTCACGCCCCATCACGACGTCCTCGACCTCTCCGATCTGCTCATCATCGGCGCCATAGATCTCTTTGCCGACGAGCTCGGTGCCCATAGCCGCGACTCGGCTTGCCGCGGTCGTCATCCGGTCCGTCTGCTGCTCTGTTCGCAACTGACGGTCCTGGCGGTCGCGATCTTCGGTCACCCTGACGTCAGGTCGGCTCTCCTGCTGCTGTACCCGCACGTCAGGCGCGTCACCCTCCCTCACGGTCACATCCGGTTCCGCAGTCTCTACCGTGACCTGCGGTCTCGGCTGTTGAATCGTGACTTGCGGTTCCGGCTGTTCAACCGTGACCTGCGGATCCCGCTGGCGAACCGTGACGTCGGGCTGCCGCTGCTCGACGATAACGTCCGGCGCTTGTTCCCTGACGGTCACCTCGGCGGCAGGCTGCCGAACCTGGATTCCTGCCTCATCTTGCTGCCTGCTTGTGGCCTGCTGTCCACCGGCAATTTGCAGCCGGCTCGTTGCTTCCTCCACATCCTGCAGTGACTCCGCCATCTCCTGTGGCGCGGCATCCTGCTGCTCCAGGGTTTGCTTGGCTTCATCGATACTCCGGCGCGCCTGCTGAATCTCCTGCTGCTGTTCCTGCCCCGCCTGGCCTTCGAACTGACGCAAGGCTTGCTCGAGTTTTTGAATGGCCTGCTGCGCCCCCAGCCGAGCCTGACGCACCTGCGTCTGCTGCTCTCTACCCTCGGCCTGACTGGCCTGCTGCAAGCGATGCTGCGCGTTCTGCAAATCGTTCCTGGCTTCCTCCATCTGCTGCGACTGCCCGGGCGCCTGTTGGAACCCGGACTGCTGCTGTGAGCCGGGTTGCTGGGCCTGCGGCGACTGCTGAGCATATGCCGCCGCTGGTAACATCAAACCCAGAGCCAGCGCGATGGTGGTGGTGAGAATCTTTGCCTGCATGATGTCTACTCCTTGTCGGTGATAGTTTCGGATTTGCTTCATTGATCTCCTTCCTCCGTATTCCCGGTGGAACACGAACCCGGTGCGCCCTTGCCGGCACATTTGAGGACTCGTTTGGAAACAGACTAAAGCGCCGTCGGCGCGGCAGGTAAGGCAGGCGAACACCTAGGGAAAAACACCCCATCGCCATTCCCTGGCCGCTTCGGTTCGCAGAGCGAATTCGAAGTACGCTTCGGCGCTGGTAGTATCGAAATCGTCGGAGACGGTGACATCCGCCAAGGGAGAGTTCTGGGGAGGGATGCGCGTGCCATTAGGCAGCAGACACGGTTGTTGACCTTCGTGATGCGGACTTGATGGAACCACCCCGGAAGCATCGTTGTCACCACCATTAGATGGTTTTTCTCAAGCCTTGGCGGCGGTTCGCTGAGGTCCGACGATGGGCATGCGTTGTTATAAACTAGTGACTTCCATCGAAATGCAATCTGACAGGAGATGTTTCATGACAGAAAAGCCGAATGTTCAGGGCGAAGGCGATCGAGAGTCCGCGAAGCGTTATAACAAGGATACGCAGGAGTTCGTCGAGTCCGGTAAGGTCGACGAGGCCGCCAGGAAAGCGGGCGAAGGCGACAAGGAGGAAATGGAACGCGCCGAGAAGGCGGGTAAGGATCGTGCTAAGGAATTCGATCCGTCGGTCGATCGAGACTATTCGAAGCCGACCAAGTAATGGATTAAGAAGGACGGTCTGGGAAGGCGCACAGAGCAGACTTGCGTCTTCCTGGCCCTGCGTGCAGCACCCTTTCGGGACGTACTTCGTTGCGGGTTAGGGGCTGCGCAGAAGAGCTGTTCGAAATGCCGAGCGAGGATTCCTGCGCGGGTGATCAGCCGGCCGCTCTGACGTTCAGAGGACATTCGGTGTCGATCCTCTTCATGTGCGGAAAACGTACAGATGCCGCCGGAATGTGAGACCTGACCCCATTGCTCGACGGTCGAGGCGCAGGTCAGTTGATCTGGCGTCGGTACCGATCGGGCTGTGGCCTCCTTTGCATGTCAGGGTGGCTGTACGTTCTAATCTGGGGCACTCTCCCGAAGAACTAACCAGGATTACCGCCGATATGACAAAACTCAGCAAGGCCCTCCTACCCGCGTTGGTCATGGCGGCCTCGGCCACGGCCCTGGCCTCGGATCCGATGGTCGTCCAGATCAATCGCCTGAGTATGGATGTGGCTGCAACGATCGCGACCGCGACGGTGGCCGCCTGCCGCGAAAAGGGCATCCCCATCGGTGTGACGGTGGTCGACCGCAGTGGGATCACCCAGGTCCAGATGCGGGACACCACGGCGCCGCCGATCACTCTGAACATCAGCCGTAAAAAGGCCTTCACCGCCATCATGTTCAATGCCAAGGGATCGGACCTTGCGGCGCGGGCTGGCAGCCCTCTGGCTACCCTCGGCGAGGGGCTGGCCTTCATGCCCGGTTCCGTGACGATCGAAGCAGGCGGCAAGATCTACGGTGCGATTGGAGTCAGCGGCGCTCCCGATGGCATGGTCGACGAGGAATGCGCTCAGGCCGGCCTGGATTCCGTCCTGATGGACCTGGAGATGCTCTGATTCGCCGTCGCGCGGGGCAGCGGAACCCAAAGGGTTTGGGTCACCCATTGATTATGGGAGCAGACGCGGATTCGATACCGCGAACGATGGGCACAACCCGCCTGCCCACGCGACGCCAGGCCTCGACGATCGACGGCGCCTGCGTGTCGAAGCCGCGGAACCGCGACTTCGGAAAGGCCCACTAGCGCTCATAGGCAGGG
>PXAT01000141.1 GCA_003565775.1 Ectothiorhodospiraceae bacterium | reverse complement strand
TTGCGCATGACCTGACCTCCAGTTAGGCCGAACAAGCGAGGTCCAGCGGATTCCGGCGGAGCGGAAGGCGTTGGGCCGTCAATGAGCAACGGATGACGGCAGGAAGCGCTGGCCAGGCCGTGTGCGCTGCGGCCGTCACCGTTTCGCGACAGTATAGTCGGGTATGCGCCAAGTTCCCGGTTTGAGCGTTATTTTACGTTTTTCGCCTGGTGGCCGTGGGGCGTTTTCAGGACATCACGCCGTGGAAGGGCTGGACCTCGACAAACTCGCCTTCAGCAACAGAGTCGGCGTCATGGGGCAGCACGATGAAGCAGTTTGCCAGGCTAACTGAGCTGAGGATTCCGGAGCCCTGGCCACCGGTGGTCCGAACCAGCAGTTCACCCTCTGCGTTGCGGTCGAGGATGCCACGCTGGAATTCGGTGCGGCCGCGCCGCTTGCGCAGGTCATGGGCGGTGCGCACGCGGAAGCTGAAAGGTTGGCTGATCCTTTCGCCCATCAGGTGGCGCAGGGCCGGTTTGACGAACTGGCACCAGGTCGCCACTACCGAGACGGGGTTGCCGGGCATGCCGAAGAATCGCGCCTGCCCGATCTTGCCAAAGGCCAATGGTCGTCCGGGGCGCATGGCGATCTTCCAGAATCCGACCTCACCCAGGCGCTGCATGATGTCCTTGACGAAATCCGCCTCGCCGACCGAGACGCCGCCGGAGGTCAGGATGGCATCGGAAAAGCTCGCGGCATCACTGAAGGCCTGTTCCATCGCTGCCGGCTCATCCGGGATCACGCCCATGTCGGTGGCTTCGACGCCCAGTTCGGTGAGCACCGCATGCAGGGTGTAGCGGTTGCTGTCGTAGACATCGCCGGGGCGGAGGGCAGTACCGGCGGAACGCAGTTCGTCGCCGGTGGAAAAATAAGCGACCCGGATTCGTCGCCGGCAGCTGACCTCCACCAGACCCAACGAGCCGAGCATGCCCAGTTCGGCGATACCGACGCGGGTGCCCGCAGAGAGCACGCAGTCACCGACGGCAATATCCTCCCCGGCGGCGCGGACGTTCTGTCCCGCCCGGTGCGAACTGTCGATGCGGATCGTGTCGCCGTCGCGCTCGACCTTTTCCTGGGGGATTACCGTGTCGGCCCCGGCGGGCATCGGCGCCCCGGTCATGATCCGCAGAGATTCACCGGCCTGCAGGGTCTTTTCGTACGGATGACCAGCGAGCGACGTCGCGACCACCCGCAGATCCGCCTCACCCTGTGATGGCAGATCGACGCCGCGTAGCGCATAGCCATCCATCGCCGAGTTGTCGCTGTAGGGCACGTTGACCGTGGAGTGGATATCCTGGTCCAGAATCCGGCCGAGTGCAGAACGCACCGGCAGGCGTTCGCTGCCGTGCACTGGTGAAACGTCCTGCAGGATGCGGTCCCAGGCGGCTTCTACCGAGAGCGTGTCTGGCTGATAGTCGTCATCACAGGACGGGGCATGGTGGACCGGGCGATTGCTGTCAGTCATGGTGTTTAGCCAAGGTCAGTGAAAGTGGAGGATACGATGGTTGATCAGGATGCATTGAACATGCAGATCCGCAAGTTTCTGAAGCAGGTCGGCGTGACCTCACAGCGGGAAATCGAGCAGTCGCTGCAGCAGGCCCTGTCCGATGGCCGGATTCAGGGCGGCGAACAGCTCAGGCTGCGGATGACGCTGGAGGTGGATGAGCTGTCATTGCGTCATACCATCGACGGCCGCCTGGATCTGAGCGAATCCTGAGGTTCCGCCAGGCAGACCTCAGCCGCCGGTCGCGCTCATGTGCCGGAAAATGACCGGTTTGGCTTGCAGGTTGAAGTCATGGCCGCGGGGTTTGATTTCCATCGAATCCACGATCGCCCGCTTCAGCGCCAGCATGTCGCCCGGCTTGTCGCGCAGCACCTGTCGCAGGTCGACCGAATGTTCCTGGCCCAGGCAAAGTAACAGCCGGCCTTCGGTCGTCACGCGGACGCGATTGCAGCTTTCGCAGAAGTTGTGGCTGTGCGGTGAGATGAAGCCCACCCGGCTGCCGGTCTCGGGAATCCGGAAATAGCGTGACGGGCCGCCGGTAGTCTCGCTGCTGGCGACCAGCGGATAACGCTGCCGGATGATGTCGGCGACTTCGTCCGACGACATGTAGACCTCGGCCCGGTCGTGGTCGTCGATCTCGCCGAGCGGCATCTCTTCGATAAAGCTGATATCCATCCCGCGCGCGACCACATAATCCACCAGGGGCAGGATTTCGTCGTCGTTGCGGTTCTTCATGGCCACGGCATTGAGCTTGATGCGCTCGAAGCCGGCTTCACAGGCTGCGTCGATGCCGCGCAGCACCTGCTGCAGATCGCCGACGCGGGTGATCTGGCGGAAACGCTCCGGATCAAGGCTGTCCAGGCTGATGTTGATGCGACGCACGCCGGCTTCCCGCAGCGGCCCGGCCATCTTCTCGAGTTGCGAGCCGTTCGTGGTCAGCGTCAGTTCCCGAAGACCGTCCAGGGCGCCCAGGGTCTGAAACAGTTCCAGCACATTGTGACGGACGAGCGGCTCACCACCGGTGATCCGGATCTTGTCGACGCCGAGTTCGGCAAAGGCCTGCCCGATCGCTGCCAGTTCCTCCAGTGTCAGGATCTGGTTGCGTGGCAGGAATTTCATGTCTTCGCTCATGCAGTAGACACAGCGGAAGTCGCAGCGATCGGTGACCGACAGGCGGACGTAACTCACTCGACGGCCGAACCGGTCGATCAGGGTATCCGGAAGTGCAGAGGCGCTTGCCATGGCGGTCTTACCTTTGTCGATGTGCGCGGCACGGGGAAACACTGATAACAGTGTCGCATGAACATCCATCAACCTTACAAATCGCGTGCCCACGACGCATGCCTGACACGGTCGCCCATGCGGGGCCGATGCCCGAGGCAATATGCGACAAATTGACCCATTTCATGGGCGCGTGGGGTCAATCGACTCACCGGCAAGCGCTGCGCGGGCGATGCTTGGCCGTCCAACAGTATGATTTGGCGTTTCATTCTCGTGACACAGCGGGTGGTACGAGTCCTGCACATGTGACAGTTGGAAATGCTTGGCGCAGACTGAGCATAAGTCGAAAGTTTCATATCGATATAGCTTAGGAGAGCCGGTGGCCGGAACGCAGCCCGAGGAAACGGATTGGAGCGGAGCGACGCAGCTATCGCTCGGAGTCATCGTCGGCCATCTGGGCGCCGATCCGAGCCGTCGCCGCTGGCAGGCCCTGGGTGTGGTAGCCGGACAGCAATTCGAGGCACCCCGGGTCGAACGGCGCCTGATGCGTTCTGGCGACGACGGTGACACGTTTCTCTGGGTCGGCTTCCGTTGCCGCCTGCATCCTGCGCACACCGATGATTACGCCTACAACCTGCAGGGCGAAACACCGGGGGTGTATATCGTGGTCAGCACGCATGACGACGGATTCCGGCCGCGCCAGGTCACCCTCAGCCTGGACGAGGCGCAGAACACCGATGCCACGGACCTTCGCTCGGCCGACGAGACGGTGCTGACCGTGCCGATGCCGCCCGAGGTCTATCGCTGGGTCGAGCATTTCGTGCTGGACCATCACGTACCGAAAAAACGCAAGGCCCGGGGCAAGAAGCGCAGCCGCGCAATGTTTGATGCCGAAGTCGGGGACTCGGTGGAGGACACGAAATGAGCGAGCAGCGGCAACAGGTCGATACAGCGCTGGATGAACAGACGCCGGCGGACCTGCTGTCACGCTGGTCACGGCGGAAGCAGGCCGTGCGACAGGGCCTGTCGGTCGAGGTCGAGCCGGAGTTCGACGAGGTGCCGGTCACCGACGAGCACGAGCAGGTGGCGGAGCGGGATCCCGAGGAACGGATCGATCCACGCACCGGCAAGCGATTTGCGGAGCTGACGGACGGCGACATGCCGGATATCACTAGCCTTACCGGCGACTCCGACCTGAGCGTGTTCATGGCGAAGAACATCACGCCGGCCCTGCGCATGAAAGCGCTGGCCCGGGTCTTTCATTCGGCCAAGTACAACAAGATCTGCCTCTGCGCGGAATACGCCGAGGACTACACCAACTTCGAGCCTCTCGGTGACGTTATCCCGCATGACCTGAAGGCCTCGATTGCGCGGGAAGCGAAAAAACTGCGCGATCGGCTGCTGGGCGATGGTGAAGAGATCAGTGCCGAGGATGCCGAGGCGCGGATCTGGCGGGAAACGAAGCATCGTCGTTCCGGCGAGGACGTGCCGCGCGAGGAACTGGCAGAGGGGCGGTGGCGCGATTCGGTAGATGTTGCCGAGCCCGATTCCGAGGCGGACGCGGATGACGCGCAACCGGAAACAGTCAGGACCGTCGCTGATGACGGCAAGGGAGAGACATGAGCAGCGTGCTCGACGACATGGCGACGGATCTGCCGCTGGCCGAAGCACCGGCGCGGCAGGCAGCGCTGCAGGCCGCCGCGGCGGTACAGGCGGAGAGCACCTCGACGGTGGAGTACCGCTCCGCGGGTTATCTGCTGATCGTCGGTACCGCGGCGCGCCTGAACGTCGTGTTGCCGCAGCTCAGCCACGTCATTCACTGTACCGCTCTGGTCACTGATGGCGAGACCGTGACCCCGTCAGAGCGCGTCGTCGTGCTGCGTGGCGAGCCGGTGTCACTCAGTGGACACCTGGGTCACTACGACCTGCGCCTGCGCGCCGGTGATGGTCGCGAACTTGCGCTGGCCGAACTCAACGGCACGGACTCGCCGTGGTTCGATCTGATTCTCGATCTGCAACCGGAACCCTTGCTGAGTGTGGAAAGCCTGCCCTACGGTTACTACGCCCCGGCCGGAGACGAGCGCGCACTGGCGCGCGCCCTCGATGAAATCCCCGAAATGACGGGCGAGTTCGAGAAGCCGAAGTTCTTTAACTACAACCCGGACATCTGTGCGCACGGCGATAGCGGACTCAGCGGTTGCACGCGCTGCCTGGACGCCTGCCCGACCGGTGCCATTACCTCGCTCGGGGATCGGGTCGAGGTCGATCCGCACTGGTGCCAGGGGGGAGGTAGCTGTGCCGCTGCCTGCCCGACAGGTGCAATGATCTACGCCTATCCGACACCGAAGGATCAGTTGCGCCGCATCCGCGCCATGCTGCAAAGCTATGCAGCGGCCGGTGGCGAGGCGCCGATCCTGCTGATCCATGACGAGGAGAGTGGTCTCGATGCGCTGCGCCGCATGGCGCCGACGCTTCCGTTATCGGTCCTGCCGGTGCGCGTGGCCGAGGTCGGTGCTCTCGGGATGGACGTCTGGCTGTCTTCGCTGGCTTATGGAGCTGCGGCCGTCTGGTGGCTGGAAACTGCCGACCTGGCGCCGAGCGTGCGGCGTGAACTCGATGACCAGCGGCGCTTCGTGCTGCCGATTCTGACCGGCCTCGGTTGGTCCGGCGAGCAGCTGCGTCCGATCGAGGCCGACACCGATGTCGCCGGGCTCGCCGGCGATATCGGTGTCGCGGTGACCGAGCCGGCCGCCTTCGACACCTTCAATCAGAAACGCACGACCTTGCGGCTCGCCATCGATCACCTGCGGACGCAGGCGGTCGATGTCCCGGAACAGGTGACGCTCGAGGCCGGGGCGCCGTTCGGTGAGGTTCATGTCGACGGCGCCGCCTGCACGCTTTGCATGGCCTGTCCGCAGGTCTGCCCGACCGGTGCCCTGTCCGATGCCGGCGACAAGCCGCAGCTGAATTTCACCGAGGATCTCTGTGTGCAGTGCGGCCTGTGTCAGACCGCCTGCCCGGAAGACGCGATCACGCTGGAGGCGCGCTATCTTTTTGACTGGGAAGAGCGGCGCAAACCACGGGTCGCCAACGAGGAAGAGCCTTTCAACTGCGTTGCCTGCGGCAAGCCGTTCGCGACGGCGAGTGTCATCGAGCGGATGACGGATCGGCTGAGCGATCACCACATGTTCCAGTCGGAGGACAGCCTGCGTCGGCTGAAGATGTGTGGTGATTGTCGGGTCACCGACCTTTTCGCCGACGACATGAAGGATGTCCGCAAGCCCACGGTGTACGGGATGAAGTCGTCATGAACGAACAGGCGACCAAGCGCATGACGGAAGACGAACTGAATGACGACGCACTGCGCGCCGGGGTCTGGCGGCTGCTCGGCTCTCTGCTGGCCGACGTGCCGGCAGATGATGTGCTGACCATGCTGCGCGGCCTGCAGCCCGATGACGGGCAGGAGGGCGACCCTGAAGCGTCGGACATGACCCGTGCCTGGTCGGTGCTGCATCGCAGCGCGGACGAGGCCGATCATGCTGCACTGCGGCGGGAGTATCAGGATGTCTTCATCGGGGTGGGCGGGGGCGAAATCACGCCCTATGCTTCCTATTACGGGTCCGGTCAATTGATGGACAAGGCATTGGTGGACCTGCGGAATGACCTGATCATGCTCGGCGTCGAGCGTCAGCAGGGTGTCTGCGAGCCGGAGGATCACGTTGCCGCGGTTTGCGAGGCCATGGCGCTGGCGATCGAGGACGAAGCGGTCGACGTGAACTGGCAGAGCGAGTTTTTCCGTCGGCACATCGACAGCTGGATGGGTGAGTGTCTGCACGATTTGAAGACAGCGGCGTCGGCGCGGTTCTACCGCGGTGTCGCCGAATTCGGTCTGGCGTTTATCGCGCTGGAACGACGTTATCTTGGTGGCGCTGCGTGATCGATGGCGTGAGCGGGCCAACTGTGACAGTTTTGACGGTGTCACCCGGCACCGAACCGAGTCTGGTTGAGGGAGGTGGAGAGAACGATGAAAACGGAAAACGATGACAACAAGGTTGCGGCCCGCCGACGGTTTCTGAAGACCATGGCGGCGGCAGGTGGTGTGGCTGCGATGGCCGGCTCCACCAGTGCCGTGTTTGCAGCGGACCGTCCGCTTGAGGACGAGCCTCGGAGCAAGGCCAAGAAGGGTTACAGCGAAACGGCGCATGTCCGCGAGTACTACGCAAAGGCGGCGTTCTGATCTGGCGCAGTGGTGAGCACGGCCCGCAGAGGTCGTGACGACGGGAGGAAGAACATGAAACTCATGAAAAAGACGGCGGCCGGTGCGGCGCAGCCGACCCGCGGCCTGCTGGCCAAGGCGATCGGACGGCGAACCTTCCTGCAGGGCTCAGGCCTTGCCGTGGGCGGGCTCGCAGCGGCCAGCATGCTGCCGACCTCGATGGTCAAGAAGGCACATGCGGCGCGCAAGATCGACCGTGATGCCGAAATCACGACGGCCAAATCGATCTGTACCCACTGTTCTGTTGGCTGCGGCGTGATCGCGGAAATCCAGGACGGCGTCTGGGTCGGTCAGGAGCCGAACTTCGACAGCCCGATCAATCTGGGCGCGCACTGTGCCAAGGGCGCTGCGCTGCGGAACCACGGTCACAGCACGCGTCGCGTGCGTTACCCGATGAAGCTGGTTGACGGTCGCTGGGAGCGCCTCAGCTGGGAACAGGCGGTCGAGGAAATCGGCGACAAGCTGCTCTCGATCCGCGAGGAGTCGGGTCCGGATTCGGTCTGGTTCGCCGGCTCGTCCAAGGCAAACAACGAGGGCGCTTACCTGCAGCGCAAGTTTGCGGCCTTCTGGGGTTCGAACAACTGTGATCACCAGGCCCGTATCTGCCACTCCACCACCGTGGCCGGTGTGGCAAACACCTGGGGTTACGGTGCGCAGACCAACTCCTACAACGACATCAACAACTCCAAGTGCATCATCATGTGCGGCTCGAATGCGGCGGAAGCCCATCCCGTGGCCATGCAGATGATCCTGCGCAGCAAGGAGAACGGCGCCAAGCTGGTGGTCCTGGATCCGCGCTTCACGCGCACCGCGGCCCATGCCGACACCTACGTGCGCTTCCGCTCCGGCACCGATGTGGCGTTGATGTGGGGCATCCTCTATCACGTCTTCGAGAACGAGTGGGAAGACAAGGAATACATCCGCCAGCGCGTCTACGGCATGGACAAGATCCGTGAAGAAGTCGCCAAGTGGACGCCGGACGAAGTCGAGCGCGTCACCGGCGTGCCGGAAGACGGCATCTACGCCGTGGCCAAGACCATGGCGGAGAACCGGCCCGGAACCTTCATCTGGTGCATGGGCGGTACCCAGCACACCATCGGCAACAACTACGTCCGGGCCTACAACTGTCTGCAGCTGGCACTGGGCAACATCGGCAAGGAAGGCGGCGGCGCCAACATCTTCCGTGGCCACGACAACGTGCAGGGCGCCACCGACGTGGGTCCGAACCCGGACAACCTGCCGGGTTACTACCCGATTGCCGAGGCCGGCTGGAAACACTGGTGCCGCGTCTGGGATGTCGACTACGATTGGCTCGCGGCACGCTTCGACCAGGACGAGTACGACGATGGTCAGGGCGGCAAGGTCAAGCCCATGAACAGCGGCGGTATCACCGTTTCCCGCTGGATCGACGGTGTGCTCGAGGACAAGGAGAACATCGCGCAGAGGGACAACCTTCGGGCGGTCATGATGTGGGGCCATGCGCCCAACTCCCAGACCCGGCAGCCGGAAATGAAGCGAGCCATGGAAATGCTGGACATGCTCGTGGTCATCGATCCGTACCCGACGGTCACGGCCGTGTTGCACGACCGCAAGGACAACACCTATCTGTTGCCGGCGGCGACGCAGTTCGAGCAGGCCGGTTCCTGCACGGCCTCGAACCGCTCCCTGCAATGGCGCGAAAAGGTCATCGACCCGCTGTTCGAGCACAAGACCGACGCGGAAATCGCCTATCGGTTCGCGAAGAAGCTCGGTTTCGCCGACGAAATGTTCAAGAACATCACCGTCACCGACAACATGCCCGAGCCGGAAAGTATCCTGCGTGAAATCAACCGGGGTACCTGGTCCATCGGGTATACCGGCCAGAGCCCGGAACGGCTGAAAGCGCACATGCGCAACCAGGCCGATTTCGACGTGGTCAGCCTGAAGGCCCGAGGCGGCGAACTGGACGGCGAGACCTACTGCCTGCCGTGGCCCTGCTATGGCACACCCGAACTGAAGCATCCGGGTACACATGTGCTTTACGACACCAGCAAGCACGTGATGGAAGGCGGTGGTAATTTCCGCGCCAACTTCGGTACCGAGCGTGACGGTGAAACCCTGCTGGCCGAGGATTCCTGGTCCAAGGGTGCCGAGATCGAGGGCGGGTATCCGGCCTTCGATTCGGACATTCTCAAGCAGCTTGGCTGGTGGGACGAACTCACCTCCGAGGAGAAGCGTGAGGCCGACGGCAAGTCGTGGACCACCGACCTGTCCGGTGGCATCCAGCGAGTGGTCATGAAGCATGGTTGCCATCCGTTCGGTAATGCCAAGGCCCGGGCCATCGTCTGGAATTTCCCGGATTCGGTGCCGCTGCATCGGGAGCCGTTGTACACCCCGCGCTACGATCTGGTGGAGGACTTCCCGACCTACGAGGATCGCAAGATCTTCTACCGTCTGCCGACGCGCTGGGAATCCATCCAGGCACGGGATTACTCCCGCGAGTTCCCGCTGATCCACACCTCCGGGCGTCTGGTGGAATACGAAGGCGGTGGTGAGGAAACGCGGTCCAATCCGTGGCTGGCCGAACTCAAGCAGGACATGTTCGTCGAGATCAATCCTGCCGACGCCAACGATGCCGGTGTGCGGGATGGCTCGATGGTCTGGCTGGAAGGCCCGGAAGGGGGCCGGATCCGGATCAAGGCCATGGTGACCGAGCGTGTTGGTCGCGGCACCGTGTTCAGCCCGTTCCATTTCGGCGGTCATTTCCAGGGCGAGGACCTGCTGAGCAAGTATCCGTCGGAGGCATCTCCGTACGTGCGTGGTGAATCCACGAACACGGCGACCACCTACGGGTACGACTCGGTAACGATGATGCAGGAAACCAAGACGACACTGTGTCGCGTGGTCCCGGCCTGATAAAGATTCGAGAGGAGAGCCGTCATGGCACGAATGAAATTTTTGTGTGACGCAGAGCGCTGCATTGAATGTCAGGCCTGCGTCACGGCCTGCAAGAACGAGCACGAGGTGCCCTGGGGCGTAAACCGCCGTCGGGTCATCGTGATGAACGATGGCAAACCCGGTGAAAAGGCCGTGTCGGTGGCGTGCATGCACTGCACCGATGCGCCCTGTGCTGCGGTCTGTCCGGTGGACTGCTTCTACACCACCGCCGATGGCATCGTGCTGCACGACAAGGATCTGTGCATTGGTTGTGGTTACTGCTTCTACGCCTGTCCCTTCGGCGCGCCGCAGTATCCGCAGCAGAGCGCCTTCGGCGTTCGCGGCAAGATGGACAAGTGCACCTTCTGTGCCGGTGGTCCCGAAGAAGTGCACTCTCAGGCGGAACTGACCAAGTACGGCACCAACCGCGTCGAGGAAGGCAAGCTGCCGCTTTGTGCCGAGATGTGCTCGACCAAGGCCTTGCTGGCAGGTGACGGCGACATCGTCGCCGACATCTACCGGAAGCGGATCATGACTCGTGGCGGTCGCCCCCAGACCTGGGGCTGGCAGGCCGCATACGGTCAGGACGCATGATCGCGGCGTCGGGCGGTGGCGGCTTCACGCCGCTGCCGGCCCGGCGCCACAGGTCCTGACCTTGCCAGAGCATCGGATCCGGCCATCGGCGGTTCGCCGTCGGCCGGCATCCGGTCAACCACACGAGGGAGATTTGCCATGCCGAGGAAGCCATTTCAGCTGCTGGCGTTGATTGTGTTGAGCGTGATGATCACGGCCTGCGGGTCGGACAGCGTCACGATGTACGAGCCCGGCGTCTACAAGGGCAAGCAGGATGCCGCAGCATCCGAAGAAGCCGCGGAAAACCGTTCCGGCGAACTGCGGAGCCGCGCCGAGCGCGGTTTTGCCGACCGCTAGCGTGGAGGGAAGACTATGCAGTCCCAGACACAGGCAATGAAAGCCTCACGTCGCTGGCGCTCCATGCTGTGGTCGATGCTGGCCATCATCGTGCTCGCCATGGCCCTGCCGTCGGTGGGTTACCTGGTGGCGGATGCGGCACAGGTCTACGGACCGGAGCGTGATTTCAGCGAAGAGATGTCCAGTAATCCGCGTTCCGAGATGTGGCGCGATGCGCGTTTCGGGCAGGGGGGCATGACCACCCAGACCGGGCCCTATGTGACCAATCAGATGATCGCCAACATCGGCGAGAACTGGCGTCAGGTCCGGACCGGACCCATGACCACGCTCGGGGGCTGGTTCCTGATCGGGGTTCTGGTGCTGATCAGCCTGTTCTTCGCATTCACCGGACGGTCGCGTATCGAGGAGGGCCGATCCGGCATGACCGTGGTGCGCTGGAAGGGCTATGAGCGCTTCCTGCACTGGTTCACGGCACTGTCCTTCGTCGTGCTGGCAATCACGGGTCTGAGCCTGCTGTTCGGGCGTTATGTCCTGATTCCGGTGGTGGGCCATTCCGGCTTTGCCGGTTACGCCCAGGCTGCGATGTATGTGCATAATTTCCTCGGCCCGGCATTCAGTGTCGGCGTGTTGCTCATGATTGTGCTTTGGGCCAAACACAACATTCCGAACCGCACCGATGTCGAATGGTTCAAGCAGGGTGGCGGGATCGTCGGTGGCAAGCATCCTTCCGCCGGCAAGATGAATGGCGGCGAGAAGGTCTGGTTCTGGGGTGGCGTATTTACCCTCGGGCTGATCGTGATCGTCTCCGGCTTCATCCTGGACTTCCCGAACTGGGGCTTCCAGACGCGGGAGATCATGGCCTGGTCGCAGAGTATCCATGCCATCGCCGCAATCATCTGGATCGGCTTCTTCTTTGGCCATGCCTACATCGGCACCCTCGGTACCGAAGGTGCACTGGAAGGCATGACTCGGGGTCGTGTGGATACCAACTGGGCCAAGCAGCATCATGATCTCTGGTACGAGGATCTGATTGCCAATGGCGAGAGGCCGGTTCCGGAGAGCGAGCTTGAAGGGAACAAGCCGGCGCAGCCGGCGAGCCAGACCGGACACTGACGGCCTGAATCGTTGTAAGATCTGACGGCGGCTGGCGGGGTAACCCGCCGGCCGCTTTTTTTCCGTCTCCCACCGCAGGATCGATCCCGATGAAGTTTCCTCGCGTTGCCCGGCTGGACGACACCGATGAACATGTCTACGAGCAGGCCGCAGCGGTCGGCGAGCCGGCGATTCCCGGCACGTTTGCCTATACCTTCACCGACGAGGATCCGCTCGGCTTCGCCGGCAAGCGCAAGCAGGCCTTCCGGCACGGTTTTCTGGGACTTGAGTCCTTCGGTCGCTGCACCATCGTGACCGTCTCGGAGATGGACGAGGCCGAGTACAAGGGCACGGTGGAACGCCTCGCGCATCATTTGGTGGAACATTACGGCGCGCCCACGCTGGGGGATGCCCTGCCGGTGGCGCGGGAAGAGGTGGAGTATGCCGCGGAGCTTTGCGAGCACGAGGTCAATACCATTCTCGCCGTGGAGCGAACCGTGACTGCTGACGGTGAAATCCACGAGGCCTTCAAGGTCATTCAGCCGAAGGCCCGCTGGGATGCGAAAGAAGTGCGCATCTGGCAGATCGAACCCGAGGACGGCGAGAAGCGCTGAGTCCATCCCCACTGCCGACCGCCAACCAGGCCAGTTACCGGAATCCCGTCGACATCGCCCTTTGTGCATGTTGTGGGAAACACGGATGGTCACGAAGGAAGGTTCTGGTCAGACTTGGTCCCAATAGACTGCGACCTTCCGGAGCCTGATCGCGTGACTCTGAACCGTTCCACGACCCTGCGTCTCGCCTTGCTGGCGCTGCTCGTCATTCTGCTCGCCGTGGGATTCCACTTCCGCGGTGACCTCAGCCCGGAGGCCCTGCGCCGCTGGCTCGACGGCTTCGGTCCGCTGGCGCCGCTGGTCTTCATTCTGGCGTATGCATCGGCCGCGGTGGCGTTCCTGCCCGGGTTGATCTTCACCATCGCCGGGGGCGTTCTGTTCGGCCCCGTGTTCGGTACGCTCTATAGTCTGATCGGCGCGACCATCGGCGCCACGATCGCCTTTCTCATCGCGCGGTTCGGGGCTTCCGACTGGGTCGCGGCAAAGACCGGCGGCCGCCTGCAGCAGTTGCTGGTCGGCGTCCAGCGGGAGGGGTGGCGGTTCGTCGCCTTTGTCCGTCTGGTACCGCTGTTCCCGTTCAACCTCCTGAACTATGCCCTGGGCCTGACCCGCATCGGGGTCATGCCGTACGTGCTGGCCACCTTCGTCTGCATGGCGCCGGGTGCCTTTGCCTACACCTGGGTCGGGCACGCCGGGGCTGAAGCGGTCGCCGGCGGCGAGAGCGGTATCCAGGCCATTCTGATCGCCATCGGTTTATTGGCCGTCGTGGCGTTTCTGCCGCGGCTGGTGCGACGCGTGAAGCGAACGCCCGTGCCGGAAGCAGGAGAGGACGCATGAGTGCAGCGAAACCCCATGATCTGGTGGTCATCGGTGGCGGTGTCGGTGGTCTGGTGACCGCCAGCGTTGCCGGGCAGCTGGGTCTGGATGTGGTGATGGTGGAACGCGAGCCCAATCTCGGCGGCGATTGCCTGCACTACGGCTGTGTGCCCAGCAAGACCCTGATCCGTTCGGCGGAAATCGCGCATCTGGCGCGGCGGGCCGGTGATTTCGGCGTCAACGCGACATTGGGGCCGGTGGATCTGGGCGCGGTCCGCAAACGGGTCCATGAGGTCATCGCCACCATTCAGAAGCATGACGACCCCGACCGGTTCCGCGGCTACGGCATCGACGTGGTGTTCGGCGAAGCGCGGTTTCTCGATCCCCATTCCATCCAGGTCGGTGATCGGGTCATTGCCGGCCGGCGTTTCGTGATCGCCACCGGGTCCCGTCCGGCGATTCCGCCCGTTGACGGTCTCGCGGGCAGTGGTTACTGGACCAACGAAACCATCTTCGATCAGACGGAGCTGCCGGAACACCTGGCGGTGCTTGGCGCCGGCCCCATCGGTCTTGAGCTCGCCCAGGCCTTTCACCGCCTGGGCAGTCGGGTCACGGTGCTCGAGGCGGCGCCGCGGATTCTGGCGCGGGAAGATCCGGAGATCACCGACGAACTCGCCAGGATGCTGCGTGGCGAGGGCCTCGATCTTCGCGTCGACACGCGCGCTACCCGGGTCGAGGGCGACTGCCAGTCAGGCTACCGGATTCAGCTCGACGGGTCCCCTGGTGAGGACATGCTCGAAGCCGATGCCCTGCTGGTCGCCACCGGGCGCCGCGCCAACATCGAATCACTGGATCTGCCGGCCGCCGGCGTCGAACTCGAGAACGGCCTGATCCGGGTCGACCGCCGCATGCGCACGGCGGAACGGCACATTTTCGCCTGTGGCGATTGCACCGGGCCCTATCCGTTTACCCATGCCGCCGAGTACCAGGCCGGCGTGGTAATCGCGAACACGGTGTTTCGTCTGCCGAAGAAGGTCGATTACCGGGTCATGCCCTGGGTCACCTATACCGCACCCGAGCTGGCGCATGTCGGCCTGACCGAGGCCCAGGCGCGGGAGCAGGGGGTGCGCGTCAAGGTAGCCAGGTTCCGCTTCAGTGACGTGGACCGCGCCCTGGCCGAAGGCAGTACCGGCGGTCTGATGAAGCTGTTGATCCGGCGCGGCCGTATCGCCGGGGCGACCATTCTCGGGCCCCACGCCGGTGAGTTGTTGCATGAAGTCGTGCTGGCGATGAAGGCGAACATCCGTGTATCGCATCTGGCAGGGGCGGTGCATGCGTATCCGACCCTGGCACAGATTCACCGGCGGGTGGTCAACAGTACGTATGCCGACACCCTGTATTCACCCAGAACCCGCGGCCTGGTGCGCTGGATAAACCGGATCCTGCCATGAGTCCGCTGTTGCCGAACAAGGAGTCATCATGTCCGCGACGGAACTGATTCAGCGTCACGCCGATTTCCCGCAGATTCACCGTGGACGGCTGGAGACGCTGCAGGTCAATCTCGGCTACATGTGCAATCAGACCTGCTTTCACTGCCATGTGAACGCCGGTCCGAATCGTCGGGAAATCATGGACCGTGACACGGTCGAAGAAGTCCTTGAGTTCCTGCAGCGCTCGGGCGCCAAAAGCCTGGATCTCACCGGTGGTGCGCCGGAGATGAACCCCTGGTTCGAGACCATGGTGCGCCGCGCGCATGAGATGGGCGTGCAGGTCATCGACCGATGCAATCTGACGATCCTCTCCGAGCCGGGGTACGAACACACCGCCGAGTTTCTCCGCGAGCATGGGGTTCAGGTCGTGGCCTCGCTACCCTGTTACATGGGGGACAACGTGGACGCGCAGCGGGGCGATGGCGTGTTCGAGGCCAGTATTGCCGGTCTGCGCACGCTCAATGCCCTCGGTTACGGGGTCGACGGCACGGGCCTGCGCCTGAGTCTGGTCTACAACCCCCTCGGCGCCACGTTGCCGCCGCCCCAGGCCGAGCTGGAAGCGGCCTACCGTGAGCATCTGTTCGACGAATTCGGCATCGTCTTCAGTGATCTGCTGACCATAGCCAACATGCCGATCAACCGCTTTGCCAAATCGCTGCAGCGTGAGGGCAACTACAAGCAGTACATGGATCTGCTGCGTGGTGCGCATCGCGAAGTCAACCTGGCCGGTGTCATGTGTCGTGGTCTGATCTCGGTGGACTGGCGCGGGTATGTCTATGACTGCGATTTCAATCAGATGCTGAAGATGCCGCTGGCCGGCAGTCCGGCGCCCCGCCACCTCCGCGACCTGCGGGCGCCGGCGCTGGACGGCATGCCGATTGCCGTGGCTGATCACTGCTACGGCTGTACCGCCGGGCAGGGTTCATCCTGCGGTGGTGCACTGGAGTCGTGATGGCCACGTCACCGGCAAGCTCCGCGACGATGGCCGTGTCCGGCCGCTACCGGACAGCACTGCTCTGGTTGCTGTGCGTCGCGGTCTACGGGCTTCTCGCGTACTGGGCGGCGCAATTCACGTTGCGGGACCCGGCTGTGCCGATGATCTGGCCGGCCACCGGTGTTGCGCTGGCTTTCATGCTGCGCTTCGGGTTCTCCGTGGCGACGCCGTTGTTCCTTGTCGGTGCCGGGGTGCAACTGTCGCTCGGTGTGCCGTTGCCGCAGGCCATGATCCTCGGTGCCGGCGCCGTCGCTGCCGCGGCGGCCGGCACCTGGCTGTTGCGGGCCCTGCTGGTCCGCCACGGCCTGGACCGGGTTCGGGACGTGCTCTGGTTTCTCGGTGTCGGCCTCGGCGTCAGCGCCGTTTTCAGTGGCGTTGTCGGCACCCTGACCGCCGTCGGCTTGTCGCCGGCCTTTCCCGAGACTCTGGGGCTGTGCTGGCTGGCGGACAGTATGGGTCTGTTGCTGTTTGCGCCACTGCTGCTGACCATTCTCCCGCGGCCCCAGTGGTCCGAATTGTTGCGACCGATGCCCCTGGTCCTATTGCCGCCGGTGGTGGCCTATGCCGCCTATGCACTCGGCCTGTCGCCGGGTCTGTCCCTGCCCCTGTCCTATCTGGTCTTTCCCCTGGTGATGTGGATTGCGTTACGTCATGGCGCTGCCCCCGTGACCCTGTCGGTGGCACTTGTGGCAATGGTGGCGGTGGCCTGCACCGCCTCCGGCAAGGGGCCGTTCGCGCAGAGCGGCATGCAGCCGGACCTGATCTCGCTGCATGCCCAACTGGCGTTGCTGCAGATCACGGGTCTGTTGCTGGCCGCGGTTCGCGGTGAAGCGGTCGAGTCGGAACAGCGTGAGCGCGGGCATCTGCGCACCCTGGCCCGCATCGGGCGGCTCAATGCCATGAGCGCCATGGCCGCCGGTCTGGCCCACGAGATCAATCAACCGCTCTGTGCCGTGAGCAGTTACGCGCAGACCGCGCGGCGCATGCTGGATCGCGGCACGCCACCGGCCGCCCTTGCTGACACCCTGGCACGCATTGCGGATGGTACCGAGCGGGCATCGGATATCGTCCGCCGGGCTCGGCGTTTCCTGCAGTCCGGGGACAGCCCGCGCGCGCACCATGATCTGCGCGACCTGCTGCGCGAATCGGTCGATCTGGTCCGGCCGGAGTTACGGCGGCAGGGGATTACGGTGCAGTTCGACCTCGGCGACCGGGCCATGCCGGTCTGGGCTGACGCGCTCGAGATTCAGCAGGTATGCGTCAACCTGCTCCAGAATGCCGAGGAGGCCATGGTCACGGCTGACCGCGCGCCGCGTGATCGCTGGCTTTCGATCCGTGCCCGCCAGCGCCAGGCCGGGCGCGGTTTCGAGGTGGCAGTGATCGATAACGGTCCGGGCCTGCCGGCGGAGAATATTGCACAGCTTTTCGAGCCACTGGTCAGCCACCGGGATGGCGGGACCGGACTGGGACTGGCCATTGCGCGCCTGATCATCGAATCCCACGGCGGACAACTGACCGCCTCCAACAGCCCCGGGGCGGGAGCGGTTTTCCAGTTCACTCTGCCCGAAGTTGACGGGATACAAGCCGATGCGCACTGACCCGAGGCCTCATGTCTACCTGCTGGATGACGATCCGGACGTGCGCCATGCGGTGACGTTCCTGCTCGAAACCGAGGGTCATTCGGTGATTGCCTTCGACACGGCCGAGTCGCTGCTCGGTGCCGTCAACGCCGACTGTCGTGGCTGTCTCGTCCTGGACGTACGGCTGCCGGGGATGACCGGGCTGGAGTTGCAGGAGAAATTGGGGGATCAGGGCATCGCGATGCCGATCCTGTTCATTTCCGGACATGGCGATATCCCGATGGCGGTGCGCGCCATCAATGCCGGCGCCATGGATTTCATCGAGAAACCGTTCCGTGACGAGTTGCTGCTGCAGAAGGTGGCCGACGGGCTGGCGGCGGATGAAACGCAGGCCGAACGTCGCTCCCGTCGCGACTCACTGGAGGAACGTCTGAGCCGGCTGACGCCACGTGAGCGCGAAGTCATGGAAGCGATGCTCGAAGGCAAGCTGAACAAGGTCATTGCCGATGACCTGAATGTCAGTCCGCGGACGGTCGAAGTGCACCGGGCGCGGGTGCTGGAAAAACTCGAGGCGCGGAACAGCTCGGACATGGTGCGGCTGGTGTTGTCGACAGACAGCTACAGGGACTGGATCAACTGAGCCGGACCGCCGATGTGACGCGGGCCGAGCATGACACAACAAAGGGAGGGGCGATGGCCTACGACGACGTCAAGGATTATTACGGGCAGGTACTGCAGGGCAGCGACGATCTGCAGACGGATGCCTGTTGCACGCCGGACGCGATGCCGTTGTTCGTGCGCAAGGTGCTGTCCGCGATTCATCCGGAGGTGCTCAGTCGTTATTACGGCTGCGGGCTGGTGGTGCCGGAAGTGCTGGAGGGCATGCACGTGCTCGACCTCGGTTGCGGCTCCGGGCGCGACTGCTATGCGCTGTCGCAGCTGGTTGGTGAGCACGGGCGGGTGGTCGGTGTCGACATGACCGAGGAGCAACTGGCGGTGGCGCGGCGTCATGTGGATTACCACACCGAAGCGTTCGGCTACGCACGGCCGAATGTCTCTTTCCACGAGGGCTATATCGAGCGCCTGGACGAGTTGGGTCTGGAGGAGGGCAGTTTCGATCTTGTCATCTCCAATTGTGTGCTGAATCTGTCGCCGGACAAGGGCAAGGTACTTGAGCAGGTCCATCGCCTGCTCAAGCCCGGTGGCGAGATGTACTTCTCCGATGTCTATGCCGATCGCCGGGTGCCGGTGCATCTGACCAACGATCCGGTTCTCTACGGCGAATGCCTGAGCGGCGCGCTGTACTGGAACGACTTCCTCTCGCTGGCGCGCCGGGCCGGTTTCGGCGACCCGCGCCTGGTCGATGACCGACCGCTCGGGATCAAAAATCCGACCATTCAGGAAAAGGTCGGCCCGATCCGCTTTTTCTCGGCAACCTTCCGGCTGTTTCGCATCGAGGGCCTGGAGCCGGCCTGCGAGGACTATGGCCAGGCCGTGATCTACAAGGGCACGATCCCGGAGCAGCCCCACGCCTTTCGTCTGGACAAGCACCATCTGATCGAGGCCGGTCGGGTATTCCCGGTCTGTGGCAACACTCGCAGAATGCTCCAGGAGAGCCGACTCGCGCCCCATTTCGACTTCGTCGGCAACGGCGTTGCGCATTACGGCATCTTTGCCGGCTGCGGCACCACCATGCCCTTTGACGACCAGGCTGGGGACGGCGAACAGGGCTGCTGCTGATGCGACGGCTCCTGCTCGGCGTTTTGGCGCTCGCGCTTGCCGCTTGCGGCAATGGTGACCAGACCGCGGATTCCGCGACCGGGGGCCGGCTCGAGATCACGGGGTCGAGCACGCTGGCGCCGCTGATCGCCGAGATCGGCGCGCGTTTCGAGGCTGCCCATCCGGATGCCCGAATCGCGGTGCAGACCGGCGGCAGTTCCCGGGGCATCAGCGATGCCGCCGAAGGACTTGCGGATATCGGTATGTCGTCCCGGGAGCTGACGGAGACGGAGCAGAGGCGCCTCCGTCAGCACCGCATTGGCGTTGATGGCATCGCCGTGATCCTGCATCGGGACAATCCGGTGGATCGACTCAGCCGGGAACAGCTCGTGGCGCTGTTCACCGGTGGCGTGGACAACTGGCAGGAAGTCGGTGGTGCGGACCGGGCTGTGACCGTCGTCGACAAGGCAGACGGACGGGCGACGTTGACCGAGTTTCTCCGGTTCTTCGACCTGCCGCGCGAAGCCATTGCTGCCCACCTGATCATTGGTGACAACCAGCATGGCATTCGCTCCGTGGCCGGAAATCCGGGTGCCATCGGTTATGTCTCCGTCGGTGCAGGGACCGTTGAAGCCGAGCGCGGGACCGCCATTCGCCTGGTTGCTATCGACGAACAGTGGCCAACGCTGGAAACGGTGCGCAACGGCGACTATGCGTTGACGAGGGATCTGATTCTGGTCAGCGGAGCGGAGCCGTCGGCCCTGACCCTCGCCTTTATCGATTTCGTCCGCGATGCCGCCGTGCACGATCTCTACGCGGATTTCGGTTATGTCCCCGCAGCGGAGTGAGCAGTTGCTGCTGATCCCTTTGCGGCTCGCGGCCATGTCGGCAGCAGTCATCTGTTTCCTGATCGTCGCGCTGCTGGTGCTCGAATCCCTGCCCGCGCTGAACAATATCGGCTGGCGTCTGCTCAGCGATGCGAACTGGCGGCCGACGCCGGCCGCCGCCGATGGCGCGTTCCGGGTCACGCCGATGGTCGTCGCAACCCTGGTCATTACCGCGGGTGCGGTGCTGCTTGCCGCTCCGCTCGGTCTTGCCTCGGCCCTGTTCTGCCGGTTCTATGCATCGCCCTCGGTCGCCGTGGTTTACCGACGCCTGGTAGAGTTGCTGGCCGGTATTCCCGGTGTGATCTACGGGTTCTGGGGCCTGGTGGTGCTGGTGCCGTTGCTTGGTGCCTGGCGCCCACCGGGGGCCAGTCTTCTGGCTGCCAGCCTGGTGCTGGCGCTGATGATCCTGCCAACTGTTGCCCTGATCAGCGAGTCGGCCATGCGCGCGGTGCCCCAACGGTATGTGCGCGCGGCAGCCGCGCTTGGCCTCTCGCGCTGGGGGACCATCAGGAGCGTGATTCTCCCATCGGCCCGTCGCGGCATCCTGACTGCCGTGATTCTCGCCACGGGTCGGGCCATCGGTGAAACCCTGGCCGTGGTCATGGTGGTGGGTAATATCGTCCGCTTTCCGAGCGGCCTGATGGAGCCGGTCCGGGCTTTGACCGGGAACATCGCGCTGGAGATGGGGTATGCCAGTGGTGACCACCGCAGTGCGCTCTTTTTCAGCGGCTTGGTGCTGACGGGGTTGGTCATGGTGCTGGTCTTGTTCGCCAACAGGCTCGGGCACCGGGGGGCGATCTCCGATGCTTGACCGGGTACTCACGCAGCCACGCGCAAAATGCCGCAAGGTCACGCTGCCGGACAGGCTCGCGGCCCTGCTGGTCTGGACAGTGGCGACGCTGGTGGCAGGCATGCTTTTGTGGATCGTGCTTGATCTGCTGCGCCACGGCCTGCCGCATCTGAGCATCGGCTTTCTGCTCGATGCGCCCCGTGATGCGGGTCGGGCGGGCGGTATCGCGCCGGTGCTCGTGGCCACGGCGATGATTCTGATCGTGAGCCTGGCCGTTGCGGTGCCGTTGGGGCTGGCGACCGCGCTGCTGCTCTCCGAGTACATCCGGCGTGGCAGCCGATTTGCCGGTTTCGTACGGCATGCCCTGGAGGTGCTGGCCGGCGTACCGTCCATCGTCTTCGGTCTGTTCGGTAATGCCCTGTTTGTCCGTTACTTCGGCATGGGGTATTCGGTGGCGGCAGGTGGGCTGACACTGGCGTGCATGGTGCTGCCGTTGTTCGTCCGGGCCAGCGAGGAGGCGTTGCGATCGGTTCCGGACGATTTTCGCCGTGCAGCCGATGCGCTCGGTCTCACACGCGCAGCGGCGATTCGCTCGGTCCTGTTGCCGGCGGCCCTGCCGGGGATTCTCGTGGCGCTGGTTCTCAGCACTGGCCGCGCACTGGCCGAGGCGGCAGCACTTCTCTTCACCAGTGGCTACGTGTTGCGGGTGCCGGAATCGCTTGGTGATTCCGGCCGCACGTTGGCCGTTCATATCTACGAGTTGGCAATGAACGTGCCGGGCGGGGAGTCGCAGGCCTATGCGACCGGCGTCGTTCTTCTTGGCGCGCTGTTGTTGATCAATTTGCTGACCGCCCTGCTCGGCCGCCGCTACGGCGCGCAGGTGCAAGGAGTCCGACGATGACCACGACCGAGAAGGCGTTCCGCCCCTGGCACGTGCCGGCTTCGCGGCCGGCCTGCTGCGATGTGAAACGACCGGCTTTGCAGGCCGTCGGGCTTGGCGTTCGGTTCTCCGGCCGCCCGGTGCTCGCGGATGTCAGCCTGGATATGCACCACGGCTGCATCACCGCCATCGTCGGGCCGTCCGGCTGCGGGAAGAGTACGTTCCTGGCCAGCCTGAATCGCATGCTGGACTTCGAGGAGGGGGCGGCACTGACCGGCGATGTGCGGTTTCACGGCGAATCGATTCTCGGCGCCGATCTTGATGCTCAGAGCCTGCGGCGACGGATCGGACTGATCGCGCAGCGGCCGAATCCCTTTCCGCTGAGCATCCGCCGCAATCTGGCGTTTCCGCTGCGTGAACATGGTGTCAGGGATCGACCAGAACAGGAAAGGTGCATCGAGGAAAGTCTGCGTCAGGTGGGCCTCTGGAGCGAGGTTTGCGATCGGCTCGACCAGCCGGCCCTGGCACTTTCCGGCGGTCAGCAGCAACGCCTTTGCCTGGCTCGCGCACTGGCCCTGGAGCCGGAGGTCCTTCTCCTGGACGAGCCCTGCAGTGCTCTGGATCCCCTCGCCAGCGGCGTGGTCGAGGACCTGATCGTGGACCTGCGGGGCCGTTATACGATCGTCGTTGTCACGCACAATCTGGCCCAGGCGCGTCGTATCGCCGATGACATGGCGGTCTTCTGGATCGAGGACGGTGTCGGCAGAATCGTTGAAACCGGGTCGGCGGACGAGCTGTTTACCCGACCCCGGGACGCGGTGACGCGGGCCTATATCGCCGGTGCACGCGGCTGAGCCGGGTGCGGGAAACCTGCTTATCCCGGCTTTGTTCCGAACGTCTCGCTACGTAATTTCCCCGATTCTCTGCCGAGGGGTGTCGTGTTTTGATGTGACTTCAAACAATGGTTAAGGAGTTACATCATGACCTTCCGACTTTCGCTTGCCCTGCTGCTCGCCCTGGTTCTCGCGGCGCCGATGGCGTTGGCCGATTCCAGATTCGAGGCTTTCCATCAGGACCGTCTGGCCGAGCTCAACGATGAAGGCAAGCCGGTGCTGGTGGAAGTTTATGCCGACTGGTGTTCCACCTGTGCGCGACAGTCGCCGATCCTCGAATCCCTGCTTGGTGAGGACGAGTTTGCCGACTACACCGCGCTGAAGCTGGACTGGGACGAACAGGAAGATTCAGCCCGCGAACTGGGCGCCCCGCGTCAGAGCACGCTGTTCGTGTATCGCGACGGCGAACAGGTCGAAATGTCCGTCGCTGAAACCAGCGAATCCAGGCTTCGCGAACTGCTGCGCAAGGGTCTCTGAGGATAATGTTTCCGCTTGACCTGAGCGTTCTGCAACTGGGCTCGGCCTTCCTGGCCGGGCTCTTCACGACGCTGTCACCGTGCGTGCTGCCGCTGCTTCCGATCATCGCGGCCGCGGCGACCGGACGTCATCGGCTCGGTCTACTGGGTCTGGCCGCCGGGCTGGTGGTGGCGTTCACCACGGTCGGCGTCACGGTATCGGCCAGCGGTCATCTGCTGGGTTTGAGTGAGTCGGCTCTCCGTGTCACCGCGGGCGCTTTCATGCTCGCCTTTGGTGCCATCCTGCTCAGTTCCCATCTGCAGGCCGGTTTTTCCCGGCTGACTGCCGGGCTTGGGTCTGCAGGGCAGGGCGGCATCTCGCGGATCCAGTCCGACCATCCGGCAGCGCAGTTCGGTATCGGTCTGCTGCTGGGCGTCGCCTGGAGTCCGTGCATCGGCCCGACTCTGGGTGCGGCCATCGGTATCGCCTCCACCGGTGCCGGGATCCCGGAAGCCACGGCAATCATGGGGACCTTCAGTCTGGCCGCCGTCGTGCCGCTGGCAGCAGCAGGCTTCGCCTCACGCAAGGCGTTCATGAACAACCGTGAGCGCATGGCAAAGGCGGGCCAGATCGGCCGCTGGATCATGGGTCTTTCCCTGCTAGCGATCGGCCTGCTGGTGCTCAGTGGGCTGGACAAGACTCTGGAGGCCTGGCTGCTGACTCAGGCGCCGGACTGGCTGATCAACCTGACCACCCGGTTCTGAGTCCGGGCAAACGATCCGAGCGTCCCGAGCGTGATCCTTTTCATTTGTGTGCCCCCGTTTACCGGCCTCTCTCCGAGGCCGGCTTTTTTTCAAGGAGGACGTTGCCATGTCATCGGACTATCAAATCAAGACCACCCCGGAAACCCTGGAGAACGGATCCGACGAGGCCAAATCCCTGCTGAAGCAGGCCAAGGCGAACCTGGGCTTCGTGCCGGCCATGTACGAGCGGATGGCCATCGCGCCGGGCGTGCTGGACACCTATCTGCACGGCTATGCGTTGTTTCGAGAGTCGTCCGGCTTCACCCCGCCCGAGCAGGAGGTGGTGTTTCTGGCCATCAGCCGTGAGAACGGCTGCGGCTACTGCATGGGCGCGCACAGCATGCTGGCCGACAAGGTATCGAAGGTGCCGTCGGGGGTGCTGGATGCGATCCGCAACGATCGGCCGATCCCCGACGCGAAACTGGCTGCACTGGATGCCTTCACGCGCGTCCTCTTCCGGACACGCGGCCTGCCGACGCAGGACGATGTGAAGACTTTCCTGGCCGCCGGATACGAGGAGCAGCATATCCTGCAGATCATCCTTGCGCTGGCGGTGAAGACGCTGAGCAATTACTCGAATCACCTCACCCATCCGCCACTGGATGAGGTGTTCGCCGCCTACAGCTGGTAGTCCGGAATTGCCGGGCGGAGGGAGCTCTGCTTCCGCCCGGCATTGTGCATCTTCTGCTTCGCCAGGACGGGAACACGGGTTTTTACCAATACGCAGGGCGCGAGAAACGGCCTAGCGTATTGGTAGAGCGTGCCGGCGTCCTCACGACGATGACAATTCTGATCTCAGTTACAGTATCGACGATGGGCCTTCACCGGTTTCTGCTGACGAGGTCAGCAATTACGAGGGCCATGTGCGGGTTCGTCCGGTAACGGAAAGTGAGGATTCCGCCTTCGTTGAGTGGTACTCACACTGGACCGGAAACGATGAAAAAGCCGCGGAATTCTGCCATGGCATTTACGTCGGGTTGTTGGGGCAACTGAAAAAAGCGATGGAGCGTTGAGGAAAGACTGATTTATTTCGGTGCCCGCATCGTCCGGGGGTTGCGTTGGGCCTGATCGCGCTGTTCTGCGATGCCCGGCCGGGGGCGCTGCGGATCTCGGCATGGCGTTATTTGACCGTCCAGCGAGTATCCGAGTCTCGCAACAGATACAGAGCAATGCAGGCGGCAAGCATTGGCCATGCCGCAAAAAACAGAAGATTGTTGAACGGGTCCAGATATTGGTTGTACGACGAGAGAGTCGATACGCCGTGGAACAGCAGCACCAGACCGTACGTGATTCGCTTCCACGCCCCGGCCACGAACGCCAGAATCAGGACCATCTGGAGTGCGCCAATGACGTAGAACACTTCGGCCGAAATGCCGGCCAGCCCGTAGAAGGCTTCAAACACCCCGGCCGCACCCTATCCGTAATCGTTGCTCCGTGACCAATCCCCGGCTATGCGGTGAAGAAGCGGTCGCTGCGGGCATCTTTCCAGGCCTCGGTGAAGGGTGCCGGATAGTCGACGCCTTCCAGCAGTGCGCCCTCGGCGAGGCAGGGGAAAAGCTCGGCGAAGCTGGCGACGCGCTGGTCCGGCAGTCGGCGCAGGATGTGATTCGCGCTCAGTTCATCGGGATGTGCCAGGCCGGCCGCATCGAGTAACTGGGCCAGGGCCCTGACCGTATGTTTGTGGAAGTTCGCGACCCGATTTGCCTTGGTGGCCGGATCCAGCGAGCGGTTCCGCCATGGATCCTGCGTTGCAATCCCGGTCGGGCAGTGATCCGTGTGGCAGCTCAGAGACTGGATGCAGCCCAGGGCGAACATGAAACCCCGTCCGGCATTGCACCAGTCGGCTCCCAGCGCCAGTTGACGTGCAAGCTTGAACGCCGTCGTCACCTTGCCGGCCGAGGCAATTCGCGTTCGGCCACGCAGGCCGCATCCCCGCAGCGTGTTGTGTACCAGGTGCACGGCATCATCCACCGGCATGCCCATGCGATTGATCAGTTCCAGGGGCGCTGCGCCGGTTCCGCCCTCGGCACCGTCCACGACAATGAAGTCGGGAACGATATCCCGCTCCAGCATGGCCTTGACCAGGGCGAACCATTCCACCGGATGGCCGATGGCGAGCTTGATCCCCACCGGCTTGTCGCCGCTCAGTTCGCGCAGTTGCACGACGAAATCCAGCAGGCCACCCGGTGTCGAAAACATGGAGTGATGCGCCGGCGAAATCACGTCCTGGCCGGCCGGAACAGCCCTGGCCGCAGCGATCTCGTCAGTCACTTTGGCGCCGGGGAGGATCCCGCCATGCCCCGGTTTGGCCCCCTGGGACAGCTTGATCTCGATCATTCTGACCGCGGGTCTGGCCGCGTTCCCCGCGAACGAATCGGCGTCGAAGCCGCCGGCGACGCTTCGGCAACCGAAATAGCCGCTGCCGATTTCCCAGACCAGGTCGCCCCCGGCTTCCAGGTGGTAGCGGGAGATCCCGCCTTCGCCGGTATCCTGGTAAAAATCACCCTGTAGGGCGCCCAGATTCAGCGCTCTTGTCGCGTTGGCGGACAGCGATCCGAAGCTCATCGCCGAGATGTTGAAGACGCTGGCGCGGAAGGGCTTTGCCCGCGTGGAGCCGACCAGAATGCGAAAATCCTCGTCTGCCGGCTCGCGGGACGTGGTCGAATGCCCCATCCACTCGTAACCGGCCGCATAGGGGTCGAGCAGCGTGCCGAACGGGCGCTTGTCCAGTGAGCCCTTCGCGCGCTGATAAACTACGGCGCGCTGTTCCCTGGAGAATGGCCGCTCGTCGGTGTCCGCCTCGATGAAGTATTGCCGGATCTCGGGACCGATGGACTCCAGAGCGAAACGAAGGTGGGCCAGCAGCGGGTAGTTGCGTCGCAGAGAGCGCCGGCGCTGCATGAGGTCGGTGATGCCGAGAGCGGTCAGCAGACCAAGCGGCGCCGCGGCAGCGAACCAGCCTGGTGTCGCCAGGAGGCCCAGGCCCGCGGTGAGCAAGGCACCGCCGCTCACGAGTAGCAACGGCAGGTAACGCAGTGGCGGCAATCTCGACATGAGGGGCTCTCCGGGTTCCGGTCAGCGATTAAGCGTTTTTTCAAACCTCACCGATCTGCGGTTTCCCGACTGAAAAACGAAGGCGCACCGAGCCGGCGTTGCCACCAGCGATTTGCCAGCAAAAGCCCCAGGGAAAGAGGAATGAGATAGGCGAAGTAGCTGCTGGCGACACCCAGTGCAGGAATGCCGAACAACAGCAGCAGGCCCGGGGCGCAGCAGGCGGAACCCGCGAACAGGGCGGGCAGGGCACTGGAGAGCACGCCCCCGCGCCCCGTCCCGCAGCTGGCTGGCTGCTGGCGGAGTCGCACGGCGCCGTGGATGTTCACCACGAGCAGTCCGGCCAGGGCGGCGGCAATCAGCAGATTACCGGGGCTGATCAGCAGCAGGGCGCGGTTGAATTGCAGCATGCCCACCGCCTCGAACAGGAACAGGCTGCGCATCCGCACCAGCCGGTCCATCTCCATGGCGGTCAACTGCAGGGACCAGTCCGTGCGCCGCACGACATCCAGGTCGCCGATCGCCCAAAGGTAGAATGCTGCATAGAGCAGCCCGGCCGCGACGGCCAGCTGGCGTGACAGTTTTTCAGTCTGCATTGCCATCCAGCACCACCGTGTCCGGGTAGACAGCGAACCAGGCGAACCACATGGCCTCGAAACCGTGGACCGGCTCGAGTCCTTCCAGGGCTTCATGACTCGGGCCATCCGGGCCGAACCTGATGTCCTCGGGGTCAGGGGTCTCCACCGAGTTGCCGCGGAACACCCAGGCAGTGTTCAGCCCGGCGTCATGGATCACGAGGTAGTCATGACTGTCGGTGGGATGCAGCATCATGCCGGCCGCGGCGAGGGCCTCACGATCGACGGCCACGGCCGTTTCATCGTGTCGGAAGCCGAAGACCTCGGCCTTGGGCGGGTAGCGGTCGCTCTCGTGCCTGACCGGGAAAATTGTGGCGCTGTCGTCTTCGTAATATCCCCTGCGGGGGTTGTAGGCGCCGTAGGGGTCCCGCTGGTAGTTGCGGAAAAAACCGGTGTCGGTGGTCAGCACCTCGGTGTCGGGATGGCGTTCAAGCCAACGTTCCCAGGTGGTCCAGACAACGCGCTCCGGCGCCAGGCTCTGCCCTTCCAGCGGACCGCTGATGGCAGAGCCCAGGATTTGCGGCCACTCGCTGTCGGTTGCGCGGTCGTACATGATCAGATTGCTGTTGACCAGGCGACCGGAAACGCCCAGTTCGGTATCGCCCCGCTGAAAGCCCAGCGCGGTTCCGGTCAGCGGACAGAAGGTCACCGCGACCGCTTCGCCGCCGACGGTGTCATTGACGATTTCGTGCCAGACCAGAATCGACTGCGGGTAGGCCCGCGCTTCACCGTTGATATGGATGCCGACGATGCGGTCCCCCGGCGCCAGACGATCACCCACCTGATCCGCGTTCTCGAATCGGGGTTCGTCAATGGACGGGATCCCGTCCTTGCCCGGCCCGCCGGACAGCGCGGCGTCGCGATAAACGCTTGTGTCCTCGGGTATCGGTAATGTCGGACCGGTGGGCGGGTTCGCCCAGCCGGGCAGTATTACCGCCGCCAGCCCGGCGCCCGCCATGACTCGTGCCATTGAACCCGGTTGCATCGCTCGGTTCCTCCGTTCGTGTGTCGTGAAGGAAAAACTCCTTTCACCCCATAGCAACAGAGGTAACTGATGCCCGCCATTGGGGATTCTGCGTAAAGCGGGTTGCGGCTTTCCCCAATGGTGGTAGCCGCCAGCGGCGTTTAGGGTCAACCGAACAGTCAAGCGCCATGCAGGGAGGTTGCGATGTTTCGATATTTGATGGGAGTGGTTCTGACGGGGCTGCTGGCCTTGCCGGTTCACACCGCGATTGCAGATCAGCCGTCGGTGTCGACGCTCTATGAGCCTTTTCAGGGGCTGTTGGAGGAGTTTCTTGTCGAGGAGGATCTGCCGGACGGCGGCCTGGTGTCGGCGTTTCGTTACCGTGATGCGGTGGCAGACGGTAACGCCATGGACGCGGTGACCGAGCAGCGCAATCGACTTCGCCAGTTTGATCCGGACAGCCTGGAATCCCGCGAGGAGGCCATCGCCTTCTGGCTGAACGCCTACAATTTTTTCATGCTGGCGCACATTCTCGAGAACCCGAAGGATGGTGGCTCGGAATGGATCGAAAGCGTTCGTGACTACGGCAGCCTGTTTCGGCCCTACCGGGTTTTCAGTCGCGATCTGTTCGACATCGGCGGTAGCAAGTACAACCTCAGCAAGATCGAAAAGGACATCCTGCTCGGTGATGAATTCAAGGAGCGTGGCTGGAAAGAGGCGCGAGTGCATTTCGCGGTCAACTGCGCCTCGGTGGGGTGCCCGCCGCTGCGCAAGGTCATCTTCGATGCCGATAACGTCGACAGGATGATGACCGAGAATACGGAACGGGCGATGCGGACCGAACGCCACCTGCGGGTCGAGGGCGACACGCTGCATCTGTCGCAACTCTTCGAATGGTACGAGGACGACTATCTCGAGGAGGCCGAGACGCTGCGCGACTGGATTGCAGATTACATCGACGAAGAGTTGCGGGACGCCATCAACGCGGTCAGCCGGATTCGGTTCATCGACTACGACTGGTCGTTGAACACGCCGGAGAACTTCCGTGAACTGGACTGATATCGAATCGTCCTGGTGTGGCAGCGATGTCTGACGGGGCAATCGTACCGCACGCCCGCAGGCACCTGTTGCTGGCGGGCGCGCTGTTACTTGTCGCGGGCATGGCGCTGGCGTTCTGGTACGGCGGATTGTTCTCCGGAGATGTTCAGAAAGATGTCCTGGCGCAGTTGGGTTGGCTGGCGCCTCTCGCGCTTGTCGTGCTGATGACCGCGGCGGTGGTGATCGGCCCGATACCCACCGTACCGATCTCCATCAGTGCCGGCGCCCTGTTCGGCCCGGGGTTCGGTTTTCTGCTCGCCATGGTTGGTGCGCTGGCCGGCGCCTGGATAAGTTTCTTGCTTGCCCGGCTATTTGGTCGGCGTGGCGTCGCGCATCTGTTCGGCGGACACGTCAGCTTTTGCCAGCATTGCAGCGACCGGATGCTGTTCTGGGTGGTCCTGGGCACGCGTCTGGTTCCGGTAGTGTCGTTTGCCCTCGTCAGCTACGCGTCCGGTTTCACGGCGATGTCGGCGCGGGCGTTCATGCTCGCGACCGCGATCGGCATGATTCCGATGACGCTGCTCTACGTCATGGCCGGGACCAGTCTGGCCATTGGTTCCGGCTGGTGGATTGCCGGTGGTGCCCTGGCCGTGCTTTTGTTGCTGGGTCTGCCACGCCTGCTGGAACGGCTGGGCATGCAGCCGCCGTCCCATTGGCACCCTGATGGGGATCCCCGCCCCGGCGGGACGGGGGATCATGTGGACGTCGGCGGGCAGCACAAGGAAACAAAGACGAGCTCATAAGGAAACGCTGACCCTGACCCCGGTCTGCTAACGGATGCCGAACTGGTCGAGGATGGGTGTGTAGCCCTGAGCGAGCATCTTCCCTTCGTGCGAGAAGTCCTCGGGTAGTACGCTCAATCCAAGGCCGTCGACCAGACGATTCATGAAGTTGTACAGGGCGATGACCTGAATCGCATCATAGACCCCGCGTTCACCCCAGCCGGCGTCGAGCACCGCGCGAATGTCCGTCTGGATAACCTTGCTCGGCGTCAGAGTCAGTTTCCGGGCCAGGTGCATGACCGGTTTCAGTGCATCGTTGACGGGCGCCGTTTCGATATCGTCGATCAGGGCGTTAATCGCACCAGGGTCGACGCCGAGAGCTGCCGCTGCGGCCCCGTGCGCGCCCTCGCAATAGGCACAGGCATTCACGGCCGAGACAAAGGCAGCAAGCTGTTCCCGCTCGCCGGCGGTGAAGGGTGAGTCGCCGCGCAATAACGCCTGGTGCAGGTCGATCAGGGGGCGGCCGGTGCCATTGTCGAATTGGGCCAGAACGTGGGGCACCTTGTCGCGCTCATCAATGGATTCAAGAAACGGCATGGCTGTTCTCCGGAAAAAAGGCCGGCGTCAGGCAGTCGTGTTTCTGCCCATGCCGTGCCTTGTGGGTTCGGTAAGGCTTTACCTGGGAGGGGCGTCGCAGGGCAGCGTGAAACGGACGGTCGCACCCGACAGTTCCGGTGGCTCGACCAGATCAATGTCGCCGTGATGGCTCTCGATGATCGAGCGGCACAATGACAGGCCGATGCCGAGTCCGGTGCCCTTGGTGGTGAACAGCGGATCGAAGATATGTTCCCGCTGGTCGGCATTGAAGCCGGGACCGGTATCGCTCAGGCGCATTTCCAGTTTGTCGTTTTCGAAGCAAATCACGCTCAGTCTGATTTCATGATCGCGGCCCGGCGTCGACTGCATCGCCTCTATGGCATTCCTGACCAGGTTCAATACGACCTGCTGCAGCAACACGGTATCGACCTCCACCTCCGGCAGGTTGTCGGCGACATTCTCCACGTAACGAATGCCGGCGTGACGGGTCTGGGCGAGGATCAGTTCGCGACATCCGGTAATGATATTTTCGGCCGGGACCCGCTCGCGCTGGGGTTCTCCGGTCTTCATGTAGTGCCGCAGCCGTCCGACGATGGATTCGATCCGCTCGGCACTGGCGAGGCTGCCCGAAAGGCCATGTCGCAAACGTTCGGGTGAGAGGTTTTCCGCATCCAGCAGGCGCAGGCAGGAGCGGGTCCAGGTCAGCATGGCCGTCAGCGGTTGATCGATTTCGTGGGCGATGGCGGAGGCCATTTCGCTGATCGCTGTCTGACGCGAGACCCTGGCCAGTTCGCCAAGATAGCGTCTTGCTTCCTCACGGGCCTGTCGTTCCTCGGAGATATCTCGCGAAAAGCTGATGATGATCTCTTCGTCACCGTCCTGCAGCAGTTGCATCGTGACCGAAACCGGGAAGATCGTGCCGTCGCTGCGGCGCAGTGAGCGATCGAAACGCATCCGCCTGCGTTCCCGGAAAACGCCGATCTGGGCCAGGAAGGTGGGTTCGTCGAGATCACCGTCGATCTCCCAGATGCGTTTTCTTTCGAGCTCGCTGCAGCTCTCTCCGAGGGCGTCGGCCATGGTCTGGTTGGCGTAGATGATCGTGCCGTCGGGACGGATCCACAGAATGTTTTCCGGTGCGTGGTGCAACAGGTACCGGGTCCTTGCCAGTTCCTCGCGCGGATCGGCCAGACCCTGGACAGCGGTCTCCGGGTGGCGTGCGTGACCGGGTCCTTCCGGTCTGGCGATGGCCAGCAGACAGATCTGCTGGCCGATCTGGAGGCGTCGTGCGTTGATGGTCGCGGGCAGAAACCGGCCGTCGCTTGTCCGACAGGTCAGCCCGCAGATCTCCGCCTGCCCCTGACGCAGCACACTCCTGACGAAGCCCCCGAAATTCCGCATTTCGAAGGGGTGCAGGTCCTGGGCCGTCAGTGACAACAGTTCCGCGTGAGAATAGTGCAGCATCTCGGAAGCGGCGAGGCTGGCCTGCAGAATGCGTCCGCTGGCGGTTTCTATCAGGAAACATGGCTCCGGCAGCGCTTTCAGCCAGACGAGGCCGTCCTCCGGAATGGCTTCGGTGACCATGGGTCGAACCCTGCGTCGCGGTGGGTGAGTTTGACTCGACTCGAAGCCACTACAGCATAGTCCTTTCGCCTTGCCTTCCGCGAATTCTTCCACCGGGTACGACGTGTCGGGTCTCGCGTTAACCGAAGCGACGGGCGGTACCATCCGTCAGCCTCCTCAGTTGCGCCCCGATTGCGTCCAGATCGATGGGCAGTGTGCCGATGGTCTCGAGACCATGGTCTTCCAGCGCGTCCTGCAACGGATAGCGGCTTTGCCAGGCACGAACAGCGCGGTCCCGGTGCGCCAGCAGGATCTCGATGTGCGGGCGGTACAAGATCATCAGTGCGGTCAGCCACCGATTCAGGGGCCAGGACGGATACGCATGATCGATGCGGAAATGATCCAGCATGCTGATGACGTCCGTCGCGGGATACCAGGTTTCGCCGGTGACCCAACGGTTGGTGGTGAACAGCCCCAGCGGCTCACCGTGGCGGTCCATGGACACGGCAATCAGGTGACTGATGGCGTCCTGGCCGGCGGGCCAGTCCTTTTCGGCGTGCGGCCAAGGTGCCCGCTTGCAACCGGACGGCATGCCTGCGGCCCGCATGAAGGTGTGGAAATGGCCATGTTCCCCTTTTCGGTGGGCATGGTAGTAGTACTGCGAGTGGCTGCGCCCGTCGTAAACGTCCTTGTCCGGATAATGCGCATCCCGGTAGAAGGTGCCCTGGCCTTTCAGAACCTCACCGACCAGGTTCAGTCCGCCGCGTTTCAGTGCCTCCTGGCAGCGAAGCATTTCTTCCAGCGCTTCGCGCATGCGATGGATCTGCTCGCCAGGGAGGCGAGCAAGGTCGGGAGCCGACGGCTCCGCAAGGGCCGTCTGAGTGTTCGCAGCGGGCGGGCCGGCTTGCGGTCCCGAATGTGCCGCGGTCTGTTGGACCTGGTTCATGGTTTCCCCTCCGGCTGTAGGAATGTCACGACACCCGGGGTCGCCAGGACGGCGACCCCGGAGACCGGATTACTCGGTGCCACTGGCCTGCAGGCCATGGCCTGTCGCGCAGGCAGGCATCGGTCGTGCCGTGGCCAGAGCCCGTTCAAAGCCTGATGATTCCGCCGGCTCCGCCGCTGCGCAGGGGTTCGCGGCACACGGGTTGGCCGCGCAAGGATTGGCCGCACAGGGGTTCGCAGCACAGGGATTGGCAGC
>PXAT01000077.1 GCA_003565775.1 Ectothiorhodospiraceae bacterium | reverse complement strand
TGCGAATATTTTCAGCGTTTCCAATACGGACTCCAATGCAGGCGTGCGGATCATTCAGCGCTTGCTCAAGTGCCGCTCCAGTATGCCCGTCGCTTGCGACGGAATCACGGTAAATCGTTGTCCGAAAAGCGTGTTCGTCTCCAGGGCCGTCTCCGCGGTGCGGGGCGACCTGCCAGGTCAGCGGGCAACCTCAATCGGCCCATTCGGGATCGCGGCGCGGACTGCCTTGCGCAGCTTCGCTGATGCAGCGCAGACGCCCGGGCCAGGCGAGATGTTCTTCGCTTGCTTCTCGCGTCTGTTCGTGTGCCCCATGAATGGCATCTGACCCGAGCCGTGGGAACAGGTTGTAAAGCGTGATGATTGAACTGGTATCCGACCCGGCCAGGGCGGTCCTGTGGGGCGGGGCTCTGCTCGGAATGGTGTATGGCGTCATCGGTCAGTGGAGCCGCTTCTGCGCTGTGGGCGGGCTGCTGGACTGGTGGTCCGGAGGCCATCGCGGCCGGTTGGGAGGCTTCATCGTCGCCATGCTCGTTGCCCTTACCGGGAGTCAGCTGCTGCATGTTGTCGGCTATGTGAACCTCAACGACACCCATTACACCGATCAATCCGTTTCCATCGCGATGGTGCCGCTGGGGGGCATGCTGTTCGGTCTGGGCATGACCCTGGCCAACGCCTGCGGCACCCGCTCACTGGTGCTGCTGGGCGAGGGTAGCCTGCGCTCGCTGGTAGTGCTGCTCTCACTGGGTATAGCTGCCGGGATGACCCTTACGGGGGTGGTCGCACCATTGCGCATCCGGCTGGAGGATGCCGCACGCCTGCCGCTGCCCGGCACAACACTGCCCGAAGGTCTGATGCTGGCCGGACTGCTCCCCATGGCAGCCACCGTCATCGCCACCGGCATACTGATCGTGGTGCTGGTGGCGTTACTCCGGCCCAACCTGAAGGACATGGCTCCCCGCGACTGGTCTGGTGGTCTGGTCATCGGGACGCTGGTTCCGGCGGGGTGGTGGATCACCGGCGTGTTCGGTGGTCACGACGTCGATCTCCGGCAACTGACCTCACTGACGTTTGTCGTGCCCATCAGCAACAGCCTGGAATATCTGATGCTTTCCTCCGGTACGCGTCTGCAGTTCGGCACGGTTGTCGTCTATGGCATCGTCGCGGGCAGTCTTGCCATGGCACTGCTCACCGACCGTTTCCGGTGGCGGGGTTTCCGGTCGACCGGCGAGTTCGGCAAAGCCATCATCGGCGGCCTTCTGATGGGCTTCGGCGGCGTACTCGCCCTCGGTTGCACGCTGGGACAGGGACTGACCGGCTTTTCCACTCTGGCGTTGAGTAGTTTTCTGGCCATTGCCGGCATCATACCCGGCGCCCGGCTGGCCTTTCGCTTGCAGCAGGGGTGATACGAGTGCTGACTCATGAGCCGCCAAAAGGGGCGCATTATCGGCGGCCGCAGCCGCTACCAGTGCACGCTGAGGCTCAGTGATCCGTACTCGGCGCCCTCCGGTTGCCCCTTGAACTCCCGGCTGCGGAAGGCGTGCGTATAGGCCAGGCGGGCCCGCTGATTGGCCACCGCCAGGCCGACGATGATCTCGCCCACCCAGGGCTTGCGGGATACGCTCCGGCTGCGTCGATAGGTATTGCCATCCAGGAAGACGTCCCGGGCGCGGCCCTGGCCATCGACGCCGGTGAAGACGTACCAGCCCCAGCGCTCTGCCGGAACGAAGCGCATGGAACCGGGAAAGGCGGGCTGGATGCGGGGAGGAGAGAAGTCATTGGGCATGTATCGTCCCAGTCGCATGGTCAGCCCGGTACCGGCCAGCGTGAAGGGTGTGCCCAGGGCGATCCCCAGATGGCCGTTGAGGTCGGCGCCCCAACCGTCGACGGGGCTTGTCTCCCAGAGACGCTCGATCCGCTCGACGCTCACCATCAGTGTGGGCTCGTTACGCAACTGGGTGCTCCAGCCTCTGGGCACATTCGAGCCGATGCGCCGGTGTACCTCCTTCTGAGTGCGTTTCGCCAGCGAGGCGGGACCGATCACGCCAACAGTGACCGCCAACCGGGTCAGGCTGGCACTGCGCAATTGGCCCAGGCCCGCGCTGGCGTTAAGCCAACCGGCATAGGGCCGGTCGTCATCCGGGGGATCCGGGTCCGTGATGTCCTTCGGTGTGTACATGTTCTGGCCCAGCGAGAGGCCGTAGCTGACAGGTCGTCCGGAATCGATCAGCGGGGCGAGATCGCTTAGCAGGGTGATCAGGTCATGATGGCGCCATGGGCGGCTGGTGCGCATCCAGGTGGCCCGCACGCCATTGGTATACCAGCGGTCATCGCCGGCGAACAGATCGTTTTCGTACTCGAGGATCAGCGTGGTGTCCTCGGCAACAACCTCGCCGGGGAGGGCTGCGGTTGCCGCGAGGACGAGGCCGAGGAGCAGAGCGTGTAGCGGGTGCATGCGGCTGTCCGTCCCTGGCAATTCCCGAGCACAGGCCCCGGGAACGGGTTTCGTCGATGTTCCGAAATTTTCAAGGGAGACGCTGATCTGTTCGCGCGTTCGCGCCGCGGATCGAACCGGTCTCGAGATCGATGTCGGAGCCGCAATTCAGACGCCGGCAAGACCAGGCGCCACCCTGAAAACGGTTCCGGAGGCGAGGCGCCTGTTCGGCAGGCACCGTTGCAGCAGACAGATATGCACTACGATTAACCTGAACACTACAGATTCCATGATAGTGGCTCTCGGTGGGCAGTGAAGCGGCCTTCAGGATGGCCTTTTGTCGCAACGCCGGATATATTGCGATGCAGCAAAAGGATGTTGTCTATGCCGAGTCACGCCATGGCTTTCAGAAATCCTCATTGGCGCCTTGGGCTGCTCCTGATCGCTATTCTGCTACTGGTTGCCTGTGATCAACCTGCGGAAATGCGCGAGGAGCCGTCCGATCGCCCGGTTCTGGCCCTTACCCTTCAGTCCCCCGAGAACATGACCTCCCGCACGTTCAGTGCTCGCGCTGAGGCCGCCGAACGCACGGCCCTGGCCTTTCGCGTGCCCGGGCAGGTGTTTTCGGTGCGTGCGGATCTGGGCGACCGGGTCATCCGGGATGAGGTGCTGGCCCGGCTGGATGATCGGGATTACCGACTCAAGGCGCGTGAACTTGAGGGGCAACTGGAGGCCGCCGAGGGGCAGTTGGAGGAGGCCGAGGTCAATTACCGACGCGGTCAGGATCTGGTACAGGACGGGACCATCAGTCGCGCCGATTTCGATGGATTGCGTTCGGCCTTCCGCCAGGCTCAGGGTCGGCGTGACGCGACCCGCGAGAGTCTGGCTACCGCCCGGGCCGCCCTCGAGGACACGGTGCTGCGGGCACCTTTCGACGCTTACGTGGCCCGCCGCAACATCGAACCCCACGAGCAGGTCAGTCCGGAGCGGGTGGTCTTTGTTCTGGACGATCTCGACGAGATCGAATTGCGCGTCGGCGTGCCCGAGACGCTGGTGGTGCAGCGGGACCGGCTCATCGCCGTGGATGTCCACTTCGCGGCCCTGGGCCGCACGTACGAGGGGCGCGTGCGGGCCGTGGGCGTGGACGTGGACGAGGATACGCAAACGTACCCGGTGCGTATCGTGGTGGACAACACGGACCAGAGCATTCTGCCCGGCATGACCGCCCGCCTGGATTTTCGGGCCGGACTGCCGGAATCCGACGGGCAGGGCTATTTCATGGTGCCCATGACGGCGGTCTTCGATCATGAGGGCCAGCCGCACATCTGGATCATGGAAGAAGCCGGCGAGAGCGTGACGCGCCGGCCGGTGAGCCTGGGTCCGCTGGAGCGTGACGGGGTGCGCGTCCGCGGGGATCTGCATGCAGGGCAGCGTGTCGTCACGGCCGGCGTTCAGCACCTGAGAGAGGGGCAGACGGTGCGGGTGCTGACCGAGGAAGAGATGCGGGGAGCGCGCCGATGAATGCCGCCGTCTGGGCTATCCGGCGCGGCCGCCTGATGGGCTTTCTCGTGGCCCTGATCGTGTTCGTGGGTATCTTCAGCTACACGCAACTGGGTCAACTCGAGGATCCGGAATTCACGGTGCGTACGGCTGTGGTCTACACCGAGTATCCGGGTGCGCGGGCGCTGCGCGTAGAGCAGGAAGTGACCGAGCGCATTGAACTCAAGATCCAGCAACTGGGCGAACTGGACCAGGTGCAGTCCCAGAGCCGGGACGGGGTGTCGGTGATCTTCGTCGACATCCAGGAGGGTCATGATGCCGAAAATCTGCGGCAGATCTGGGATGAGTTGCGCCACAAGGTGAACGAGGCGGCGCTCGAACTGCCCGCGGGGGTGCGAGGGCCCTTCGTGGATGACGATTACGGCGATGTCTTCGCCCTGTTGATCGCGCTCACCGGTGAGGGCTACGCCTATGACGTTCTCGACCGTGTCGCCGATGACGTGCGCAGGAAATTGCTGCGGGTGCCGGGTGTGGCCAAGGTCGAACTTTTCGGCCAGCAGGGTGAGCGTGTGTTCGTGGAGACCTCCCGGGAGAAAATCGCCGAGATGGGCCTCACGCCGCACCAGGTGGTCCAGGCCCTGAACCGTCAGAATGTGGTTGATCCGTCCGGGTTCGTGGAGATGGGGCCCCGGCAGGTGCGTATTTTTGCCAGTGGCGTGTTCGAATCTCTGGAGGAGATCCGCAGTCTCTCCATTCGCAGTCCGGTGACCGGCAACCTTGTGTATTTGCGCGATTTCGCAGAGGTGCGGCGGGGCTTCTCGGATCCACCCCAGACCCTGCTGCGCCATGGCGGGCAGGAGGCCCTGGCCATCGGCATCGTCCCGACCCAGGGCGTGAACGTGGTTGACCTGGGGGACCGGATCAGCGAGCACCTGTCGCAGATCGAATCCAGCCTGCCCGTGGGCATGACCTTCGGCATCATCGCCAACCAGCCCCGCGAGGTGCAGGTGGCTGTGAGCGAGTTCATGATCAATCTGCTGACGGCAGTTGTTATCGTGATCGCAGTCCTGCTCCTCGCCCTCGGCTTTCGCACGGGGATGATCGTCGGTTCCGGCGTACCGTTCACCATCCTGGCCACCTTCATTGCGATGTGGGTGACGGGAATCGACCTGCACCGGGTCTCGCTGGGGGCACTGGTGATCGTCCTGGGCATGATGGTGGACAATGCCATCGTGGTCGCCGAGCTCACCTTCGTGAAGATGCAGCGTGGGCTGGATCGCCTGCAGGCGTCCCGGGAGGCCGTGGGCGAGACCGCCTGGCCCCTGTTTTCGGCGACTCTGATCGCCGTCCTGGCCTTCTCACCGATCGCTCTCACCGATACCGCTACCGGGGAATTCACCAACTCGCTGTTCTGGGTGGTCGGTTTTTCTCTGCTGCTCAGCTGGTTGCTGGCCATAACCGTCACGCCGATGATGTGTCATCGCTGGCTCAAGGAGCCGATCGAGGGCAGCGAGCGCACTGATCCGTACGGGGGGCGCCTTTACCGCGGTTTTCGCCGACTGCTGGGCGGGGTGCTGCATTGGCGCCGCACCGGTATGGGGATCGTTGCCGGACTGCTGGTGATCTCGATTGTCGGTTTCATGCTGGTGCCACGGATCTTCTTCCCTCCCGCCCAGAGGGCCCAGTTCATGGTGGATTACTGGCTGCCGGAGGGCAGTCGCATCAGTCAGACATCCGAGGACATGGCCGTCATCGAAGACTGGCTGCAGGGGCGGGACGAGGTGGAATCCGCGACCGCCTTTATCGGCGAAGGAGCGCCGCGGTTCTATCTGCCGATGCTGCCCGAGAATCCCAACGCGGCCTTCGGACAAATCCTGGTCAACCTGGAGGCCGTCGATGATCTGGATGCCATGATGGCAGCCACCCGGGCTTTCATGAATCAGCGTTTTCCGGATGGCGAACCCCGGGTGCGGCCGATGCAACTGGGGGATCCGGTGCGATATCCCATCGAGATGCGCATCATCGGTCCCGAACGTGACACCCTCCGGCGCGTGGCCGAGCAGGGGCGGGAGATGCTGGCAGATGACGCCCGCCTGGACCATGTGCGCCTGGACTGGCGGGACAGGACGCCGCAATTCCAGGTGGACGTTGACCAGGAACGTGCACTTCGGGCCAATGTCTCCAGTGCCGCCATCTCCGAGGCTCTGGCAACCGCCTTTGCCGGTCAGTCCATCGGTGTCTACCTTGAGGATGACAAGCGCATTCCCATCATGTGGCGCTTTCCCCTGGAGGATCGCACCGACCCCACCCAGGTGGAGACGATGGTGATCTGGCCGGAGCAGGGTCACCGCCCGGTTCCCCTGTTGCAGGTGGCCGACGTCTCGGTGGTCTGGGATGACGCCTCCATCTGGCGCATGGACCGCGAACGCAGCGTGACCCTGCAGATGGATCTGCTGCCGGACGTCATTGCTCACGAGGTGCTTCCCGATCTTCGGCGGCTGGCTCAGGATCTGGACCTGCCGCCAGGCTACCGTATCGAATGGGACGGTGAGCCCGTGAAGTCCCTGGAAGCGCAACGCGGCGTTTTGCAGCCGGTGCCGGTGGTGCTGGGGTTGATGGCCCTGGTGCTGATGGCGCAGTTCAACAGCTACCGTCGCTCACTGATCATCCTGCTCATGGTGCCGCTGGGGGTGGTGGGAGTGAGCGCGGGCCTGTTGCTGTTCAAGCAGCCTCTCGGCTTCATGGCCGTCCTTGGGCTGATGAGCCTGTCGGGCATGATCATCAAGAACGCGATCGTCATGGTGGAGCAGGTGGACCTGGAGATGGAGCGATCCGACGATGCGCATCATGCCCTGGTCGAGGCAGCGGTGAGCCGCGTGCGGCCCGTGCTCCTGGCGGCTGCCACCACGGTGCTCGGCATGCTGCCGCTGGCTCTTTCCGGACCTTTCTGGGCGCCCATGGCCATCGCCATCATGTTCGGGCTGGCGCTGGCGTCTTTGCTCATGCTGCTGGTCGTGCCGCTGCTCTATGCGGTCCTGTTCGGGATCCCCTTCCCGGCGCCGCTCCCGCCCGCGGGAGAGGGGGAATCAGATGCTCCGGCCTGACCTTTCCGCCTGTCGGGAGATCACGCCCGGCGAGGAACCGGCGGGTCGTCGATTCCGGCCGCGAGGTCATGTCGAGCGGGTGCAGCATCACGGAATCGGGGTCAAATGATCAGGGCGCTGACGGACCATAGGAGCGACTGCCGATCCCTGCGCTGATGCGTCCGACGACTTCAAGCTTGCCGTAGCTCGGCTGGTGCACGATCAGCATGTCCCCGGAATCGATCCGTTGGCCGGTCAGGTTGTAAATCGTCAGGCTGTGGCTCACCAGAATGATGGACGGACCGTCGGCGTGCTCGCGCAGTTTCGACGTCACGGCCGCCAGTCTTTCATCGGCCAGTTCCCGCTCGTAGAAAAACCGGTTCAGCGCCGGCAGCAGCGTTACCTCGCCCAGTGCCAGCGCCTCGGCCGTTTGCCGGCAGCGGCAGTATTCGCTGGTGTATACCGGGACATCTTCGAGCCCGTTGCGACGAAACAGGGCGCCCATGCGTCGTGCTTCGTCCCAGCCCTGCTCGGACAGCTGCCGCTGCTGGCTGCAGTCGCTCAGATCGTCGGGCGAAATGTTGTCGTCACCCGGGGCCGTGGCGTGACGCATCAGCACGGCATGACCGCCGCCTGTCAGGGCCTCCCAGAGGGACTGATAGTCATCGTCCGCGCTCAGGACCGGCGCGTTCACGGCCCCCAGAGCAATGGATAAGCACAACAGGACCAGGATCCTACCAGTCATTTTCAGGTGTCCATCAGGGAGCCGTCACGTAATACGAGTATACGATCTGTCGGCGGCAGTCGATCCCGGTCATGGGCGATGGCGATAATCGTCTGCTCGCGGCGGTTTGCGGCCAGACGCTCGAGAATCCGCATTCCCTGCTGCCGGTCCAGTCCCTCGGCGGGTTCGTCCAGCAGCAACAGTCCGGCAGGCACGAGCAGCGTTCTGGCCATCGCCAGGCGCCGGGCCTGTCCGCCCGAGAGGCCGCGACCTCCGGGCCCGAGATAGCTGTCCAGACCCCGCGGCATGCTATCGATCAGTCCCGCAAGCTCGACCTCTTCCAGCACCTGCCACAGGGCCTCGCTGTCAGCCTCGGGGGCCGCCAGTTGCAGGTTATCGGCAATGCTCCCCTGGAACAGCACGGTACGCTGGCCGAGCACGGCGATACCCGGCGGATCACCGCGCCCCGTCGTGCCGGACCGCGGGCCAAACGGGGCGTGAAGTCGGCCCCGGCAGGGTGCCAGGTCACCCTGCAGCAACTGGAACAGCGTGCTCTTGCCGCTGCCGCTGGGGCCCATGATGCCGATGTGTTCACCGGGCTCGATGCGGAGCGAGACGTCCTGCAGGCACCAGGGCTGACCGGTGCGGTGGCGGAACCAGACGCCATCGAGTTTCACGGCCGCATCGCACTGGGCCGTTGCGGCTGTTGTATCGAGCTGCGGTATCGGGTCGGCCTGCAACGAACGCAACCGCTGTGCGTTCCAGATCAGGCGTCCGATCTGTTGCCAGGCCACGGGCAGCGGTCTCAGGATCTCGCCCAGCGAGAAAACCGCCAGCACCAGCATCACCAGCACCGGTCCGTTGATGATGCCGGCGCCATACAGTCCGAGGCCCAGCAGCATCATCAGCCAGACGGCAAGCTGCGAGGCGGTCAGCAGCAGACAGTCGGCAATCGTGGTCTGTTGCCCGAGCTGCAGACGTCGCCGTGCGGTCTCCGCGCCCAGATCGAGGATCTGATTCGCCTGGCGATGGGCCGGGTCGAACAGCCGCAGTTCGGTCAGGTTATCCAGCAGCCCGATCAGTTGCTGGCGGAGGCGGCTCTGGCCGTGGGCCAGATTCCGCCCGGGCAGTGCGCCGTAACGCACCAGCAGCAGGATGCACAGCAGGGTGGTCGACAACAGCAGTCCGGCCACCAGCAAGGCCGGCAGTGGTGTCCAGAAGGCGATGAAGGCGAAGGCCGCGAGCAGCGCCAGGATGGCCACCAGGGTCGGCGCCAGCAGCCGCAGGAACAGCTGATCCAGGGCGCTGACGTCGGTGGTGATGCGGTTCAGCAATTCGCCATCACGCAACATCGCCAGCTTCGTCGACGGTTGCAGCAGCAGACTGTCCAGCACCCAGAGCCGGAGGTCCGCGAGGGTCCGCAGGACCGCTTCATGATTGATCAGTCGCTCGCCGTAACGGGTCACCGCCCGGCCGACGGCGAAGGCCCGGATGCCTGCGCCGGGGCGATAGATGTCGAGCGTGATGGCGACGCCGGCGGCCATCAGCAGGCCGCTGAGTCCGGTTGCAGTGACGAACCAGCCCGACAGCGCCAGCAGACCGATGCCGGCCAGTGCCGAGGCCAGCATCAGCCCGAGGCCCGCCATCAGCCATGGCAACCGCTTGCCGTGCAGTCGCAGGAAGTAGAAAAGATCGCTCATGCCGCCGGCTCTCCGCCCAGCGCGAGTCGCTGGTCGATCCATGCGAACTGCTCGGGATTGTGGCTGGCGACAATCATCGTGCACTGCCCGGCAAGTGTCTCCAGCGTTGCCAGCATGATGGCGCGGCTTTCCGGATCGAGACGCGCCGTGGGCTCGTCGAGAATCACGAGGCCGGGTTGCTTGAGCAGCAGGCGCGCCAGCGCCACGCGCTGGGCCTCGCCGCCGGAGATGCCGGCGCTGCGTTCACCGATGACGGTGTCGAGGCCATCGGGGAGGCTGTCGGCAAAGCGTAATACACCGGCTCTCGCAGCCGCGTCCGTGACTGCATCCGTGGACGCATCCGGGCGGCCCAGCAGGATGTTGTCGCGCAGGCTGCCGGGGAGCAGGCGAGGGTTCTGTCCCAGCCAGGCGCTGCCGCTTTCGATGCTGCCGGGTGCATACTCTGCAATCCGGTGGGCGCCCAGCAGGATGGTGCCTTCCCTGGGCTGCAGCAGTCCCAGCAGGGCGAGCAGGACGCTGGTCTTGCCGGCGCCGCTGGGGCCGGTCAGCAGCAGGCTGCTCCCGGCGCCCACCCGGAACGACAGATCCCGGATCGCCGGCGCGTCGCCGCCCGGATAGGTTACGGTCAGGCCATTCACACGGACTTCCGGTGCCTGTCGAATCGCACCGAGGCCCTTGCTCGGGCGCGCCACGACCGTCGCGGGCTGGTCGAGCAGATCGCGCAAGCCGCGGGCGGCGCCGAGCGCTGCCGCCCGGTCGTGATAATGCTGTGCCAGTTCCCGGAGGGGTGCGAACACGTCCGGTGCCAGCAGCAGCACGAACAGCCCGCTGAACAGCGTCAGATCTCCTGCCGGTCCCAGGGTCAGATATCCGAGCAGGCCGAGGCCGACATAGATGGCCACCATGGCGATGGCCACGGCACTGAAGAACTCGAGGACCGCCGAAGACAGAAAGGCGACCCGGAGCACGGCCATGGTGCGCTGGCGGTAGTTGTCGGTGCTCTCGCGCATGGCCTCGCGCGTTTCTCCGCCGCGCCCCAGTTGGCGCAGTGTCTCCAGGCCCTGCAGACGATCGAGAAAGAAGCTGCCGAGACGTTCCAGAGCCTGGAACTGCCGTTGGTTGATGCTTTCCGCGCCCATGCCCACCAGGGCCATGAACAGCGGGATCAGGGGCAGGGCGAACAGCAGCAGCAGGGCGGCCAGCCAGTCCAGCCAGAACGCGACCACGATGATGCTCAGCGGGAGTAGCAGAGCCAGGAGGCACTGGGGCAGGAAGCGTGCGAAGTAGCCTTCCAGCGCATCAAGCTGATCCAGCAGCACGGAGCCGGCGCGAGCACTGCCGAAATGCGCGACGCCCACCGGGCCCAGTTCCAGGGTGTCGTGAATCAGGTCCCGACGCAGGTGCTCGCGAATGGACAGGGAGGCTTTCAGTGCCAGTTGATCGCGCAGGGACAGACCGGCGCTGCGCAGCGGGATGCTCAGCAACCAGAGGCCGAAGACCGTCGCGAGAGTGGCCGGTTCGGCACCGATGACCAGCGTGGCGTAGACCAGCCAGGCGATCAGGCCGGCCTGCAGGATGCCCAGCCAGCCTGCAACCAGACCGCCACCGGTGGCCAGCAGCAGCAGGCGACGGCTGGTCGGTGTGATCCGTGAAAACAGCCAGCGGCTATCGCTTTGCGGAGGTGCCTGCATCAGAGTCCAGCGGGTGGTCGGAGTGGTGTCGCAGGCTGCGGACCAGGGAAGTCCCGATCCATTCGCATGCAGAACCGGGAATCAGTCAGGGCCCCGCGCACTGCGTCGGGAGAGCCCCCGACGCAGTGCGCAGACCGGTTCAGTGATAGCCCACGGAATCTCTGGTGACCTTGCCGCGGAATACCCAGTAGGTCCAGCTCGTGTAGACCAGGATAAACGGGATGATGAACAGCACGCCGAGCAGCAGGAACAGCTGCGAACCCGGCGATGCGGCGGCATCCCAGAGACTGATGTCGGGCTGGATAACGTTCGGCCACAGGCTGATGGCAAGGCCGGAATAGCAAAGGGCAAACAGGCCGAGCGAGCAGAGGAACGGCAGATAGTCAGCCCGGTCGCGGAGCGCCTTGATCATCAGCAGCGTGATCAGCCCGGTTACCACCGGCACTGGCAGGAAATAAAACAGATTCGGTGTCGAGAACCAGCGCTCGGCGATGGCTTCGCGCATCAGCGGTGTCCACAGGCTGACGACGGCGATGAACAGCAGCACCAGTCCCAGCAGCACCGGGGCGACGCGATAGGCCCAGTCGCGGACTTCACCTTCGGTCTTGAGAATGACCCAGGAGCCACCGATCAGCGCATAGCCGGCCATCAGGCCGAAGCCGGTCATCAGGGCGAACGGCGTGGCCCAGTCGAATGGCGTGCCGACGAAACGGGTGCCTTCCACCTCGAAGCCCTGAATGAAGCTGCCGAGGACCAGCCCCTGGGCAAAGGTTGCAACCATGGAGCCGACGGTGAACGAGATATCCCACAGCCACTTGGAATCCTTGGCCTTGAAGCGGAACTCGAAGGCCACGCCGCGGAAGATCAGCCCCGCCAGCATGATCAGAATCGGCAGATAGACCGCCGGGAGTACGACCGAGTAGACCAGCGGAAAAGCGCCGAGCAGCCCGGCCCCGCCGAGCACCAGCCAGGTCTCGTTGCCGTCCCAGACCGGTGCGACGGTATTCATCATGATGTCCCGGGCCTCCTCGTTCGGCGCGAACGGGAAGAGGATGCCGACGCCCAGGTCGAATCCGTCCATCAGCACGTACATGAAGACGCCGAAGGCGATAATGGCCGCCCAGATCAGGGTCAGGTCAAACAATTGTCCGTCCATGATCAATTCACTCCGAATGCTAGGGGCATCGTCACAGGGGGCTGTCAGCCGCCGACATCGGTCGCGACGGACGGCGCCTGTGCTCCGGAAGCTCGTCCAGCGGTGTGTCTTCCTTTTCCGGTCCGCCGACCAGGATTCGACTGATGTAATAGCCACCCGCGACGAAGATGACGGCATAGACGACGATGAACACGATCAGCGACGTCAGCGCCACACCTCCCGTCAGCGACGGCGTGATCGCGTCTTCGGTCCGCATGAGGCCGTACAGCACCCAGGGTTGACGACCCATCTCGGTCGTGATCCAGCCGGCCAGGACCGCGATAAAGGGCAGCGGCATCATGAAGGTACACAGCCGCAGGAAGGCGCGATTCTCGTACAGGGTGCCGCGCCAGCGCAGCACCAGACTGAGCCCGGCCACAAGCACCATCAGCATGCCGATACCGACCATCACGCGGAACGACCAGAACACGGTCGCCACATGCGGTCGATCTTCCGGCGCCCAGTCCTTCAGCCCCGGAACCTCGCCATCCAGATCATGCTTCAGGATGAAGCTGGCAAGGCCCGGAATACCGACCTCGAACCGGTTGCTCTCCGCAGCCTGGTCGGGGATGGCGAACAACAGCAGGGGCACGCGAGTACCGGTTTCCCAGTTGCCCTCCATTGCCGCCACCTTGACCGGCTGGTGTTCCAGCGTGTCGAGGCCGTGCATGTCACCGACCAGCACCTGCAGCGGGGCCATCACGACAACCAGCCACAGGGTCATGGAGAACATGATCTTGGCGTATTCGCGCGACTTGTTGATCAGCAGGTACCAGGCGCTCACGGCAATGACGAAGAAGCCGGTGGTGAGGAACGCCGCCAGCACCATGTGCGCGAAGCGATAAGGGAATGACGGGTTGAAGATGGCTTCGAGCCAGCTCACCACTTCGACCCGACCGTTGATCAGTTCGATACCGGCCGGGGTCTGCATCCAGCTGTTCGCGGACAGGATCCAGAAAGAGGATATGAAAGTGCCTACCGCAACCATGATGGCGGCAAACAGATGCATGCCCTGGGGGACCTTGCTACGGCCGAACAGCAGCACCCCGAGGAAGGTTGCTTCAAGGAAGAACGCGGTCACCACTTCGTAGCTCAGGATTGGCCCGAGGAAGTTGGCCGAGGCGTACGAGAGTTCGCTCCAGTTGGTACCGAACTGGAACGACATGACGATGCCGGAGACCACGCCCATGCCGAAGGAGACGGCGAAGACCTTGATCCACATTTTCGAGAGTCGCAGGTAGACCGGGTTGCCGGTCTTGAACCAGAGACCTTCCAGCACCGCGATGAACGATGCGAGACCGATGGTGAAAGCCGGGAAAATGATGTGGAAAGAGACGACGAACGCGAACTGGATGCGGGAAATGAGAAGCGGATCCAACTCCATTGCGAGCAACCTCTGTTCGGCCCGGGCGGGCTTTTGAGCGGAGGAAAAGGCGGAGCGCGTCGGCAGGAAGAGCCGAGTGAGCGTTTTTCGCCTGTGACCGGTTGACCGATCATATCGCAGTAGAGCCCGGTGGGCACGGATAGTTCGCTGCAGTTCGGGTTGCGACGGAAGGCGCGGATCCGTTGTCGAATTCGCTCAGGCGCGCGAGCGTGATGAACCCGTTACCGGTGTGCCTGTCCTGTCATTCCGACTGGCCTGTTCCGACAGCCAGTTGCGCAGGGCGCCGGGGTGCAGTCCGAGCATGTCGGCGATCAGCGAGGGGGCATGCCCTCGTCCGTGCAGGGACAGCGCGATGCGATGCAGTTCAACCGGGGATTTGCGGGCCATGATGCGTCTCCTGGGTAGCGTTGAGCGCAAGGATGTCCGCGTGCGGTTGCCGGGACATGACGGGATCATGTCAATTCAGTGACAGTGTTTCCGGCAGATGCAGGTGGCTGAAGCCGCTCTCCAGTGCATCGCAGACCGCCGGAAATCCCTGCACCGCCGTTTCGTGCAGCAGGCAGTCGTTGCTGCCCTGATCGGCATACAGCATGCCCTGGAGCCCGTCCGGACTGCGGATCGGTGCGATCAGGGCGTGATCGCAGAAGAAAAGACGGTGTGAGGTGTGGTGAATCACGCCGAGCAGGTCATGCAGGTGTGCGGTATCCAGTTTCATCCAGCGCCCATCGCGAAGATACGACCGCAGGCGCGAGCCGGAAACAACCGTCAGGGCCAGCTCCGGCAGCAATGGATTGCCATTGCAACCCAGGGTGATGTAGGGCCGGATGCTCTCGTCCGCGGCATCCGGCCGGAAGTAGATGACCCGGGCCAGACCGAGACCGTGATGCAGCGCCTTCAGGGCCAGCATGATCGTGCTGTCGACCGGTTCGGTGTGGGAGTGTTTCAGGGCCAGTTCCTGCTCGGCGCGCTCATTCGGCGGCTTTCGGCAGAGCGCCATCAGGCGCTCCGCCATGTCCTTGCGTGGCGCCAGACAGAGCTTTCCGGGCAGTTGCCGGGGCGCATTGTCCACCAGGGCTGAAGGCGGCTGGCACAGCCAGCGCCACGGAACGTGTCCGGCGCAGGGGTGGGCGGCGGCTTCCCGGGCATGAATACCGATGTCCTGCAGCATCAGGGCGATGTGCATGCCGTTGTAGCGGGCGATCGCCTCGATCACGGTCTTCACATCCGGATGATGGGGGCCGAGGATGCTCAGATCCGTCAGCGAGGCTGCCAGACTGAGCCCCAGCATGCGCCGCCCTTCGATGCGGTCCGGCAGCAGTTGCTCCAGCGCCCCGATGGGTAGCTTGAGGTGTTGAATCAGACCGGCACTCAGTTCGCTCAATGTGAAGCCGAGCACAGCGTACGCCGCGCAATGCCGGCTATAAGGATGCTCGTCCTCGGCCTCCAGCACCTGGTGTAACAGCGTCGGGTGCCTGGTCAGAAGGCCGAGGGGCCCGATCAGGCGAATCAGCCCGGCTGTTCGAATCTCCGCCGGCAGAACATCATGCCGCCACGTTGCCCAGGCCGTGGCCTGCGACGAGGCGTGAATGGCGTCGGCGACGAAATCCATGTACAGACGCAGATCGTGCTGGCCGAGTTGCTGTTCCGCGACCGGCTGCTCCAGCGCCCAGCGGAGGCTACCGCGGGTGCCCAGCAGAAGAATCGCCTGATCAACCGTGGCGATGCGATTCTCGGGACGCTTCTGCAGGGACGCGGCTCGCGCCAGCAGGCTGATGCACAGCGCCGGATCGCGATACATGATGGTGGCAAGTTCGGTATTGGTCAGCCCCTCGACATCAATCCGTTTCAGGGTCTCCAGGGTGCCGGCCTGAATGGGCAGAGCGATATCACCCAGTTGGCGGACGTAATCGCCCATTCGAAGAGGTTGCTGATCCATGGTGGCTGTCTGTTGGCTGTCCGTTTGCTGGCATGCCCGAACGCCGCGTGTCCATAAAGATTGGCTCACGGCTTCAGTTTCTTGTTATGCGGCCGTTAAGGCTCGTATGAGTTTATGCCCGGCCGGGTCCGTCCACAGCATGCGACCGACTGATGGCGCGGCGCAACCAGTTACGCAGGCAGGAGGAATCACCGCATGTTGATCGTGGCCGGCATCGTCATAGTGATCTTCTCGGTGGTCACCGGCTACATGGCTCATGGCGGCAACCTGGCCATTCTGTGGCAGCCGTTCGAGTTGCTGATCATCTTCGGCGCAGCCTTCGGCGGCTTCCTGATCGCTAATCCGAGCAAGATCGTCAAGCAGGTTTTCGCCTTCATACCACTGGTATTCAAGGGCTCCCCCTACAGCAAGGAAACCTACATGGACCTGCTGGCGATGCTGTACGAGCTGTTCCAGAAATCGCAGCGCGAAGGTCTGCTGGCGATTGAGGCAGACATCGATGATCCGGAAAACAGCGAGTTGTTCCAGAAGTATCCGAACATCACCAAGGAACACCAGGCGATGGAGTTCCTGATGGATTATCTGCGTCTGATGGTCGGTGGCAGCATGAACCCCCATGAGCTGGAAGCCCTGATGGAGCACGAACTGGAGACCCTGCACGAGGAAGAGGAGCAGGCGGCCCATGCGGTCAATCGCGTTGCGGATGCGCTGCCCGGCTTCGGCGTTATCGCGGCGATTCTGGGGATCGTCATTGCCATGGGTTCGATCGATGGCCCGGTGGCGACTATCGGGGCGCTGGTCTCGGCGGCGCTGATCGGCACGTTCCTCGGCATTCTGGCCGGCTATTCCTTTGTCGGGCCGCTATCGGCGGCGATCGAGCACCAGGCTCGCGAGAAGTCCAAGTTTCTGCACATCATCAAGGTGACCATCGTCGCCATCCTCAACGGCTACAAGCCGGTGCTGGCCATCGAATTCGGCCGTAAGGTCATGTACGAGGCGGAACGGCCGGGCTTTTCCGAGCTGGAAGACTACGTCAAGGGGCGGAAACCGGAAGGTGAGGGGACTGCCTGATGGCACTTGCCGCAGGCCATGTCATCTGCCTGAGGGCTCTGCCGGGGCTGGCAGCGTGCAGTGCGGCGATTACCGGGCACGGGCGGACGGACTAGGTCATGCAGGAAAAGCAACGCCCGATCATCGTCAAACGCGTCAAGAAGGTGAAGGGCGGCCATCACGGTGGCTCCTGGAAGGTGGCATTTGCCGACTTCATGACGGCAATGTTCGCGATGTTTCTGGTCCTCTGGCTGGTCACGGCGATGGACGAATCGCAGCGCCGGGGGATCGCCGATTATTTCCGCAACCCGACCATGGTCGAGGCCGGTCAGGGTGGCGGACCGCCATCGTTGATCGATTTCGAGGGTGGCTCCGAGGTTGCCCTCGATCTGGGCAATGTGCCGATGGAGAATCGTTCCGACGGTGCCACGGTCATGGAGCGCACCTCCGGCTGGGGCATGCAGCGTGCCGACCAGCCCGACTGGTCGGCAAGCTGGAGCGAGGAAAACGAACGTCGGCTGGAAGCCTTGCAGGTCCAGCTCGAGGAGGCCATCGGCAAGAGCCAGGCGCTGGAGCCGTTCAAGGACCAGCTGTTCCTGGACATTACGCCGGAAGGATTGCGGATCCAGATCGTGGATCGCAAGAATCGGCCGATGTTCGATCTCGGCTCGGCGGCACTCCGTGATTATGCCGAGGACATTCTGCGGGAGTTCGCCGAAGTCCTGAACGCGGTTCCCAACCGCATCGCCATTACCGGGCATACCGACGCCGTCGGCTTCTCGAACAATGGCGAATATGACAACTGGGAGTTGTCCGCGGATCGCGCCAATGCTGCCCGGCGGGCTTTGCTGCGGGGAGGCACCGACAGTGATCGGGTGGTCCAGGTCATGGGATTGGCCGATCGTGTGCTGTTCAACCGCGAGGATCCGGAGAGTCCGATCAATCGGCGGATCAGCATCACCATTCTGAACGAGGCGGCGGAAGACGCGATTCTGCAGCGGGAGGGGGGTGCCATCGAGGCCAGCGTGGAGGAGGCTTCGGATGCCATACGCGGTCCTGCGACTTTCAATCCGATCCAGATCAACGACGGGTAGGTAAGGAGACGCCGATCGCCGTGTCAGGCGCGGCCGAGTTCCCGGCCGCCGGTGGACGGGCGACTACCATCGGACTGGTAGTTGGTCTGATCCGGATTCGCTTCACCGCGCAGCGCTGCAAGCAGTTGCTGGCTGCGATTGATGCCCTGCCGGATGACCGTGCCGTTGGTTTCGTTCAATGCCTGGCAACGCTGTAACTGTTGCAGCAGACCCTTCCACTGGGCGGTGAGATCCTGATCGTCAAGGCTGGCGAGGAGTGCGTCCATGCCGGCCGGTGTGTTGGTCTGTCCGGCGGCGGTGACGCGTTGCTGACGCTGTTGATCCAGCGCCTCGAGAGACTGCAACAGGGCAAGCTTGCGCTCGACCAGGGCGGTATTCGGTTCGGTGGGCTGGTGGATGGCCCAGCGCTGCTCTTCATCAAGCGTTTGGCACAACGCTTCCAGCACCTGCTCCAGGTTCCGGAACAGGTGCGGCAGGGTCGTCAGGGTTTTCGCGTGTTGCTCACCGCTCAAGCAGGCGCTCCAGATCCATCATGCGACTGGCGATCTTGTCCGCATCCAGCGGATAGTCGCCATCGGCAATCTGCTGGCGAAGAGCGTCGACCCGAGCCTGATCCACATCCGGAGTCTGCCGGATGCCATCGAGTACGGCCTGCAGTCGCGGCGACAGACTGGCGCTGTCACCGCTGCCCTGCGGGCGGCTCTCGGCCTGACGGTTTCCGGCAGCATCGGCACCCGCGCCATCGGCGCGGGTGCGCTGGGGTTCGCCGATGCTGCGATCCAGCGCCGGTTTGCTGCCGTTATTGATCGGATTGGTCATAACAATCTGCCCCTTGTGCATTCCTTAAAGGGAATGTCGACCGCATCACAGGTTTCTTTAGCGGTCATCTGCAAATTTTCTTTCGAAAGAATCAAAGCATGACCCGGATACGGCCTCGTTCGATGATCTCACCTTCGATCACCCGTTTCGACACGCTGTTGCGGACCCGGATCCGGTCTCCCAGTGCGCCGCTGTCCAGTGCTTCACCCTGCATGCTGACCTCGGTGCCGCCGGCCGCCGCGATGACAATCACCGTCTCGCCGCGGTTGACCAGCGCCGGAGCCTCCACCAGCAAAGGACTCAGAACCTCGCCCGCGCGCACCGAGCGCCGCAGTTGCATGCCGACCAGCCGTTCCGGGTCACTGTAGTGCCCGTGGGGCAGATCCGCGACATTGATTTCGGTCTCGCGCAGATCGCCGGCCTGGATGCGTTCGCCCCGGCCCATGGCCCGGGTCAACGCCAGCGCGCTGGCATGGCTCTGAACCTGAACCGAGACATAGATCGTCCATGGTTGACTACCCGGGCAGCGCACGCCGACCGTGCTGCGGCCGCCGCGCCGATTGCCCGGATTCCGGAACGCCTCGATGTCCTGATCGCATTCCTGCAACCGCAGCCGCGGATCGAGGCGTCCGATGGTGACCGTGTCGCGCTCCGCGTTCTGCACCAGATGTTCCATGGCGTAGCGGTCGATGGCCTCGCGAATATCGTCCAGCGACTGGATGCCGCCGGCGTTTGCAACGGAGGAGATGGCCAGCAGTGCCAGCAGGACCGGATACGTCGACATTTTGACGAATGCTGCGCAGCATCGCATGCCGGTGACCTGTTTCTGACGGTCTGCTTGACTGTGCAAGGCAATTCCCTCCGGCAACGATTGCCGTTGATTACGGAAAACTGGCCTGTTCTCGCGTCTGCGCCGGAGACCGGTTTTGCTCATCCGGCAAGGCCCGGTGCCGGTTCGGCAGTGGTTCTGCCTGCCCGGCGGCGCAACGCTGCCGGGGACCGGAACCGGCCAGTGCTTCTGCAGGGGAAGCAAGACGGGTGCCAGAACCGGTCTTCCGGCGCGTTTGTTTCTCCGCACCATGTCCGTGCGCGTCCTCAAGTCGTGGGCCGGCCTGCCGATACCATTCAGTAGTTCAATGACAGCGATTGTCATGTCGCGGGTAGCGTTGCCGCGAGCATCAGGTCTGGCAGAGGCTGAAGGACACCATGAACAGCATTCTCGAAACGGTCGATCAACGCACCAATCTGGCCGGTCAGAATCGGCTCGAGCTACTGCTGTTCCGCCTGGCCGGCGAGCAGCTTTTCGGCATCAACGTCTTCAAGGTCTGCGAAGTGATGCCGACGCCGAAGCTGGCCCGACTGCCGCATGCTCATCCGGCAGTACGCGGCATTGCGAAGATTCGTGGGAATACCATTCCGATTCTGGATCTGGCGCAGGCCACCGGCGCGATGCCGTTACCGGCGGATCAGCCGAGCCTGATCATCGTCACCGAGTACAACCGCACGGTGCAGGCATTTCAGGTGCCGTCCGTGGACCGTATCGTCAACCTGAACTGGCAGGACATCATGCCGCCGCCGAGCAGCGCCTCCGGCAGCGCCTACCTGACAGGCGTGACGCGGGTGGATGATCGTCTGGTTCAGGTGCTGGATGTGGAAAAGGTGCTGGCGGAAGTCAACGCGCTGGATATGGACCAGGGCGAGGATGCCGACCAGTCCGTTCGCGACCGGGCGGCGGGTCGGGCCATTCTGGTGGTGGACGATTCGGTGGTCGCGCGGCGTCAGCTCCAGGGCGTGCTGGCCCGCATGGGGTTTCAGGTGTTGCTGGCGCAGAACGGCGAAGAGGCGCTGGCGAAACTGGTGGAGTGGAGTGAGGCCGAGGACAGCCATGTTTTTGACAGCCTGCTGATGGTGATTTCCGATATCGAGATGCCGCGCATGGACGGTTACACGCTGACTGCGCGCATCCGCGAGGCGGAGAAACTGAAATCGTTGACGGTATTGCTGCACACATCACTGAGCGGCGTGTTCAATGAGGGCATGGTGGACCGTGTCGGCGCCGACGGTTTTCTGGCGAAGTTCGCGCCGGACGAACTGGCGGAGAAGGTGCTGGAGCGGCTTGACCTTGCTTCCGGATGACGGTCGGGGTGCGGTTTCATGCCGCTGCCATCCGGCGCCCGCCGCGCGGACCGCGTCATGATCAAAGAGAGCGGATCTTGAACAAGACCATCGCGCCCGAGCATTTCCAGGCCTTTCGCCGCTTGCTGGAGGATTCCTGCGGCATTCTGCTGGGCGACAACAAACAGTATCTGGTGACCAGTCGTCTGGGGCCGTTGATGGCCGCTGAAGAGGTGACCGATCTCGGCATGCTGGTGCAGCGGCTGCAGCGGCCGTCCGAACGGGTGCTGCGGGGGCGCGTCATCGAGGCGATGACCACCAACGAAACCAGCTGGTTTCGTGACGTCTATCCGTTCGAGAACCTGCAGAAGCACGTCTTTCCCGCACTCGCCGATACCGTTGGCCGGCGCATCCGTATCTGGTCGGCGGCCTGTTCTTCGGGTCAGGAACCCTATTCCATCAGCATGGCCCTGCACGAGTCGCGAACGCGCGGCCTGAGTCTGGAGGCGGAGATCATCGCCACCGACCTGGCGCCGTCCATGGTCGAGATGACTCGTCATGCGGTCTATCCCGAGTCGGCGATCCGGCGGGGGTTGTCGCCGGATCGCCTGCAACGGTTTTTTCAGCGGCAGGGCGACGGCTGGCAGGTCAAGCCCGAGATTCGCGCGCGGGTGCGGCCTCAGGTACAGAACCTGCTGGAGCCTTTCGGCACGCTGGGACGCTTCGACATGATCTTCTGCCGTAATGTCCTGATCTACTTCTCGCCCAGGACGCGGGAAGACATTCTTCGCCGCATGTGTCGGCAACTGAATCCCGGGGGTTACCTGATCGTCGGTGCCTCCGAATCCCTCAGCCGGCACATGGATGATCTGGAAATGGTGCGTGGCGACAGCGGTGTCATGTATCGACGCCGGCAGCAGTCGACCGTCTGAGGACGACGCGGCGTCATTCCGGCAAGCGCTTGCCGCCGGGGTTGCCGGTTTTCCGGCATGAGTTGCGCTTGGTCGGGTTATCGGCAGTCAGGATCAGCACTTTAGCGATTCGTTAACGCAATGAATCAGAAAAGAAAAAGATCCTGTCTCCTGCCGGGTTTCGCGTTCTGGCACGCTCTTCGCAAAGCTTTCGCCACAGTCAATCGGGACTGGATCGGCGGAGCGCAACATGACTCTTTCCATCGACAAGGCATTCGGCGTTTCGGCGGCAGCACTCAAGTTGCGCTCCGAGCGGCATCAGGTGCTGTCCCAGAACCTGGCAAATGCCGACACCCCGAACTACAAGGCACGCGATTTCGATTTCAAGGCGGCGCTGGCCCAGGCGTCCGGTGGCGGCAGTGGCGGTTCGCTGGCGCTGCAACGGACCAATGCCGCGCACCTGCCGGTCGGCGGAGCCGCCGGTGGTTCATCGATGAACATGCAGTATCGCGTGCCATTCAACCCGGCGCTGGACGGCAACACCGTGGAGACCCAGGTCGAGCAGGCCAAGTTCGCCGAGAACGCGGTGAACTACCAGGCCAGTCTCAATTTTCTCGGTGACCGGATCACCGGTCTCATCGGCGCCATTCGCGGAGAGTAAGCCCATGTCCATGTTCAAGGTGTTTGATACCGCCGGTTCGGCCATGAACGCGCAGTCGCTGCGGCTGAACATGACCGCCAGCAACCTGGCCAATGCCGAAACAGTGGCCGGTTCGCCGGAAGAGGCCTACCGCGCGCGCAACCCCGTGTTCGCCGCGGCACTGCAACAGGCCGCGGCCGGCCAGGGCGGCGGCCACGGTGGCGTGCAGATGCGCGGCATCGTCGAAAGTCAGGCCACGCCCCAGGCGCTGCACATGCCGGATCACCCGGAAGCGGATGCCGACGGTTACGTGTACCGCTCCAACGTCAACACGGTGGAGGAGATGGTCAACATGATGTCGGCGTCGCGCTCCTACCAGAACAACGTGGAAGTCATGAGCACGTCCCGGGATCTGCTGCTGCAGACCCTGCGGCTTGGACAGCAATAGGAGTCGCCCGAATGCTCGATGCCATCAACAACAGCACGGTACGTACCGCCGACCGCAAACAGCCCGAGGATGCCGTGGGCCAGAGCATGGACCAGCTCGGCGGCGATGCTTTTCTCAAGCTGATGATCGCCCAGTTCCAGAACCAGGATCCGTTCGAGCCGATGGAAAGTGGCGAGTTTCTCGGTCAGCTGGCGCATCTGACCACGGCCAGCGGGATCGGTGATCTGCAGAAATCCTTCGAGAAGTTTGCCGGCAGCATGGCCACAGACCAGGGGCTGCGTGCCGCCGGTCTGGTCGGCCGCAACGTGCTGGTGGAAAGCGGGCATGGCTATCTCGGCGAGGGGCAACCGTTGATGGGTGCGGTGAAGCTGGACAGCGGTGCCGCCGAGGTCAACGTCAAGATCCAGAACGAGGCTGGCGAGCTGGTGGCGGAACTGCCGCTGGGTCAGCAGAGCAGTGGCCAGGCGGAGTTCGCCTGGGACGGGCTGGATCGCAATGGTCAACAGGCACCGCCGGGGCGTTACAAGGTGAGCGCCGAGTCGGTGAATGATGGCAGATCGACCGGCCTGGACGTTCTCGCCAGTGCCACCGTCGGCAGCGTTTCTCTGGGCAGGAACGGCGAAAGCCCGACCCTCAGTTTGCTTGGGCTCGGTGATCGCAGTCTATCTGCGGTCCGGCATATTCAGTAAGGAGTCAGATCATGAGTTTCAATATTTCCCTGTCCGGACTGAACGCGGCATCGTCGGACCTGAACGTCACCAGCAACAACATCGCCAACTCGGGCACGGTCGGTTTCAAGGGCTCGCGCGCCGAGTTCGCCGATGTCTTTGCCTCCAGCCAGCTCGGCATCTCGCAGAACGCGGTGGGGCAGGGCGCGAAGCTCAGCAATGTCCGCCAGCAGTTCAGCCAGGGCCAGTTCGAATTCACCGACAACAGTCTGGATCTGGCGGTCAACGGCACCGGCTTTTTCCGTCTGGATGATGGCGGCAACATCGCCTACAGCCGGGCCGGAGCCTTCGAAGTGGATCGCAACGGCCAGATCATCAATGCCGAGGGCAAGCGCCTGACCGGCTATCAGGCCAACGATGCCGGCGAACTGACCGGTGCGCTCGGGCCGCTGACCGTGGATACCGGTGACGTGGATCCGAGGGCTACCAGTGAGTTGCAGGTGATCGCCAACCTGAACAGCAACAGCACGCCGTTCGATGATGACGCCCTCGACTTCGATGCGAGCGACCCCAGCACCTTCAACGAGTCCACCTCGACCACGGTGTTTGACTCGCTGGGTAACCCGCAGTCGGCAACGTTGTATTTCCGCAAGACCGACACGGAGCGCCAATGGGAGGTTTACACGGAAATCGGTGACGAGACCGAAGGGCCCGCGCTGGTTAACTTCAGCTCGAATGGTCGATTCGAGGGGCTGGGCCCTGATGGCGATGGCGGTTCGGTGTTCAGCGGCAGCTTCGGCACCGGCGATGGTGATGATCTTGAAATCGACATCGACTTCGCTCGCCTGACCCAGTTCGGCACGCCGTTCAGCGTCGCCGAGCTGCGCCAGGACGGCTTCACCGCCGGCCAGTTCGCTGGTCTGGACGTCGGCGACGACGGCAACATCTTCGGTCGCTTCACCAACGGCCAGTCGCGCGTCCTCGGTCAGGTGGCTCTGGCCCGCTTCCCCAACCCGGAACGGCTGTCGCAGCTGGGTGATACCAGCTGGGCCGAGAGCTTCGAGTCCGGTGCGCCGATTGTCGCTGCGCCGGGGCAGTCCGGCCTGGGCGGCCTGCAGGCGGGTGCGCTGGAGCAGTCGAACGTGGATATCACCGAGCAGCTGGTGAACATGATCACCGCGCAACGGAATTTCCAGGCCAATGCCAAGATGATCTCGACTCAGGATCAGGTCACCCAGGAAATCCTCAACATCAGGTAATCGCCATGGACCGTTTTGTCTATCTGGCCATGACCGGCGCCAAGCACAGTCTGCAGGCGCAGCAGCACACGAGTCATAACCTGGCCAACGTCAACACGCCGGGCTTCCGGCAGGACCTGGATCAGCTGATTTCGCAGCCGGTCCAGGGCCCGGGTTTTGCCAGCCGGGTGTATTCCTCGGAGACCTCGATCGGGCACGACTTCCGGGCCGGAACACCGATGGATACCGGGCGGGATCTGGATGTGATGGTCAGCGGCAAGGGCATGATCGCGGTGCAGGGCGCGGACGGTAACGAGGCCTACAGCCGGCGCGGAGATCTGCGGGTCTCGTCCATGGGGTTGCTGGAGAACGGTGCCGGCCAGCCGGTCATGGGCGAGAACGGTCCGGTGGCGATTCCGCCGGCGGACAAGATCGAGATCGGGGCCGACGGCACCATTTCCATCGTTCCCACGGGACAGCCGCCGGAGGCCATGGCGGTGCTCGACCGCATCAAGCTGGTGGAGCCGGATACGGCACTGCTGGCCAAGGGGCCGGACGGCCTGTTTCGTCAGACCACCGGTGAGGATCTGCCACCGGATGCCGGCGTCACCCTGACCAGCGGCACGCTGGAAGGCAGCAACGTCAACTCGGTCGAGGCGCTGGTGCAACTGATCGACAACGCCCGGCAGTTCGAAACCTACGTGAAGATGCTGAGTACCGCCGAGGAAAACGATGCCTCCAGCAGCCGTCTGCTGCGGATGCAGGGCTGACCACGCTTTCGAGTCGCGGCCTGCGGCCGCCGGACACATGAGGACAGAACAATGAATCCAGCACTATGGGTGGCCAAGACCGGGCTCGACGCGCAACAGACCCGGATGCAGGTGGTGTCGAACAACCTGGCCAACGTCAACACCACCGGTTTCAAGAAAGACCGCGCGGTGTTCCAGGACCTGATCTATCAGAACGTGCGCCAGGCCGGTGGCCAGGCGACCCAGGACACCTTGTTGCCAACCGGCCTGAATCTCGGCACCGGGGTGCGCGTCGTGGCCACTGAAAAGCAGCATGCCCAGGGCAATATCGTGCAGACCGAGAATGCGCTGGACATGGCCATCGAGGGCCGCGGTTTCTTCCAGATCCTGCAGTCGGACGGCGAATTCGCCTATACCCGCGACGGGACGTTCCAGGTGGATGCCGACGGTCAGATGGTGACCTCCGGTGGTCAGTTGCTGCAGCCCAATATCACGGTGCCGCCGAATACCGATCAGGTGACTATCGGCAAGGACGGCACCGTGACCGCATCCGTTGCCGGTCAGGCCGCGCCGATTCAGGTCGGCAACATACAGCTCGCCGAATTCGTCAATCCTGCCGGCCTCGAGCCATTGGGCCAGAACCTGTATGCCGAAACCGCCGCCAGCGGTACGCCGCAGGTGGGCGTGCCCGGCCTGAACGGACTCGGACAGATCATGCAGGGCGCCCTGGAGAGCTCCAACGTCAACATTGCCGAGGAACTGGTGAACATGATCGAGACCCAGAGGGCTTTCGAGACCAACACCAAGGCGATCTCGTCAGCGGACCAGATGCTGCAGTTCATCACCAATAACGTCTAGCCGGATCGGTCCGATTGACCGCACCGACCCCGAGGGCACTGCCATGAAAAAGATAACGGGTGTGATCCTGCTCAGCGGTTTTCTCGCCGCTTGTGCCAGCGCGCCGAACTACGAGGATCCGCCGAAGCTGCCGGAGCCGGTGGTGCAGGAGATCCCGCGCGAGGCCAATGGTTCGATCTTCCAGGCCGGCCGGGATCAGCGCCTGTTCGAGAACCGCACGGCGATGCGCCCGGGCGACCTGATCACGATTCTGCTGGAAGAGGAAACCGGTGCCAGCAAGCAGGCCAGCACCAACGTCAGCAAGAACAGCGATGTGAATATCGGCGCACCCTCGATCTTCGGTCGTGACATCACGATCGGTGGCAATCCGCTGTCGGCCGGTTCCAGCGCGAGCCGCGACTTCAATGGTGGCGGCGGCGTCGACCAGCAGAACGCGCTGACCGGGACACTGACCGCGATCGTGCTCGAGGTCCATCCGAGCGGAGTGCTGGTGGTGCAGGGCCAGAAGAAGCTCACCATCAATCACGGCGACGAGTACGTCACCGTGACCGGACTGATCCGGCCGGACGACGTGCGCCCGGACAACACGGTGTCCTCGACCCGGGTGGCCAATGCGCAGATCGCCTACACCGGCAGCGGCTCGCTGGCGGATTCCAACCGCATGGGCTGGGGTCAGCGCATCCTCAACTCACCCATCTGGCCGTTCTGAGGAACTGACGATGAAACGCATTACGGGTTTGCTGCTGGTCGCCCTGTTTGCCATCGCCGCGATGCCGGCGGTCGCGCAGAACGGAGAACGGATCAAGGATCTGGCGGATGTGCAGGGCGTGCGCAGCAACCAGCTGGTGGGCTACGGCCTGGTGGTCGGCCTGGACGGCACCGGCGATCGCACCACGCAGACCCCGTTCACGGTGCAGGCCATCCGCAGCATGCTGTCGGCCCAGGGGGTCCAGTTGCCGCCGAACCAGAACCTGCAGACGGACAACGTGGCCGCGGTGATGGTGACCGCGGAACTGCCGCCCTTTGCCCGGCCCGGCCAACGGGTCGATATTACGGTCTCCTCGCTGGGTAACGCGCGCAGTCTGCGTGGCGGCAATCTGCTGATGACGCCTTTGAGCGGTGCCGACGGCGAGATCTACGCCATGGCCCAGGGCAATCTCATCGTCGGCGGTTTCGGCGCGGAAGGTGCCGATGGCAGCAGCATCTCTGTCAACATTCCGAGCAGCGGCCGCATTCCCGGCGGCGCTTCGGTGGAGCGCGAGGTGCCCACCGACTTCAATACCAGCGAACGCCTGGTGCTGAACCTGCATGCCGCGGATTTCACGACCGCGCAGCGCCTGGCAGAAGCCATCAATGCGGAGCTGGGCGAGGGTACCGCGCTCGCCCAGGATGCCGTTTCGGTCACGGTGCAGGCCCCGGACCGCCCCGACCAGCGTGTCGGCTTCGTCGCTTTCCTCGAAAACCTGAGAGTGGAGCCCGGTGACGCGCCGGCGCGCGTGATCGTCAATTCGCGCACCGGCACCGTGGTCATCGGCAGTCATGTCCGGGTACGCGCCGCAGCGGTCACCCACGGCAGCCTGACCGTGACCATCAGTGAGGATTTCCGGGTTGATCAGCCGGCTCCCTTCAGCCGCGGCGAGACCGTCGTGACGCCGGATACCGAGATCGAGGTGGTCGAGGAACGTAATCCAATGTTCCTGTTCGGTCCGGGCGTGGAACTGCAGGAAATCGTCAATGCCGTGAATCAGGTCGGCGCCGCACCGGGCGATCTGATCTCGATTCTCGAGGCCCTGAAACAGGCCGGTGCACTGCGTGCCGAGCTGATCGTGATCTGACGGGGGCGCAGATGACCATCGTTTCTCAACCGAATATATTCGACAGCACCCAGGCCACGCGCATGCGGCGTGACCTGCAGGATCCGTCGGGTGACGGCATCCGCGAGGTGGCCAAGCAGTTCGAATCGCTGTTCGTGCAGATCATGCTCAAGAGCATGCGCCAGGCGACGCCGGGTGACGGTCTCTTCTCCAGCAACGAGATGGAACAGTTCCAGGATCTGCATGACCAGCAGCTGAGCATGAGCGTCAGTCAGGGCGAGGGGCTCGGCATCGCGGCGATGGTCGAACGCCAGTTGCTGGAGCAGTCCGGGCAGCAGCCATCCGGTGGTGGCCCTGACGGAGGGCGGGGGATTGCCGATTATCTGCCGCTACCGGCGGCGGCTCCTGCGGCGCCGCATGAAAAGGGCGGTCGCGAGAAGGGTGGCCTGCCGAGTGTGGAAAGTATCAAGGCCACCCGGCCGCCAGCGGACGGGTTCAAGGAAAAGACCATCGGCGCGAATCCGGTTTCGGCCGGTGATCGCGGCAATGCCTGGGAGACCCCGGAGGACTTTGTCCGCGGGGTCTGGCCAGCAGCGGTCAAGGCCGCCGAGGAAATCGGCGCGGACCCACGGGCGCTGGTGGCACAGGCGGCGCTGGAGACCGGCTGGGGCCAGCATGTCATCCGGCGCGGTGACGGCAGCAGCGCCCAGAACCTGTTCGGTATTAAGGCGCACTCCACCTGGGAAGGCGAACGGGTGCGCGTCTCCACCGTGGAGTATCGGGATGGCATCGCGGGACGGGAAATGGCCGAGTTCCGGGCCTATGACTCGCTCGAGGACAGCTTCCGCGATTACCTGAACTTCCTCCAGCAGAACCCGCGGTACAGCCGGGCGCTGGAGGTCACGGATGATCCGGTGGCCTTCACCAACGAACTGCAGCGTGCCGGCTATGCCACGGATCCGCGCTACGCCAGCAAGATTCAGCAGATCATGAACGGCCAGGTGATGCAGGCGGCGCTGCCGCAACTCAAGCGCCCGGACTTCATGCCGATACCCACCTGACAATGGCGGGTGCGGGTCGTCGTGGCCCGTGCCGCAGGAGCTAGCGCATCATGGTCGACGTCTTCTCCACCAGCCGATCCGGGTTGCTCGCCGCACAGCGGCAACTGGCAACCACGTCGAATAACATCAGCAACGTCAACACCGAGGGCTACAGCCGCCAGCGGGTAGAGCAGACCGCGCGGCCGCCCATGGGTACCGGCGCGGGCTTTGTCGGCACCGGCGTGCAGACCAGCACCATTACCCGGATGTTCGACGAAAACCGCGAACTGGCCCTGCGTCAGGCGACTTCGGATTTCGCACGCCAGGACGTGCTGGCCAGCTATAACGGCCGCATCGACAACCTGCTGGCGGACGAGTCCGCGGGACTGTCGAAACCGCTGCAGGCGTTCTTCGACGCCAGCCAGGATGTGGCCAACGATCCGACCTCGACCAGTGCCCGTCAGGCCATGCTGTCGGCGGCGGACAGTCTGGTCAGCCGTTTCCAGCTGATCGACAACCGCTTGCGTGGGCTGGATGAAGAGAGCAACGCGCAGATAGCCGGCAACGTCGAGGCCATAAACGGGTTGGCCAATTCCATTGCCAATCTGAACCAGGAAATCGTGCTGGCGAAAGGCCGCACCGGGCAACCGCCGAACGACCTGCTGGACAAGCGCGACACGCTGATCCGGGAACTGTCCGAAAAGGTCGGCACCCGGACCGTGGCGCAGGCAGACGGCTCCATCAATGTCTTCATCGGCAACGGTCAGGGCCTGGTGCAGGGAACTCAGGCGAACACTCTGGGCACCCAGCCCAACGCCGACGATCCGACCCGCCAGGACATCACCTTCGAGCGCCCGGGCCGCGCCCCGGTCAACATCAACGCACAGATCAGCGGCGGCGAACTGGGCGGTCTGATGGATTTCCGGCGCGAAGTGCTGGAGCCGACCCGCAACGATCTGGGGCGTCTGGCCGTCACCATCGGCGAGACCTTCAACCAGCAGCACCGCCTTGGCGTCCAGTTCGATGGCGAAGCGGCGGCCCTGGGTGGCGATTTCTTCGGGGTTGGCACGCCGCAGGTGATCCCGCGGGACGGCAATGACGGCGACGCCGAGGTCCAGGTGAGTTTCGATCCGGATAACCCGGGCAATCTGACCAGTTCCGACTACCGGGCCGTGTTCGACGGTACTGATTGGTCGGTCAGGCGCTTGTCGGACAACAGCGTGTTCTCGGAAGCCGATCTCGCGGACGAGGATGGCCGCCTTGACGGTCTGATCTTCGAGTTCCCGAATGACGCCGAGGCAGGCGACAGTTTCCTGATCAGGCCCACGGCAGCCGGGGCGTCCAGCCTGTCAGTGGAACTGAATCGACCGGGTCAGATTGCTGCCGCCAATCCGTTGACAGCGGGAGAGGTGCTGGACGACTCGGGCCAGGTGCTGAACAGCGGCAACGGCATTATCGATCGGCCGTCGGTGACGGAGATTGACGGCGAGCAACTGACCGCCCTGCGTGAAGCGGGAGGGCTGTTGTTTACCTTCAATGCCGCCGCGAACCGCTACGACATCACGACGAATAATGATCCGGGCACAGTCATTGGATCCGCTGCGTACAACCCTGCAAGTCAGGGCGGCGGGACCACGCTCGAGGTTAACGAGCTTGATGGATTCGAGAGTTTCGATTTCACGGTCCGCGCTTCAGGCACGCCAGCAGATGGTGATCGTTTCGTGGTCGACGTCAACGAGACCGGCGAAGGTGACAACGCCAACGCCCTGCAATTGGCCGGACTGGCCGATGACGGCGCGCTGAACGGCGGTCGGGCCAGCTATCAGGACTTCTACAGCAGCGTCGTCGGCAAAGTCGGTACCGAGACCCAGCGGGCTCAGACCAATGCCGACGCGCAAAGCTCGATCCTCGAGCAGGCCAAGGCCGATCGGGAGGCGGTTTCCGGCGTCAATCTCGAGGAAGAGGCCGTCAACATGCTCAAGTTCCAGCAGGCGTTCCAGGCCAATGCCCAGGTCATCACCGTGGCCAACAGCCTGTTCCAGACCATTCTCGGCGCGGTGCAGAGGTAGACCATGCGCGTTTCCACGAACCAGTTTTCCAATGTCAGCAGCAACTCGATCCTCGAGCAGCAGGCGCGCCTGCTGAAGATCCAGCAGCAGGTTGCCACCGGCAAGCGCATCGTCAACCCGGCGGATGACCCCACCGGCGCCACGCGGGCGCTGAATCTGGAAAAGGTCATCGGCAGTCAGGAACAGTTCGCACGCAACATGGATCGCGCCGAACTGGCGTTGCAGACCGAGGAGAACTCGCTGGATCAGGCGACGAATCTGCTGCAGCGGGTGCGGGAACTGACCGTGCAGGCCCTGAACGGCACCCAGACTGCCGAGTCGCGCAAGGCCATCGCCGCCGAAATCCGTCAAATCGAGGATCAGTTGCTGGATGTCGCCAATGCCACCAATGGCAGCGGCGAATTCCTGTTCGCCGGCAGCCGCTCGCGCAGCGAGCCCTTTGTCCGCAATGAGGGCGAGGTTCAGTACCTGGGAGACCAGACCGAACGCCTGCTGCAGGCCAGCGAAAGCCGGCAGTTGCCGACCAATCACACCGGCCTCGACGTCTTCATGCGGGTACCGCAGAGCGAGAGCGATCTGATTACCACCGGGGGTAGCGGCAACAGCGGCAGCGGTATCATCAGCACTGCCCGCACTGTCGATAGCAATCAGGCTTTTGCCGGGCCGTATTCTATTACCTTCGGTGACGAAGACGGCAATCTGGTGTACAGCGTCAGCAATGACGCGGGTGACGAGGTTGTGGCGCCAACGGCTTTCAATTCCGGTGACAGCATCACGATCGACGGTCGGCAGTTCAGCATTCAGGGCACCCCTGCGGACGGAGACAGTTTCACGCTGGAACAGAGCCGGTCCGCCAGTGTCTTCAGCACCCTCGGCAATCTGGCCGACGCGCTGGAGGCAGGCGGCAGTGATTCGGCCGCCCAGGCCCGCTTCGCCAATGTCGGCAACAACGTGCTCGGTGGACTGGATGCCGGGCTCAACAACATCGGTCGCGTGCGTTCCGAAGTGGGCGCGCGACTGAATGCCATCGACGCCGAACGCGACGCCAACGAGGCGCGTGTCTTGGACCTGAAATCCGCCAAGTCCAAGATCGAGGATCTGGATTACGCCGAGGCCATCGCCGACCTGCAGCTAAGACAGGTCGGTCTGCAGGCCGCGCAGCAGAGTTATCTGCAGATTCAGGGTTTGAGTCTTTTCAATTTCTTGTAGAAAAAAGAGACCGGCTCGCAGTAAGGGTAGGGTGGGTCGAGCGAAGCGGACCCACGCGGAAACGGCTATCGTCTCACCCAGACACCGCGTGCGTTCGCTTCCGGCGAACACACCCTACGAGCCCGGCATGAATGGCGGGGGTTCCAACAAGCTTTTACCGGGCGCCGACAGCCTGGCGCCGGGCGCACCCGTTCGGCTACGGCCGAACGGGCTTGGGACTCGGGTAGTCCCGTCGCAGCAACTCCAGCAGTTCCCCGGTACGCGTGTTGGCCAGCGGCGCCTCGGCATCCAGCTTGGCCAGCACGCTTCGCGCCCATTCCGTCTCACCCGCCTTCAGGCTTTCCAGCGTGCCCCACCAGTGAACGCCGAAATGCGGGCCGCTGACGGCATTGAACAGCTGCCGTAAATCCTCGCTCAGACCGGTGACCTCCATCGCCGTTACGGTCGGCAGGGCGTTGGTCTTGAAGGCAATGAAATCGGCGCCGGTGAGCCCGGCCCGTCGCGGTTCGACCCGCAACAGGAACTGCGCCAGTTCGGTGTGACGCACGAACCACTGCAGGGCACAGGCCGGCCCGTCGGGCCATGGCCCGACGGTCAGCATGCCGATCCGGTACTGTCGGGGATCCCGGTCAGCGACCAGCCGGGCCGCTTCTTCGACCGCAGCGCCTTCCCATTCGAACATCGTGCCAGCGTTCATGGCATCCTTTCCTCAGGGAGGCGATCAGAGCTTCCCCATCGCAAGTGATTAGCGAAGGGTAGGGAAATACTGGACCCTTCGCATCCTTAAGACCGGAGGTCAGGCAGTTTTTATGGGTATGACGCGTGAACGGATCTTTCGGGTGATCTTCCAGAATCAGGGCCAGATCTATGAAATCTATGCCGGCGAGGTGCGTCAGGCCGATCTCATGGGATTCGTTGAGATTACCGGTCTGCGCTTCGGTGAACGCAGCCAGATCGTCGTCGACCCTGCCGAGGAGCGCCTGCAGGCCGAGTTCGAAGGCGTCCGCCGGATTCAGGTGCCCATGCACGCCATCGTCCGGATTGACGAGGTCGAGAAGGCCGGCAAGGGCAAGATCAGTGACGCCAAGGGAAACGTTGCCCAGTTCCCGCCCGGCGGCTACGGCCCCGGCTCGCCCGGAAAGCGATAGGGAGACACTGATTTATTCGCACGTTCGCGTTGGCATCGTTTCACGCCGCCGCGCTCGAGTGCCGTTCTCACGCCTGGCGGTGTTGCGTCACCGGCCCGGTAGCGACGGCTATCGAATCGGCACCGCGCTTTGCCAGGCTGCCAGAATCGACTCGAGTGCGAACGCGGGAATACATCAGTGTCTCCCCAGGCGAATTGCACCATTCCGGCATCTGGTTTAACCTCGCAGCCCGCGATCGCGGCCGTCAGGCCAACGCACCCCGGAGAGGTGTCCGAGCGGTCGAAGGAGCACGCCTGGAAAGCGTGTGTACGGTAACCCCGTACCGAGGGTTCGAATCCCTCCCTCTCCGCCATACAAATGAAAAGGGGCTACCCATGCTGGGTAGCCCCTTTTCATTTGTACCAGAGGAAAGCGTGGGAGGGGTTCGAACCCTCGGAAATTAACCAGCAGGGTTCGATTCCCAAGCGCAGCGAGGGAAGACGCAGGAGCGCAGCGACTGCGGCAATCCCTCCCCGACCAGCCGCCTTACCGACCTGGGCGAAGCCATTCTCAGCAGATTTCGCAGGCCGACTGGCCGCTCACGCTACCCAGCATGGGTAGCCCCTTTTCATTTGTATCAGAGGAAAGCGTGGGAGGGGTTCGAACCCTCGGAAATTAACCAGC
>PXAT01000215.1 GCA_003565775.1 Ectothiorhodospiraceae bacterium | reverse complement strand
GGCACTTGGCCTGCTCCAGCAGCTTCTGGTCTGCCAGCTTGGACTCCGAGCTGGCAAGACGCTGCTGCAGCGCCTCGTACTCCTCGAACTGGGCGACCGCCACGGCGATGATCGAGCGGATGGTCTGCGCCGACAGATCCTGAGCCGCATAGGCGCTGACGCCGGCGCGCACCGCCTGCCGCATCGCCTCCGGGGCGTTGTCGTGGGAAAACAGCAGAACCGGACGCGGGAACCGTCCGCGCCGATGGGCGAGATGCTCCAGGATATCGCGACGACCGGAGCCGGCTTCGATAATCACCACGTCCGGCTCCCGGTCGGTGACTTCCTGATACAGGTTAGCTAGGCCGTCCAGCGCGACGACCTCGCAACCGGCTTCCGCCAGCGCGGCCTGGATCCACTCGGCGCGCTCCGGGGTTTCGTCGACGAGCATGACTCGGGTCTGCATGGTCGTTACCCTCCGCCTTTCGGGACTGAACGAAGGATCTAGCAAGAAGCGTTCCGAACAAAGACCCGGTCATGCAGGCATCCGGCAGCATGAACTGCCGGATGCCTGCACCGAAACGGCGCATGGCGACATGCCGCTACCCGGCGTCTGCCTCGGCCTTGGTGGCGTGTTCGGTACCCGGCTCATGCTCGGGGGGCGAGTAGGTCGTGTAGAGCTTGAGCATGCCGGGGCCGGTGTTCCGGAAATTATGGAATACGCCAGCCGGCACGATGGCAAGATCGCCGGCGGCCACCTGCGAGGTGACCTCACCAATCACGGCCTCGCCCTCGCCCGCCACGAACCACAGCAGCTGGTCATGGCCTTCGTGGACTTCACCACCGATCTCGCCACCGGACGGTATCGCCATCAGCACGACCTGGGTTTCGTTGCCGGTCCAGATGACGTTCCGGAATTCGTCGTTGTCTTTCGCCATCTGCACGATGGGCAGGGTCAATTGCCGTTTCTCGCTCATAACCGCTCCTGATCAGTCGTTGTGCGGACGAACGCGCCCGCTCTGCCTGCTTGAAGACTCGGGAAACACGGATTCATTCCCGGCCAGGTAAGAAGGAGTTCAGGGCAGGCCGGCCGCAACACAAGGGCGACGGGGAAACCCGGTCGACTCAGGTCCGTGTTTCGCGACGCGCCAGGTCGCGGATGAACGCCGCGACACTGGCATCGGCCGGATCCAGTTGCCGCAAGCGCTCGAGCAAGGCGTCCTGATCACCGAATCGGGCACCGTCGAACGCCGGTCGCCCCGGTCGCGGCGCAACGACGTAGCGCCGTGGGGAACGCGACGGATCCGGGATCCGCGCGGCGGCTGCCGGCGGCAACGCGAAGTCCGGCAGCACATCGCTCATCGGCTCCGAAGACGACACCACCGGATCCGGAAACAGGGCCAGTTCCTCGTCGGTGAGATCGTCCTCGGGCGGCATGGCGGCGGCACCCGCGTCAGGCACCAGCAAGCCGCGCAAGCGGCCCAGCAGATCCGCATACCGGTCCGGCTCGTCCTGCAGCCGGCGAATCGCGGACTCGAAATCCAGCAGTGGTTCACCGAACTGCCCCCAGGCCGCGTCGTGCAGGGCTCGCAGGCAGGCCGCGACGAGGGCCTGGTCCTGCTGCAGACGCATCGACTCCGCCAGGGCGTCCTGCCGTCGCGCCAGTTCGCGCGCCGATGCCGGGCCCGTCGCGTCATCGTCCTCGGGGTCGGCCGCCGCCGAGCCGATGGCCGCCTGCGCGGCCGAAGTCGCCGTGTCCGGTCGCATGAACCGTCGGAACCAGAAGCGGCTGAAGGTCTGCCCGTCGGCGTTCGGCTCGTGACTCCGTTCCAGTGCATCGGCGAGCCGGTGGAACGGTCGCCGCGAGGGATCATCATCGGCAAACAGGGCAACCGGGCGCTGCAGGGCCACAGCCGATCGCAGACTCTCATCCCGCGGGACGAAACCGAGCAGCTGAACCTGCGCGTGCAGATACTTCTGCACCGCGGTCCGGAAGCGATGGTAGATGCTCTTCGCCTCGTCGTTGCTGCGCGCCATGTTGACCACCACATCGCAGACGACCGGATGCCGCCGCAATGCCAGCTTGAGCAGCGAAAAGGCATCGGTGAGGGAGGTCGGTTCCGGCGTGATGACCAGCAGAATGCGATGGCCGGCGCCCACGAAGTCCAGCGTGGTGTCACTGATACCGGCCGCGGTATCCAGCAAGAGATAGTCGAAGTCCTGTTCGATACGGGACAGTTCCGACACCAGTCGCCGCTGCCGCGCGGCATCGAGATTGACGCAATCGCGAATCCCGTTGGCACCGGGAACCACGCGCAGGCCATGGGGCCCGTCCAGCAGCACATCCTCGATCGCGCAGGTGCCGGCCAGCACCTGTTCCAGCCCCTGGCGTGGCCGCAGCCCGAGCAGAATGTTGACGTTGGCAAGCCCGGTATCGGCATCGAAGATGCACACGCGCCGGCCGCGACGGGCGAGCGTAATCCCGAGATTGACGGCCAAACTGGATTTGCCGACGCCGCCCTTGCCGCTGGTGATCGTGATGACCCGCAAGGCCGTGGCGGTGTCCCCCGACGCCTGATCGACTGCTTCGACGGGCTGCTGACTGGCCATGGACAACGCTCTTCGAAACGGGTGATCAACCGGAAGTCATTCGCGCGACGTGCGCCCCGCCGATGCAGGAAAGCGTCACCTACTGGCGTCACTTCGGCAGGCGACGTATAGTCGAAAATGGTACGACTAAAAAAATGCTGAGATTCAGTGACTTTCCCCTTTATCGGAAAGTTTTTCAAGATGCCGGTGACGGATTCATCCGGCGCGGACAACCAGGTTCTCGCTTGCACGGCAGGGAGCCCGGTCACACGCAGGGATAACGCATGGGCGAAGCGCACACCGCCACCGACCGGCTGCCAAGCCTGCCGCAGGTCCTGATCCGCGTACTGGACGCCGTGCAGGCGGAGAACGGGGCGGACTTCCGGGACCTGAACGCGGCGGTCTCGCAGGATAGCGCGATGGCGGCGCGCCTGCTCGCCGCCGCCAACTCTCCGTTCTACTTCCGCGGCGCGGCCTGCGAGTCCCTGGATCGCGCGCTGGTGCTTCTGGGTCAGCACGCGATCAAGACGCTGACCATGACTGCGGCCATCCAGCAGCTGTTCGACAGCTTCGAGGACGCACCGCGGGACTTCCTTCCGGGCCTGTGGCGACGTGCGCTGATCGCCGCCAATCTGGGTCAGGTTCTGGCCACGCTGACCCGGCACCCCAACCCCGAACAGGCCTATCTCTGCGGGCTGCTGCTGGAAATGGGCAAGCTGGCGCGTCTGAGCCAGGACCCGGCCGGCTATGGAGCACTGCTGGGAGACCGGGACAGCAGCTCTGCCCTGGCCGATGCGGAAATCGCAGAACTCGGCAGCCATTACGCGCAATTCACCGGCGACATCATGCAGCACTGGGGACTGTGCGACACGCTCTGCGATGCGGTCCGTTACCAGCTGGAAGATGCCGGGCAGGTGCGGGACGCTCAGCACCTGGTGAAGATCATGAACGTGGTTGCCGGTCTGGTGGACGCCGAGAACAGCGCCCGGGCGACCACCATGGACCGGGCGCTGGCCGCCGCCGACGAGCTGTTCGGCCTGAACGAAGGGCTGGTGCGCGAACTGCGCCATCGCATTGACGATGACGTGCGCAGCCTGGCCGGATCCCTCGGCATTCCGTTCGACGAATCTCCAGAAGCCCTCACGGAACAGCAGCGCATCGCCCGGCGGACGCTGGGTCAGCGGGTCGGCGACGTCAACAGCGCAGACCAGTTTGCCGGCGCGCTGCAGCAGGCGTCCGGTCTGCCCGAGGCCGGTCTGGCGGTGCGCCGCTGCCTGCAGGTAACCCTCGGGTTGCCGCATGCCCTGGCCTTCTGGCTGACTGATGACGGGCAATCACTGACCGCCTTTGCCGACGACGGAACCGACCCCCTGTTCGTCATCGCCGCCGAACCGAATCGCAGCCTGGTCGCCGACTGTCTGTTGGCGGGCGAGATCCGGCAGGACGATGACCGCAACCCGCTGAGTCCGGTGGTCGACCGGCAGATTCGCAGACGCCTCGGCGGTCACCCCTTGTGGTGCCTGCCGCTGCTGCGTGGCGAACAGTGTGTCGGCGTCCTGGTGCTGGGCATACCGCCCGGCCGCGACGCCGAGCTTCGCCAGCGCCTGCCACTGTTGCAGGCACTCTGCCGGGAACTCGCGCGGGCGCCGGAACTGACCGCGCCGGCCACTGATACCGCGCTGCCGGCGGGGGCCGTCAGTGACGACGTGATCCGCGAAGTGGTTCACGAGGCCGGCAACCCGCTCAGCATTATCCAGAACTATCTGGGTGTGTTGCGCAGCCGCCTGGCTTCTGACGATCAGGCACAGGAACAGCTGCAGCAGATCCGTCGGGAGATCGATCGCGTCGGGCGCATCCTGCTGCGTCTGCGGGATCCTCAGGATGCCGCCGACGATGATGCCGCGATACCGGCCCGAGCCCTGCTCGAGCGCATCGCTGACCTGATGGACACCTCCCTGTGCCAGCCGCGGGGTATCACGCTGGAACTGGAACTCGACGACGAGCTGCCGGTGCTGCAGAAGCAGACCGATCAGCTGCAGCAGGTGCTGACCAACCTGCTGAAGAATGCCGTCGAGGCGCTGGATCAGGGCGGCACGATCCGACTTCGGGCCGAGGGCCATGTACTTCATCGCGGGCAGCGCCACTGGCGCATCCGGCTGAGCGATGACGGTCCCGGTCTGCCGTCGTCCGTTAACGACAGGCTGTTCTCTCCGCTACAGTCCACCAAGGGTGCCGGACACAGCGGTCTCGGCCTGAGTATCGCGAAACGGCTGATGGATGAGATGAAAGGCAAGATAACGGTGCAGAGCGACGCGACCGGTACCCGGTTCGAGCTGCTGCTGCCGGTTGATGAAGGACGCAATGGCTGATCACTCGGAAGCCCGATCTGACCAGACTGACGGCGACACGCGCATCGACTGCAACCCGAAGGCAGGCGACGTGAAAATCCTGCTCGTCGATGACGACGTCCAGCACCTGGAGAGCATGCGCGCCCTGCTCTCCATGCAGGGCTATCCCGTGGATGTTGCCGAGGGCGGCCGCGCGGCGATCGATCATCTCGGTCGTCAGGCATATGACCTGATGCTGCTGGATCTGCGCATGCCCGGCGTCGATGGCCTCGACGTGCTGCGTTTCGTCCGCGCCTGCAAGATCGACCTGGTCACGGTCGTGGTCAGTGGCCAGAACTCGGCCGACGACGTCACCGACGCGCTGCATCACGGTGCCGACGATTATCTCAAGAAACCCTATCAGCCCGACGAGCTGCTGGCGCGGGTCGGCAACGCCCTGCAGAAGCAGGCGCTGGCCAGCAGTAACCGGCAGATGCGCCGGCGACTGGAACGCTCGGAGCGGCTGCACCGGCTGATCGTCAACAACTCGCCGGACATCGTTTTCGTGCTCGATCAGCAGGGCAGCTTCCGCTTTCTCAACCCGCGGGTCACCAGCCTGACCGGACATGACCGACGGTCCCTGCTCGGTCAGCCGTTCCTGAATCTGGTCAAGCTCGACGATCACGACAAGGCGCGGTATTTCATCGAGCAGGCGCTGAACCCCCGGAGCGAGATGCGCTCGGCGGAGCTGCAATTCACCGGCAGCGGCGAGGAAGGCAGTCGGTATTTCGAAGTGGCGGTGTGGCCGACACCCACCGCAGGCCAGGGCATGGACGGCGGCGAGGAAGACGTCCCGCTGATCTACGGCACGGCGCGGGACATCACGGATCGCAAGGAATCCGAGGCCTTCATCAACTTCCAGGCCTATCACGACCTGTTGACCCGGCTGCCGAACCGGGCCCTGTTCAAGGACCGGGTCGAGGTCGCCATCGCCCACGCCAGTCGCAACAACGCCCACCTCGCCGTGCTGTTCATCGACCTGGATCGCTTCAAGGTGATCAATGACTCTCTCGGTCACACCATGGGCGACCGTCTGCTGCAGATGGTGGCGGCGCGGCTGCAGAACTGCATCCGCAAGGGCGACACCCTGGCACGCTTCGGCGGCGACGAGTTCACCCTGCTGCTCACCGAACTGCCCGATGCGGATTCCGCGATCCAGGCCGCGAACAAGATCCAGGAGAGCCTGAAGGAGGCCTTCGTCGTCGGCGATCACGAACTGGTGGTCGGTGCGAGCATCGGCATCGCGGTATATCCGGAAGGCGGCGACAACCTGGACGCACTGATCCGCAACGCCGACATCGCCATGTACGGCGAAAAGGTGGTCAGCCGCAACGGCGTTCGCGTGTTCCTGCCGGAAATGGGCCCGACGCCGCAGCGTCTGGAAATGGAACAGGATCTGCGCCGGGCGCTGCAGCGGGATGAATTCAAGCTGCTGTTCCAGCCGCAGGTGGATTCCAGCACCAATCGCATCATGGGTGTCGAGGCCCTGGTGCGCTGGCAGCACCCGCAGCGCGGCCTGCTCGGGCCCGATGAATTCGTGCCGCTGGCGGAGGACACCCGGCTGATCGTGCAACTGGACCGTTCGAGTCTGCGCAAGGCCGCCCGCGAGGTGCGGGCCATGCAACGCCACGGCCACCCCGGCCTGCGCCTGAGCGTGAACCTGTCACCGATCCTGGTGCAGCGCGACGATTTCGTGAAATCGGTACTGAGCACGCTGCAGGAGTGTGATTTCCCGCCGGAACTGCTTGATCTGGAGATCACCGAAAGCCTGCTGATGAGCGATACCGACGGCACCGTGCGCAAACTGAAGGCGCTGGCCGATACCGGCATCCGTATCGCCATCGACGACTTCGGCACCGGTTATTCCTGCATGGCCTACCTACAGAAACTGCCGGTCCACACCCTCAAGATCGACCGCAGCTTCACCCGTGCCATCGGCAACGGCAAGATGAACTCGATCGAGGAAACCAGCATCGTCGACGCCATCGTCGCGATGGGCCTCGGACTGCGCATGAATCTCATTGCCGAGGGCGTGGAGACCGCTCTGCAACAGGACTACCTGAGCCGCGTCGGTTGCAAGCTGATGCAGGGCTTCCTGTTCGGCCGTCCGATGCCGCTGCAGGACCTGCACGGCCTGAAGCTGCCGAAGTCCGCACCGTCGTAGGGAGGAAGGCGCCCGGCGCCCGGACGAAAACCGAACGCTCGTTGCCGGCGTCAAAACACCCCACCATTGCCGGACCGGGACAATCCCGCGTGCGTTCGCGTTGCGAACACACCCTACCGGCCCGGAGCTTTACGCCGGGCGCTCCTGGGGATCAACGGCACGCAGACCGAGCCCGCACTGGCGGACTTCGGCCAGGGTGGTCACACCGTTATCGGCCAGCTCCAGCGCCGCATCCAGCAGGAACCGGTGACCCTGCGCCCGCAGGTGGCGGCGGATGGCCTGTTCCGGGGCGCCCTCGAGGATCACGGCCTGGTCATCGCCGTTCAGTGACCAGACTTCGACAATCGCCGTCCGCCCCTGGTAACCCAGGCCGCGACAACGGCTACATCCCGGGCCCCACCAGACCTGGTCCGGCGGCGCATGCCCGAGGCGCTCGAGGAATCGGCGGTCGACGGCACCGATCGGACGCTGCTCGCGACAGTCCGGGCACAGGCGCCGCACCAGCCGCTGCGAGACCACCACCTCGAGATTGCCGGCGATCTCTACATCGTCCAGACCGTAGTTGCGCAGGACGGTGACCGCGCTGACCGCATCCCGACTGTGCAGGCTGCCCATCAGGGTCCGGCCCGTTGCGGCGACATCGCCGGCGGCCCGCGCCGAGGCCCGGTCACGGATTTCCCCGACCAGCAGACAGTCCGGGTCCAGCCGCAGCAGCGAACGGGTACCCTCGGCGAAGGTCAGCCCCGCCTCGGCGTTCACCGGAATCTGGTTGATGCCGTCGATATCGTATTCCACCGGATCTTCCAGCGTGACGATATTGCGCGACGGACGGCGCATGCGGTGCAGCAGGGTATACAGCGTGGTGGTCTTGCCGGCACCGGTGGGACCGGTCACCAGCAGCATGCCGGCGGACGCGTCGAGCCAGTCGTCAAGCATCGCCGCCTGCGGCTCGGGTACGCCGAGATCGGCGAGATTATCCCAGACCGCGCCTGGCCGCAGCAGCCGGATGGCCAGTTTCTCGCCGCTGAGGCAAGGCGCCAGGGTCACGCGGACATCCAGCTCGGCAGCATCCAGGCGGTAACTGAAACGCCCGTCCTCGGGACGGAACGCGGTTACCGGGTCGAGGCCGGCCAGGGTCTTGATCTGGTTGACCAGCCGCAACCCGGATTCCGGCTCGAGGTCCACGGTACTGACCAGTGCCCCGTCGATGCGCAGCCGCACCAGCCAGCTGCCGCCGGCAGCGGGATCCAGATGAATATCCGAGGCGGACGCCGCCAGGGCATCGTCCAGCAGGTTTTCCGCCTCGAAGGCCTCGTTGTCTTCCGCGCGCTCGGTCAGCCCCTGCGAGAGGCTTGCGACCAGTTCCGGATGGCGGCGTTCGATCTCCGTCTCGGCGTCCATGATCACTCCCTGGCTGCGACCGGAACGGGCCGATCGGCGTGGTCGGTAAGCACTGGTTCATTCCCGCGTCGGCGCGCCTTGCCGGCACCGGTCATCCGGCAAGGCGCGCAACGCCGCAATCTCGACTCGCAGGCACTCCCGAAGGGCCGAAGCGGACAGGCACCCCGCTGCAAGGCAGGGCTCGCCGGAAATGCCTGCTGCCTTTCCAGGAAACCTGACGCAGCGGCTGAGCGCCTGCCGGCTCGCCGAATGTTGCGGAACAGGCCTAGCGTGTGGTCTCGCGCAGAGCCCGCAGCACGTCTTCCCGCGCAATCATGCCGACGACGGCACGATTGTCGATCACCGGGAAACTCTTGACCCCGAGGTTCACCAGTCGCTGCAGCACGCGGGTCATGTACGCATCCGCCGGCACACTGACGACATCGCGGCTCATCACCGTCGCAACCTTGTAGTCCATGATCTCGGCATAGGGCGGGATGATGCTGCCGGTCTCCAGGGTGAACGCCGACAGCACGTCCATCTTGGTCAGCATGCCCAGCAGGGCACCGCTGTCATCGACCACGGGCATGCCATTGAAGCGATGCTCCTGGAAGATGGCCTGGGCATCGCCAAGGCGTGTCTCGGGCGTCACGGTACGCGGGTCTCGGGTCATGTAATCGACGACCCGACAGTGGACAAAGGCATACATTCGGCAACTCCGTGGATCAGGAAAGGCGGTCATGGAATGTTACAGGCGAATAGATCAGAACGTCCCTCGGGAAGCGCTGAAGTATTCGCACGCCTGCGTTGGAGTCCGCATTTTCTCCGTGGCAAGGCGCGCTGCGCAGCGCTGCAGTCATTCTGCGGTCAAGCAGCGCAACAACGCAGTCGGGGAAAATGCGGCCCAAGTCGAAGACCCCGGCCGGTTCTGGCCCCTGGTTGTACTGCGCCACCGGCCCGGTAGAACCACTACCGGACCGGCACCGCGCCTTGCCGGATGACCAGAACCGGTCTCGGGCGCAGACGCGGGAATCCTTCAGCGCTGCCCTAGTGTAACCGCCCTGTCGCCCGCGAACATGCCCCTTCCGGATCTGACGCGGCCATGACGACAATGCTGCACGCGCAGCATTGTCGTCGCGAGGCATCTGTGGATGCACGACCTGCAGTCCCGCCTGACGCCGGCTACGCTGAAAAGGATAACCGACACTTAATCACCGAATCCGGGAGGAGGATCGACATGAGTGATCGCGACGCCTATGTGGACAAGATGAAGGCGAAACTGGACGAATGGAATGCCGAGATCGGCAAGATGGAGGCGAAATCCCGTCAGGCGGAAGCCGACATGCGGCTCAAGTACGACGAGCAACTGAAGAAACTGCGGGCAAGACGCGATGAGGCGGAGGCGCAGCTCAAGGAACTGCAGAAGGCCAGCGAGGATTCCTGGCACCGCATGCGCAAGGGCATGGACGAGGCATGGGATGACATGAGCCGGGCTTTCCGCGAGGCGATGGAGCGCTTCAGATCCTGACCGCCGCATTGTCGATGGCGCAGCAGCGGACACCCCGCCCCGCATCTGCCGGGACAGACAACTGGTGCAGCTTTCAGGGATAAGCCGGGAGGTGGTGGCTACGGGTAGATTCGAACTACCGACCCTCGCATTATGAGTGCG
>PXAT01000074.1 GCA_003565775.1 Ectothiorhodospiraceae bacterium | reverse complement strand
GGGCTCGGGCCGTTCTCACGCCTGGCGGTGTCGCATGCCACCCCGGGTAGCCCCGCTACCCGAGGCGACCTGCTCCTAGCCAGTTCGCAAGAACGGCTCTCGAGCGCGACGGCGTGCAACGATGCATGCTTCCCTCCGCTTGGGCCGCATTTTCCCCGAATGCTGCGTTGCGCTGCTTGACCGCAGAATGACTGCGGTGCTGCGCAGTGCGCCTTGCCTCGGAAAAAATGCGGACGCCAACGCAGGCGCGGGAATGGACCAGTGTTTCCCTGCGGCGCCCGGCTGTCAGCGCCCGGCGCCCTACAGGCCCCCGCCGGATGCTGGGCGCGAGGCGCTTCAGTCGCCGGCCCCGGCGATCGGGTAGCCGCGGTATTGGCCGATGCGGCCGCGCAGTTGCGTGACTGTGGCGTCGACGAAGGCCGGGCGTCCGATGATCAGGGCGCGGTCCTGCCATCGGGTCTCTGCCGGGCGCTGGTCCAGCCAGTGGCTCAGCAGTTCCTCCAGGCCGCCGTCATGGCAGCCCGGCAGACCGTCTGCGTGGCTGACCCGACTCGGGACCCCGGCTTCCTCCAGTTGTCCGATTCCGGCGATCACGCCGGCCGGCATGGACGGCAGCATGAAGCGCGAGGGTCGCAGGCGCACCCAGGGCGGGCCGGCGAACGTCACCAGCGCCAGATGCGGTTGCACGCCGAGACGCGCAAGGAACAGCAGGGCCGGCAGGCCATGTCCGTCGCTGATGAGTATTGTCGTCGCCCAGTCGTTATCGGTTGGCAGTGGCTCGCCGAACGGGCCCTGAAGGGTGAGCGTCTGGCCGGGTGTCGGTACCGGTGTGCGCAGGCTGTCGGCGGGTAGCGCGACGGATAGCCATTGTTCATCGGGCGAGTGATCGAGCACGGCACTGGCCAGAACCTGATCCGGAAGCCTGAGTTCTATCCAGTGCCCCGGCGCCAGGGCCGGCAGGCTCGGTGGCCGCAGCGTCAGCAGATGGCCGCCGTCCGGCAGCCTGCCCTGGCTCAACACCCGGGCACCGCTCAACGTATCCGTGTTCACGAGGCGTGCGCGGATTCCCGCTCGGCGCTGTGGATGAGGCGGCCACCGAGCAGGGTGTGGCGCACACGGCCCGTGAATTCCCAGCCCAGGAACGGCGTGTTCTCGCCATGGCTGTGCAGCGTCTCCGGCCGCAACCACCAGGTCGCATCCGGATCGATGATGCACAGGTCCGCCGGTCGGCCGATCTCCAGCCGCCCGCAGCTCAGCCCGAGGATGTCCGCCGGCCCGCGGCTCAGGCGTGTCAGCATGTCCGGTAGCGACAACAGGCCTTCGTCCACCAGACGCAGGGCCAGCGGCAGCAGTGAATCGAGTCCGGATATCCCGGGTTCCGAGGCCACGAACGGGGCCAGTTTGGCATCGGCCTCGTGGGGCTGATGATCGGAGCAGATTGCCTGGATCGTGCCATCGCGCACCGCCTGGCGCAGCGCCTCGCGATCGGCATGCCCGCGCAGGGGCGGCACCACATGACACAGGCTGTTGAAGCCGCTGACATCCATTTCGGTCAGGAACAGCTGATGCATCGCGACATCGGCGGTGACGTTCAGGCCGGCGGCGCGGGCCCGTGCGATCATCTGTACGCCGCGCGCCGAGGACAGGCGCGCGAAATGGATGTGGCTGCCACTGTCCTCGGCCAGCGCCAGGCCGCGGGCGATCGCCGTTGTTTCCGCCGCGACCGGTGAACCGGTCAGGCCGAGCCGTGCCGACACCCAGCCCTCGTGCATGCTGGTGCCGGCCATCAGGTCGGCGTCGAAGGCGCTGAGGATGACCGGCAGGTCGCAGGTGGCGGCATAGTCCAGTGCCCGCCGCAGCACCAGGGTGTTGTGCACCGGTCGACCGCCATCGCTCAGTGCCAGGCAGCCGGCCGCCTTCAGCGCCGCAACCTCGGTCAGCAGTTCGCCCTCCAGACCGCGGGTAAGGGCGCCCGAGGGCATGACCCGCGTGCACTGGGTCTGCCGCGCGCGGCGGGTGATCAGTTCCACCACCGCCGGCGTATCGGTGACCGGGTCGGTGGCCGGTGAGGCCAGCATGCGAGTGATGCCGCCGGCGGCCGCGGCGCGCGCCTCGCTGTCGATGCTGGCCTTGTGGTCGCCGCCCGGTTCGCGCAGATGGACCGCCAGGTCGACCAGACCCGGGCAGACCAGACAGCCGCCGGCATCGATATGCCGGTCCGTCTGGAAGCCGTCCGGCGCCTGCCCGATTCCGGCAATCTCGCCGCCGGCGATGAACAGGTCGGCGACCTGACCGGCCGCCGCACCGCCCGGATCGATCAGTTGTCCGCCGTGGACATGCAGCCGCGTCATGTGCCGGCCTCCGTTGCCGCCTTATGTTCCAGGCACATGGACATGATCGCCATGCGCACGGCAATGCCGTTCGTCACCTGCTGCAGGATCACCGACTGCGGCCCGTCGGCGACCGCGGATTCGATTTCGACGCCGCGATTGACCGGGCCCGGGTGCATGACGATGGCATCGGGTTTGGCCAGTGCCAGATGCTCGCGGTTGATGCCGTAGAGGCGGAAGTACTCCTGTTCGCTGGGCAGCAGGGCACCGCGCATGCGTTCCTTCTGCAGGCGCAGGGTGATCACCACATCGACATCGCGCAGGCCCTGGCGGATGTCGTGATAGACATGCACGCCGAGATTTTCCACGTCGCGGGGCAGCAGGGTCCGCGGCGCCACCACACGGACCTCGCCGGCGCCAAGCCCGTTCAGGGCATGGATCTGGGAACGCGCCACCCGGGAATGCAGGATGTCGCCGACGATAGCCACGCGCAGGGGTTCCAGGTCGCCCTTGTGCCGGCGGATCGTGTACATGTCCAGCATCGCCTGGGTCGGGTGGGCATGACTGCCGTCGCCGGCGTTGATGACCCGCACCTCGGGTGCCACATGGCTGGCGATGAAGTGGGCGGCACCACTGTCGGCATGGCGAACCACGAACATGTCGCACTGCATGGCTTCCAGGTTGCGCAGCATGTCCAGCAGGCTTTCGCCCTTGCTGGTGGCCGAGGTCGCGACGTTGATGTTGAGCACGTCGGCGGACAGGCGCTTGGCAGCCAGCTCGAAGGTGGTGCGGGTGCGGGTGCTGGACTCGAAGAACAGGTTGATCACGGTGCGACCGCGCAGCAGCGGTACCTTCTTCACCGATTTGTCGATCACCCCGGAGAACGATTCGGCGGTGTCGAGGATGCGTTCCAGCAGGGCCCGGGGCAGGCCTTCCGTGGTCAGGAAGTGCCGCAGGCTGCCGTCGGGGTTGAGTTGACTCATCATGATGCGGTCTTCATGACCAGCTCCAGCTCGAGTGGCTCCGGTCCGCGCAGCTTGACGTGCTCGCCGGGCGGCAGGTCCAGTCGCGTGGCACAGATGTCCGCTGCGATCGGCAGATCCCGGTCGCCGCGATCCACCAGCACGGCGAGCAGGACGCGGTCCGGTCGGCCGTAGTCGAAGATTTCGTTAAGCGCGGCGCGCACCGTGCGCCCGCTGTGCAGCACATCGTCCACCAGCAGCACGGTGCGACCGTCCACCGCGGTCGGCAGATTCGACGGCCGCACCTGCGGATGCAGGCCACTGGTGCTGACGTCATCGCGATAGAAGGAGATGTCCAGCGTGCCCAGCGGCTCATGCAGTTGCAGCGCGTGGTGCAGACGTTGTGCCAGCCAGGCGCCACCGGTATGGATGCCGACCACCAGGGGCTTTGCAACGTCGTTGGCCTGCAATCGGCGTCGAACCCCCGCCTCGAGGGTCTCGTAGAGTGCAGTCGCAGAGGGCAATGCTGTCATGCCGCAGGGTCCGCCAGCCAGGTTTCCAGAATGATGCAGGCCGCCATCATATCAATCGCGCCTTTCTTCTGCCGAGCCCGTGTGCCCTGTTGTGCCAGGCGGGTCTCCGCCTCGTGCGAGCTGAGACGTTCGTCCACGCGATGAACGCTCAGGCGATAGCGGTCGCCCAGTGCCCGGGCGAAGGCATCACTGGCGACCGTGGTGCTGTTGTCGCTGCCGTCGGCATGGGTCGGCCGGCCGACCACCAGGGCCTGTGGCTGCCACTCCCGCAGCAGGCGATCCAGCGCCGCCCAGTCCGGCACCCCGCGCTGCGGGCAGTTCAGGGTGGTCAGCGGGCGGGCCGAGGCGGTGATGGTCTGGCCGACCGCCACGCCGATGCGGCGGACGCCGAAATCGAAGCCGAGCAGGGTCTGCTCGCTCATGCGTGGCCGGCATCGCCGGACAGCAGGGTCAGATCGACCCCGAGCAGGGCGGCAGCGGCCTGCCAGCGTGACTCCACGTCGAGATCGAACAGGATGTCGGCCGAGGCCGGGCCGCAGAGCCAGGCGTTTTCCGCCATTTCCTGCTCCAGCTGGCCGGCGCCCCAGCCGGCATAGCCGAGCGCCACCATGAATCGCTCCGGCCCGGATGCCGTCGCGATGGCGGCGAGGATGTCGCGTGAGGTGGTGACCGCCGCCTGGCCGGAGATCGCCAGCGTCGAGTCCCAGGTGTCGCCCGGCGTGTGCAGCACGAAGCCCCGGTCCTGCTGCACCGGTCCGCCCATGAACACGGTGCGGGCGGCGACCTCGGCCAGTTCGGTCTCGATTTCGGTGTGCTCCAGCAATTCGCCGAGACTGACGTCGGTGGGGCGGTTGATGACGATGCCCATGGCGCCGTTGCTGTTGTGCTCGCAGATGTAGGTCACCGTACGCTGGAAGTTGGGGTCGTCCAGCGCCGGCATGGCAATCAGGAAATGGTCGGTAAAGCTCTGTTCGGACATGGGTTTGTCCTCATTGGGCCTGTAAGGTCTCGCCGGTGACGAACTCCCAGGTGCGGGTGATGATCAGGCGGCTCTTGCCGTCGAGCACGTCGTCCGGCACCGGTGCATAAGGTGCGGCCAGCTGCACCAGTTGCAAGGCTGCCTCGTCCAGCACCGGGTAGGGCGAGGGACGCAGGACGCGGGCAGCGTCGACGCTGCCGTCGGGGCGCAGGCGAACTTCCAGCACCAGGCTGCCGGTGAGTCCCAGCCGGCGCGCTTCGCTGGGATAATGCCGGTTGCCGACATCCTCGATGGTGTCGATCCAGCGCTGCATGTAGGCGGCGGCATGGTGCGAGCGGGTGCGCGCATCGATCCGCTGGGCCGTGGGGTATCGCGCATTCCAGTCGATGGTCTGGTGAACGTCCAGTACCTGGCTGTCGATGCCGGGCTGCGCCACCGGGCTGCTGCTGGCATCGGCCTGCTCGCGTGCCGGCGTTTCCGGTTCGTCGACATCAGCGCCGCCACCGTCGCTGTCGACGCCGATCAGAGGGGTCTCCTCCAGCGTTGGCTCGGTGGTGGTTTCCTGCTCGGCGGCCTGTGCCGGCGCTGCGCTGGCGGCAGCCGGTGCCTGTGGCGTCTGTGCCAGCTCGGCGCTGCCGCCACCATCCTGATCATCCGGCGCCAGGAAGTCGTAATCCTCGGGCGCCTGCTCGCTGGGCGACTGGCTCAGCGTGATCTCCATCAACGGCGGGAACCGCGGTGTCGGCAGCATGCCGCTGAAGCCCAGGCCCAGAATCACCAGAACGTGGATCACCGCCGCCATAAACAGCGTCATGCTCAGACGGTCATTACTGGAGACGGCGGGCTGCTGCATGGCCTGTTTACGACGCGGCTTCGGGGTCGGGGCAACACCGAAACCGTTTGTACGCAGACGCGAGCGCAGATCGGTGCCTCCCTGGGCCCGATGTTACGGAAGCCGATGCGAACCGACCAGCGAGTATGTCGCAGTTCAGACACTGGCCCCGGGACCAGGGAGACACTGAAGTATTCCCGCGTCTGCGCCCGAGACCGGTTTTGGCCCATGGCGGCGCTGCGCAGCGCGCCTTGCCTCGGAGAAAATGCGGACGCCAACGCAGGCGTGAGAATCAATCAGTGTCTCCCTAGCCGATCCAGCAGTTGCCCGGCGATATCCAGGTCGAACTGCTTGTCCAGCTCGCGCACACAGGTCGGGCTGGTGACATTGACCTCGGTGAGATAGTCGCCGATGACGTCCAGGCCGACGAAACGCAGCCCCCGCTCGACCAGCGTGTCTGCCACCTGATCGACGATCCAGCGATCACGATCGCTGAGCGGCTGTCCGCGGCCGCTGCCCCCGGCGGCCAGGTTGCCGCGGGTCTCGCCCGATGCCGGCACGCGGGCCAGGGCGTAGGGAACCGGTTCGCCGTCGATCACCAGGATGCGTTTGTCACCGTCGCGGATTTCCGGCAGGTAAAGCTGCGCCATGGCGTGATGTCGCCCGCCGCCGGTCAGGGTGTCGAGGATCACCGTGGTGTTGGGGTCGCCGTCGGCGAGCACGAAGATCGACCGGCCGCCCATGCCGTCCAGCGGCTTCAGCACCGCATGGCCCTGCTCGCGAATGAAGGCCTTGAGGCGGTCGATGCTGGCATCGACGATGGTCGGCGCGCAGCACTGCGGAAACCAGGCCGTGGCCAGCTTCTCGTTGGCATCGCGCAGTCCCGCGGGGCGATTGACCACCAGCAGACCGTCCTGCTCGGCGCGCGACAGGATATGTGTGGCGTAGAGGTAGTCGCTGTCGAACGGTGGATCCTTGCGGATCAGCAGCAGGTCCAGTTCCGCCAGCGGGGCCTCGTTGGCCGCACCCAGGCTGAACCAGTCCTGATTGTCGTCGCGCACCTGCAGCGAGCGGGTGCTTCCCCAGGCCTCGCCCTGCCGCAGGAACAGGTCCCCGAGCTCCAGGTAGTTCAGTTCCCAGTCCCGGCGACTCGCCGCCAGCAGCATCGCCAGCGAGGTGTCCTTGTACGGTGTGATGGACTGGATCGGATCCATCAGGATACCGAGGCGAACGGGCATGGCGGCACTCCGGTGGCGGGTCGGGATCGGCAGTCTATCGTACCCGCGGATCCTCGTGTCGGTCGGCCGGAATGCCGTTGGCCGGCCGCCCGGTCTGCGAAGTCTGTCACGGCTTGCCGTATTGCCGGCGCCTTATGCGCTCCGGTCTGTAGCGCCATCGAAACCGCTATGCTACATCTTGCTGCCGGGATCGAGGCGGCCCCGGACGGGTGCATCGTCGCCCGCCGGCTCGCCCCGACATGCAGATCAGACACAACGCCCGAATCGGAGGATCGCTTGAACGCGCCAGCAACCGAGCTCCAGCTCGAAGGCCTCAAGGTCCTGATCATCGACGACAGTCGCACCATCCGGCGCTCGGCGGAGACCCTGCTGGGCAAGGAGGGTTGCGACGTGATCACGGCCGTGGACGGTTTCGAGGCCCTGTCGAAGATCGCCGACCATCGACCTGACATCATTTTCATCGACATCATGATGCCGCGACTCGACGGTTATCAGACCTGTGCCCTGGTCAAGAACAACGCCGACTTCCAGGCGACGCCGGTGGTCATGCTGTCGAGCAAGGACGGGCTGTTCGATCGTGCCCGCGGCCGTATCGCCGGGGCCGAGGAATACCTGACCAAACCGTTCACGCGGGACGAGTTGCTGGGGGCGATCCGCCAGCACGTGCGGGCCGCAGCCTGACAATATCTTACTTGCGGGGCTGCGCCACCGGACGCGGTCCCGATCGGGGACGCATGCATGAGAAGGGTACTGATCGTCGACGATTCGCCGACCGAAACGCATGTCTTTCGCAGCATGCTGGAGAAGCATGATTTCCAGGTTCTGGTGGCCGGCACCGGCGAGGAGGGCGTCCGCATCGCGCGCGAGGTGCGGCCGGACCTGATCCTGATGGACATCGTGATGCCCGGCATGAACGGTTTTCAGGCGACCCGGAAGCTCAGCCGCGACGAACTGACCAACGCCATCCCGGTGATCATCATCAGCACCAAGGATCAGGAGACCGATCGCATCTGGGGCATGCGTCAGGGGGCACGTGACTATCTGGTCAAGCCGGTCAGTGAAGATCAGCTGCTGAGCAAGGTGCGCAGCGTGATGGCGGCCTGATGACGGCGTCGACGGCAACCGCTCTCGCTCTGCTGCATCGTCTGGATGCCCTCGGGCGGGCTCACGCCGGGACGCCGGGGCGGGAAGCGACCTCGGGCCAGGATCAGTGGCAGGGGGTTTCCTTCCGGCTGGCCGGACGCTACTGCGTCTGTCGCACCGGCGAGGTCGAGGAGGTGGTGCAGTATCCCGCGCTGGCCGCGGTTCCGGGCGCCCGACGCTGGCTCAAGGGTATCGCCAATGTGCGCGGCAATCTGCTGCCGATCATGGATCTGGCCGGTTTTCTCGGCGACGGCATGAGTACCGTCACGCGCTCGTCCCGGGTGCTGGTGGTGCGCACCGAACAGCTGAGCACCGGGCTGCTGGTCGACGAGGCCCTCGGTATCCGCCAATTCGCCCGCGACAGTCTGGTGCCGGTGGACGAGGAACTGCCGGCGGACATGGAGGCAGTGATGCCGGGCATGTTCGTCGAAGATGAGCAGCGCTGGCTGGTACTGAGCGTGACCGGTCTGGTCGCGCACCAGGATTTCTTTCGGGTGGCGGGTTAAGGAAACGCGAGTCGCCACCCGCGAGTGGCTGAACAACACAACGGGGAAGAGCAAACAATGGAAGGCAAGGTCGACCGGTTACAGACCCTGAATATCCTGTTCAGCGTCATCCTGTTTGTCCTGGTGGCGGTGCCGCTGGCTTCCCTGCTGAGTCTGCAGATGGGGGCTGGGGCGTTATTGCCGTCCGAAGCCCTGGCCGGCCTGCTCGGCGCCGCGCTGGTGCTGTTGCTGATCCAGGTCGGCCTGGCGCGGGCCGAGTCGCGACGTCAGCAACAGGTCGCCGAAGCCGAACGCGCCCGGCTCCAGGCCACGGCACAACGCGACCAGATGGCGATCCTCAATCTGCTGGATGAAATCCAGGGCCTGTCCGAGGGCGACCTCACCACCCAGGCTTCGGTGGGTGAGGAGTTCACCGGTGCCATTGCCGATGCCTTCAACGACGCCATCGACGCACTGCGCAACCTGGTGACCACGATCAACGAGACCTCGGCCCAGGTGTCCACTGCCGCCACCGACAGCCAGGCGACGGCCTTGCAGCTGGCCGAGGCTTCTGATCATCAATCGCATCAGATCACGCTGGCCTCTGCGGCGGTCGGCGAGATGGCCCGCTCGATCGAGCAGGTGTCCGGCAACGCCGAGGAGTCGGCCCGGGTGGCGCAGCGCTCGGTGGAACTCGCCAGTCGCGGTGGTGACACGGTACGCCGCACCATCGACGGCATGGACGGCATTCGCGAACAGATCCAGGAGACCTCCAAGCGCATCAAGCGGCTGGGCGAGTCGTCCCAGGAAATCGGCAACATCGTCGAGCTGATCAACGACATCGCCGATCAGACCAACATCCTCGCCCTGAACGCCTCGATCCAGGCGGCCATGGCCGGCGAGGCCGGCCGCGGCTTCGCCGTGGTCGCGGACGAGGTGCAGCGGCTGGCGGAACGCTCGGGCGGGGCCACCAAGCAGATCGAAGCCCTGGTCAAGGCAATCCAGACCGATACCAGCGAGGCGGTGATGTCGATGGAGCAGTCCACCGCCGGTGTGGTCAGCGGCGCACGCCTGGCCGAGGACGCCGGTGAAGCGCTGCAGGAGATTCAGATGACCTCGGAACAACTGGAGCAGTTGATCACACGGATCAGCGAGGCGGCACGACAGCAGGCGAGTGCCGCCACCGGGATCACCGACACCATGAACGTGATCCAGGAAATCACCTCGCAGACATCGGCCGGCACCAACCAGACCGCCACGTCGATCGGCAATCTCACCGAGCTGGCCAATGATCTGCGTCAGTCCGTGTCCGGTTTCAAGCTGCCTTGAACTGCGCCCGGCGCCAGCAGCATGGCGGCACATGCCTCGGTTTGACGAGGCGCTGCCGCCCCGGTGCCCCTGCCGCGGAGGTGTGATGTGACGGATACCGAAACGGTATTGCGCGGCCTGTCCTGGGTGCGAGGCGAGATCGACCGCAGCCTCGATCACGCGGCGGCCGCCGTTCAGGAATACACCGAGGATTTTGCCAATCAGCGCAGTCTGCAGCAGTGCGAACAGCATCTGCGGGATGCGCGCGGATGCTTCGCCATGCTCGGTTTCGGCGAACTGAATCATCTGGCCCTCGCGCTCGAGGCGATGCTGGCGGATTTTCGCGAAGGCGCCAGCGACGAGCACCGCGAAGAAGTCCAGGACGTGCTGATGACCGGCATCCTGCAGCTCGCCGATTCGGTCGATCGCATCGAGTCCGGGCAGAGCGGCAGCAGTCCCCAGATCGCGAGTCTTCTCCGCCGCATCCGACGTCTGCAGGGCGCGCCGGAACCCGACGTCGGGCCGTCCTTCGACGCCGGCGACGGCAGCAGCCTGCATGCCACGGCACGGGAACAACGGCCGACGTATCAGCGCGGTCTGTTGCAGCTCCTGCGAGGCGATCTCGACGAGGCCGTGGCGGCCGACATGCAACGGGCCCTCGAACGCCTGCAGGCGGCCAGCGAACGTCCGCAGATGCAGGAGTGCTGGTGGCGGACCGCGGCCCTGCTGCGCGAGATTGCCGACGGGGAGGCTGTGGTCGATGGCGAAACCCGACTGCTGCTCGGCCAGATCGATCGTCAGTTACGGGACATGATCCGTCAGGACTCGGCGGCGGTTGCCGAACTGGAGCCCTCTTCCGACCTGTTGCGAAGTCTGCGCGACCGTCAGCCGGAACGCGTTTTCGATCAGCCGCCCGCGCCGCGCCGGACGCCGGAAGCGGCACCGCGGCCGGGTGCGGCGGTGCTGCGGGCCGCCGCCGGTGCGATCGAGGAGGATCTGGCGGCGCTGGAAGATGCCCTCGACATGGTCGCCCGGGGCGGCGAGGCCGAGGTCGGGCGCCTTGCCGACGCCGAGGACATCCTGACCCGGGTCGCCGGTGCCCTGGCGATGGCCGGACTGGCGGTGCCAGCTAATGCCATCCGCCGGCGTCGGGAAGCGATTGCCGCCTGCCGGCAGAGTGGTCAGGCGGACGAGGCAGAGATGGTGGAGGTGGCCCGCGCCTTGCTGCTGGCCGAGACCAGTCTCGACGCAGCGATTGCCGGCGAGCCGCTGGAGCCGGAGCGGGCCCTGCACGAGGACGGTTCGATCAGCGACAGCGGACTGTTCCAGCTGCGTCAGGGAGGACTGCGACGCCGGGTGCTGCAGGAAGTGCTGAAGGACGTGGACGCTCTCAAGGATGCCCTGCTGCGGCGCCTGCGCGAGGGCGAGTCCGGCGAGCGCGCGAGCGAGATCATCAAGCGCCTGGGTGGCGCCCTGTCCCTGATGCAACTGGACCGTTGTCGGCATGTACTGACCGCTGTCGTCGACGGGCTGGATCAGCTGCTGTCCGGTGACGAGCAGCCGTCGTCGGACCAGGAGACGGCGGTGGCCGAGGCGGTGGCCGGCGTGGAGCTGTTTCTCGAGAACGAACTGGAGGGGCGCCAGCGCCGCGAGGACTTGCTGCAGAAGGCGGAATCCCGGCTCGACCTGTTGCCATGGCCGAGCGCGGCATCGACCGACGGGGCGTCGGAGGCGGAGACCGAGGATACCGAGGTCGAGTCCGGGGTCGAACCACCGGCAGCCGATCCCGGCGCGACGGAGGAGGTTGAGGCAGCGGACCCGGTGGCCTCGCAATGGGACGCGCTGGTGTCGGAGGGCGCCGACGACAGCGTCGAGGCCACCGGCGATGAGTCGCCGGCCGATACCGACGAGACGGTCGGATCCGAGGACGACACGACGGCGCAGCAGCAGCCGGAACCGGTATCCGAAGAGGCGACGCCGGCAGAAGGTGATGACCCCGGTGAGCTGGCGGAAGCTGCCGTTGCCGCGGAGCCTGTTGACGAACCCGAACCCGAACCCGAACCCGAACCCGAGCGCGGGATCCTGCCGGAGTCGGAAGCCGCTCCGCCAGCGGCGGAGCCGGGCATCGCGGCCAGCGGCCGGTCGGCCCCCGATGCCATCAATCATGGGGTGGCGTTACGTTCCGACCAGCTCGACGACGAGCTGATCGAGATCTTCATGGAAGAGATGGACGAAGTGCTGGAAACGCTCGCCGAGCAGTTGCCGCACTGGTTGTCCGATCGCAGCGACCGTGATGCGCTGGGGGTCATCCGGCGCATGTTCCATACCGTCAAGGGTAGCGGCCGTACCATCGGCGCCCTGCTGATCGGCGAACTGGCATGGTCGGCGGAACGGTTACTGAATCGCGTGCTGGCCGGTCGCGTGCCGGCTGACCGGCCGGTGCAGTCGGTGATCCAGGACATCATCAGCTGCATGCCGCCGATGGTCGAGGAACTGCGTGGTGGTGACGGACCGGGACAGGATCCGCGCGCCCTGATGCGTCGGGCCGAACATCTGGCCGATCATGGGGCTGGTGCCGATGAGGCGGTGACCACATCGCCGGCCGGGGACGACGAAGCCGGCGAGGTGGACGAGGCGGTTGCACAGGCCGCTGAGGACGCGTCGACGTTGGCGGATCAGGCCGATGAGGAGTCGCCTGGGGAAGGGTCTGCGGCGGCACCGACTCCGGCACTGGATCCGGCGCTTTACGAGGTCTTCCGCAACGAAACCGAGGATCATCTGCGAGTGATCGACGGCTTCCTGCGGACCTGCAGTCAGCAGGGGCAGCGCGGCCAGGTGACCGAACCGCTGGCGCGTGCCCTGCATACCCTGAGCGGCAGCGCTCGCATGGCCGAGGTCACGGCACTGGCCTCGCTCGGGCGAGCCATGGAATCCCTGGTCTGCGCGTATCGCGATCAGGGTCGGGCGCTGCAGCGTCGCGAGCTGGAATTGCTGGATCAGACGCTGACCCGGACGCGTGAGCTGATCGCGAGTCTCGGGGATGTCAGCATGCCGCAGCCCGAGGTGGCGGACCTTGTGAATCGCGCCAGCGCGCTGCTCGCCGAGTTGCCGAACGCCGGGCGACCGACCTTCGTCGAACCTCGGCAGGCGGCAGCCAGGACCCCGGAAGACGATGAGCTTCTGCTGCTGTTTCTGGAGGAAGCCGAGGATCTGATCGAGGTCCTGCGTGATGCCCTGGAGGACTGGCAGCGGACCGGGGATACCCGCTCCAGGCTCCCGGAGATCCGCCGTTCCGTGCATACCCTCAAGGGTGGCGCGCGGCTGGCGCAGTGCGCGCCGATGGGCAATCTCTGCCAGGGGCTGGAATCGGTGCTGCAGGCCGTGGATACGCGGGCGCTGCCGGTGGACGAAACCCTGTTCGATGCCCTGCGACGGGTGCACGAGCGGCTGGATGACATGCTGGCGGCTCTGCGCATGCCGGCGGAGCCGGAAGAGGCCGAGGCGCTGCTCGCGGAGCTGGCGGAACTCTGCGATGTGACGGCGACGGATCCGTCGGTGCCGCAGGCTCCCGTCGCCGATGAGGACGAACCGGAACTGCTCGAGCTGTTTCTGGAGGAGGCTGGTGATTCGCTGCTGATGATCGGCGAACGCCTGCCCCAGTGGCAACTGAATCCGGCCAGCCCGGCGCCGGTCGCCGAGATCCGCCGCGCTCTGCACACCCTGAAGGGTGGCGCGCGCATGGCGGGTCTGCCCACCATCGCCGATCTCGCCCACGACATCGAAACCCTGCTCGACCGGCAGCCGGCGAATCGTCCGCCCTCGGCCGAGACCCTGGCGCTGCTGGAACGCGGCCATGACCGCCTGCAGCAGATGTGCGAGCAGGCCGGCGCCGGTGACATGCCGGAAGCCGCCCATGACCTGCGCCGTGAACTGCGGGATCTGCGCGTCGATGTGCCGCAACAGCCGATCGAAGAACCGCGGCCGACGCCGCCGGTACCCGGTCCGGCAAGCGCCGGCGGCGATCAGGTACGGGTGTCCTCGGACCTGCTCGACACGCTGGTCAACGAGGCCGCCGAAATCAGTGTCTACCGCTCGCGTCTGGAACAGCAGATGTCCGGTTTCCGCTTCAATCTGGGCGAGCTCGATCAGACCGTCGGCCGGGTGCGGGAGCAGTTGCGTTCGCTGGAGATCGAGACAGAGAAACAGATTCGTTACCGCTTTGATCGCGATCCCGGGCAGTCCGACGAGCAGGCGCAGTTCGATCCGCTGGAACTGGACCGTTTCTCGCGCATGCAGGAGTTGTCTCGGGCACTCGCCGAGTCGATGAACGACCTGGGCAGCCTGCAGGGGCTGCTGGATGCGCTGGCGCGGGATTCGGAGACCCTGCTGCAGCAGCAGGCGCGGCTCGGAACATCGCTGCAGGACGGCCTGATGCGCACGCGCATGGTGCCGTTTGCGCAAATGGTGCCGCGGCTCCGCCGGATTGTCCGGCAGACCGCCGACGAACTGGGGCGCGCGGTGCAGCTGGATGTCAGCGGTGTCGAAGGCGAGATGGATCGCACCGTCCTGGAGCGCATGGTCGCGCCGCTGGAACATCTGCTGCGCAATGCCGTGGCCCATGGGATTGAGAGGCCGGAGGAGCGCGTGGCGGCGGGCAAGCCGGAACAGGGGCGCATCGGCATCGCACTGCGTCGGGAGGGCAACGATGTCGTCCTGCGGGTGGAAGACGATGGCGGCGGCCTGGGCCTGGATGCGATCCGTGAACGGGCCGTGGAACGGGGTCTGCTGGCTGCGGATGCCGAACCGGGGCGGCAGGAACTGATGCGCTTCGTCCTGGCGCCGGGCTTTTCCACTGCCAGCGAGGTCACACAGATCTCCGGTCGCGGGGTCGGCATGGACGTGGTCAATGCCCAGATCAAGCAGCTTGGAGGGACCATCGATATCGCGTCGGAGGCCGGTGAGGGCACCGCCTTCACGCTGCGGCTGCCGTTCACCCTGGCGATAAACCGGGCGCTGTTGTGCATGGTCGAGGATCAGCCCTATGCGCTGCCGCTGAACGGCGTACGGGCCGTGGCCTGGATTTCCCGTGATGAGCTGATGGGCCGCCTGACTGCAGCGGCCGAGGATCAGATGCACTATTACGACGGCGAGCCTTTCCGCATTGTCTCGCTGGCGGAGCTGCTCGGACTGGGTCAGGTGACGCCGCCGAGCGGCCTCAGGCGTGTGCCCCTGGTGCTGGTGGCGGTCGGCGAGAATCGCCTGGCCCTGCGTGTGGATGCGTTGCTGGGTAACCGGGAGGTGGTGGTGAAGTCGGTGGGTCCGCAGATCAGTGCGGTACCCGGAGTGCTCGGTGCCACGTTGCTGGGTGACGGGCGTGTGGTGCTGATCCTCGACCTGCCGGCACTGGCGCGTCAGGAGCGGGAGCCGGACGCCGGATCCGCTGCGGTCGACGGTGACGATGCGGACTGGGCCAGTGAAAAGCCGGCACCGCTGGTCATGGTCGTGGACGATTCCATCACCATGCGCAAGGTGGCGAGCCGGTTGCTGGAGCGTCAGGGCATGCGTGTGGTCACGGCGCGGGACGGCGTCGATGCCGTGGCTATGCTGCAGGAGACCCGTCCGGATGCGATGCTGCTGGATATCGAAATGCCACGCATGGACGGCTATGAGCTGGCCAGCTTCATTCGCAACGAGCCGGGATTGCGCCAGCTGCCGATCATCATGGTGACCTCGCGCACCGGCGAAAAACACCGACAGCGGGCAATGGAACTGGGCGTGCAGCATTACGTGGGCAAGCCTTACCAGGAGAGCGAGTTGCTGACTTATCTGCACCAGGTGCTGGGGCTGGCACCGGCGGAGCCGATCCATGATCCGGACTGACGCCGGCCGGGGAGACGAGACATGAGCCGATCCGACGGCGATCCGGTGCGCGCATTGCTGGCACCCATGAGTCGCGCCAATCTGCTCGTGCCCGGCAGCCTGGTGGCCGAGGTGCTCAGCTTCGTACCGCCGTCTCCGACGGACGGCCCGAACTGGTTCCTGGGATATATCACCTGGCGCGACCGGTCCCTGCCGTGTATCGATCTGGAGTGCCTGGCCTCGGGAAGTCCGACCATGGGCGGGTCCAGGCGTCGCCTGATGGTGCTCAAACTGGTGGATACTGCCCGTGACGACCGCTTCGTGGTCATTCTGCTGCAGGGCTCACCGCGTCTGACCCGGGTCCATGCGGAGAATCTGGAGCCGGATCCCGACGGGCTGGTAGCGGCGGGCATTGCCGCCTCGATGCTGGTGGATGGCGGTCGCGCTCTGATCCCCGACTTTGCCGCCATCGCCGCCCTGCTGGATGAACCGGTTAAGGCCTGAGCCACCGCCATGAAGTGCCCCCGACTGTATCTCGAGCAGGTGCTGGAGCCGGCCACCGAAGTGGAGCTGCCGGCGGTGCCCGCCGGACATCTGCGGGTGCTGCGTACTCGCGTCGGCCATCCGGTGGTGCTGTTCAACGGCGATGGCCATGACTATCCCGGCGAACTGACTGCGCTGGAGCGGCGGCGGGCGACGGTTCTGCTCGGTCAGCGCCAGGACAACGGCACTGCGCCGAGTCTGCGGCTGACGCTGGTACAGGGGGTGAGCAAGGGCGACCGTATGGAGACCGCCATGCAAAAGGCGGTGGAACTGGGTGTCAGCGGGATCATGCCGGTGTTCACCGCGCGCAGCGTGGTGCGGCTTGATGGTCAGCGCCTGCAGCGCAAGCTGGAGCACTGGCGCGGAGTCATCATCAGCGCCTGCGAACAGTGCGGTCGCAGCGAGATCCCGGACCTGCTGCCGGCCCGCAACATGGACGAACTCCTGTCAGTCCCGCCGGCCGGCACCGGCCTGGTCCTGGATCCGACGGCAACGGTCGGTGTCGGCGGCCTCTCGCCCCCCGGCAGCGACGGTCTCTCTCTGCTGGTCGGCCCCGAAGGCGGCCTCAGCGACGCCGAAGTCGCCGCCGCCTGCGAAGCCGGCTGGAAACCCATGGCCCTGGGCCCAAGAATCCTCAGGACCGAGACGGCCGGAATAGCCGCCATCGCGGCGTTCCAGACGTTGTGGGGGGATCTTCAGTAGGTTCGAGGTGCGAGGGCCAAGGAGCGAGGAGAAGAATGCGCCTCGCGCCCGGCATCCGGTGTTGGGCGCTGCGTGCGGGGCGCCGGCTTTTCCCCTCGAACATCGTACCCCGCTCCTCGAACCTTAGCGCCGCGTCGCGCGCTCAATCCCCTCGGCGGCGACCGTTGCCAGGTGATCAATCTGCTTTTCCGTAATCACGTATGGCGGCATGAAATAGACCACATTGCCGAGCGGGCGGAGCAGGGCTTCGCGGGTGAGGGCGTGCTGGTAGACGCGGATGCCGCGGCGTTCCTCGAACGGGAAAGGCCTGCCGTCTGTCTGCTGCATCTCCATGGCCAGGATCATGCCGGTCTGGCGAATCTCGCCGATGTTCGGGTGCTCGGCGAGGGGCGCCACCGCCTCGGCCATGTGTGCGGCCAGGATCCGGTTGCGGCCGATCACGTCGCTGTCGCGAAACAGGTCCAGCGTTGCCAGTGCCGCGGTGCAGGCCAGCGGGTTCCCGGTGTAGCTGTGCGAGTGCATGAAGGCACGCAGGCTGGCGTAGTCGTCGTAGAAGGCGTCGAACACGTTGTCGGTGGTCAGGACCACGGCCAGCGGCAGGTAGCCGGCTGTCAGTCCCTTGGACAGACACAGGAAATCGGCACAGATATCCGCCTGTTCGCAGGCGAACAGGGTGCCGGTGCGGCCGAAACCGACGGCGATCTCGTCGGCGATCAGGTGCACGCCATGGCGGTCGCAGGCCTCGCGCAGCAATTGCAGGTAGACCGGGTGGTACATGCGCATGCCGGTAGCGCACTGCCCCAGCGGCTCGACGATCACCGCCGCCGTTTCGTGGGCATGCGCCTCGAGTGCCGCCTCCATGTGCCGGAACATCTCGCGACTGTGGGCCTCCCAGCTGACCCCCGGCTCGCGCGCATGGCAGTCCGGCGAAGGCACCGTCAGGGCCTCCATCAGCAGCGGCTTGTAGGTTTCCTTGTACAGGGCCACGTCACCGACACCGAGGGTACCCAGGGTCTCGCCATGGTAACTGCCGGACAGGGTGATGAAGCGCTGCTTCTGCGGCTGGCCGTGATTGCGCCAGTAGTGGTAGCTCATCTTCAGGGCCACCTCGACCGCGGACGAGCCGTTGTCGGTGTAGAAGCAGCGGGTCAGTGGTTCCGGCGTCAGCTCCACCAGCCGTTCCGACAGCTCGACCACCGGTTCGTGACTGAAGCCGGCCAGGATCACGTGCTCCAGCTGCTCGAGCTGATCGCGGATGCGCTGGTTGATGTAAGGGTGCGCGTGACCGAACAGGTTGACCCACCAGGAACTGATGGCGTCCAGATAGCGATTGCCGTCCAGGTCGTACAGCCAGACACCTTCGCCCCGCCGGATCGGCACCAGCGGCAGCCATTCGTGATCCTTCATCTGGGTACAGGGGTGCCACAATACCCGCAGATCCCGTTCGATGAGTGCGCTGTTGGCGGTACCCATGGTGACGACCTCAGGCGGTGGCGTTGTCGGCGCTGACCGGCAGCCCGAGATTGTGCCAGATGGCTTCGGTCGGGGCGGCCTGGTTGAGGGTGTAGAAGTGCAGGCCGGGCGCGCCGCCGTCCAGCAACTGCTGGCACAGGTCACTGACCACCTCGACGCCGAAGGCCTGCAGCGAGGCCTTGTCGTCGGCGAAGGCGCTCAGCCGCTTGCGCAGCCAGCGCGGGATCTCGGCGCCACAGGCATCCGAGAAACGGGCCAGCTGCTTGAAATTGATGATCGGCATGATGCCCGGGACGATCGGCACCGTGACGCCGGCATCGCGACAGCGCTCGACGAAATAGAAGTAGGCGTCGGCGTTGAAGAAGTACTGCGTGATGGCACTGTCGGCACCGCATTCGACCTTGTGCACGAAATGCCGGAGATCGGCGTCGGCGTCGTCCGCCTGCGGGTGGACTTCCGGGTAACAGGCCACCTCGATGCGGAAGTGGTCGCCGTGCTCGGCGCGGATGAACTCGACCAGTTCGCTGGCATACCGGAAATGGCCAGCGCCGACGATACCGGTGCCGGACGGCATGTCGCCGCGCAGGGCGACGATGTGACGGATGCCGTGATCCCGGTACTGCTGCAGGATCTCGCGGATGTTCTCCGGGGTCGCACCGATGCAGGACAGATGCGGTGAGGCGTCGATGCCGCCGCGACGCTGAATGTCGACCACGGTCTCGAAGGTGCGGTCGCGGGTAGATCCGCCGGCACCGAAGGTCACCGAAAAGAAAAGTGGGTCCATGCGTGCGAGACGCTGGCGCGTGCGTTGCAGGCGCTGCTCGGCCTCATCCGACTTGGGCGGGAAGAACTCGAAACTGAAAACCCGTGAGGGCTGGCTGTCGGCTGTCATGCTGGTTACCGCCTGTTGCAAACGAAGAGCGCCCTGCCAACGCTCACTGCGCTGACAGGGCGAACGGACCAGAACAGGGCCGGCTCAGTACCGGTAGGTGTCCGGCTTGAACGGGCCGTCGGCGTCAAGACCCAGGTAGCTGGCCTGCTCGTCGGTCAGCCGGGTCAGCCTGGCGCCCAGCTTTTCGAGGTGCAGTGCCGCAACCTTCTCGTCCAGATGCTTGGGCAGCACATAGACCTTGTTCTCGTAGCGATCCCGATGCTGTACCAGCTCGATCTGCGCCAGTACCTGATTGGTGAAGGAATTGGACATGACGAAACTTGGGTGACCGGTGGCGCAGCCCAGGTTCACCAGCCGCCCTTCGGCCAGCAGGATGATGCGGTTGCCGCTGGGGAGGGTGATGTGATCGACCTGCGGCTTGATGTTGTCCCACGGGTACTGCTTCAGGCTGGCAACATCGATTTCGTTATCGAAATGGCCGATGTTGCAGACGATGGCGTTGTGCTTCATCTGCACCACATGGTCATGGGTGATGACCTTGTAGTTGCCGGTGGCGGTGACGAAGATATCGGCCTGTGGTGCGGCGTCTTCCATCGTGACCACACGGTAACCTTCCATCATCGCCTGCAGGGCGCAGATCGGATCGACTTCGGTGACCCAGACCGTGGCGCCCTGACCGCGCAGGCTCTGGGCGCAGCCCTTGCCGACATCGCCATAACCGCACACCACGCAGATCTTGCCGGCAATCATCACGTCGGTGGCGCGCTTGAGGCCGTCCAGCAGCGATTCGCGGCAGCCGTACAGATTGTCGAACTTGGACTTGGTCACCGAATCGTTGACGTTGATCGCCGGGAACAGCAGCGAGCCGTCCTTTTCCATCCTCAGCAGGCGGCTGACGCCGGTGGTGGTTTCCTCGCTCACCCCCTGGATCGAGGCCAGCGCCTTGCCATACCAGCCGTGGCGACTTTCCAGCCGGGCACGGATGCTGGCGAACAGGGCCTTTTCCTCGTCGCTGCCCGGGTTGTCCAGGACCGACGGATCCTTCTCCGCCTGGGCGCCCAGGTTCAGCAGCAGCGTGGCGTCACCGCCGTCATCGAGGATCGTGGTGGCGGTCTGGCCGTCCTCGAACTCGAAAATCCGATGGCAGTACTCCCAGTACTCCTCGAGGCTTTCGCCCTTGTAGGCGAACACCGGCACGCCGCTGGCGGCGATCGCGGCGGCGGCATGATCCTGGGTCGAGTAGATGTTGCAGGAGGCCCAGCGCACATCGGCGCCGAGGTCGGTCAGCGCTTCGATCAGGACCGCGGTCTGGATGGTCATGTGCAGGCTGCCGGCGATGCGCGCGCCCTTGAGCGGCTGCTGATCGCGGTATTCCTCGCGTACGGCCATCAGGCCGGGCATTTCCGTTTCGGCGATGCCGATTTCCTTGCGACCCCAGTCGGCGAGGCCGATATCGCGGACAATGTAATCCGGTGCCTTGCTCTCAACTACTGCATTCATGGTGCTCACTCCTTGCTGGAGACATGCGGTGCACATGTCTCGCGTTCGTCGAGCGCCGTTCGATCATGGGTGGTGACGGCCAAGCCTGGCAGGGAAACTCCCGTTGCAGCGCTCCTCGGCCGTCCCGAATAGGTTGAAACGTCAGGCCGCGGCGGCGGTGCGGAGGCTCTCCGCGCGATCGGTCCGCTCCCAGGTGAAATGTTCCTCGCTGCGGCCGAAGTGACCGTAAGCGGCTGTGGGGCCGTAGATCGGCCGCAACAGATCCAGCATGTTGATGATGCCCCAGGGCTTCAGGTCGAAATGGTCACGCACCAGGCGCTCGATCTGGCTGTCGGCGATCTGGCCGGTGCCGAAGGTATCCACCATCACCGAGGTCGGTTCGGCGACGCCGATGGCATAGGACACCTGCACTTCGCATTTGGCGGCCAGGCCGGCCGCGACGATGTTCTTGGCCACATAGCGGCAGGCATAGGCGGCCGAGCGGTCGACCTTGGACGGATCCTTGCCGGAAAAGGCACCGCCGCCGTGGCGGGCCATGCCGCCATACGTGTCGACGATGATCTTGCGCCCGGTCAGACCGCAATCGCCCATTGGTCCGCCGACGACGAAGCGTCCGGTCGGGTTCACCAGATAGCGCGTGTCGGCCGTGATCCACTGTTCCGGCAGCACCGGTTTGATGATCTGCTCGATCACCGCTTCGCGGATCTCGGCGTCCTTCGCTTCCTCGGCGTGTTGCGTCGACAGCACCACGGTGTCCACGGCCACCGGGCGACCATCGCGGTAGCGCAGGGTCACCTGACTCTTGGCATCCGGCCGCAGCCAGCCCAGCTCGCCGCTCGCCCGCAGCTGCGACTGACGCTGCACCAGCCGATGGGCATAGGTGATCGCTGCCGGCATCAGGACATCGGTTTCGTCGCAGGCATAACCGAACATCAGGCCCTGATCGCCGGCACCCTGTTCCTCCGGTGAGCTGCGATCGACGCCCTGGTTGATATCCATGGACTGCTTGCCCAGCGCATTGATGAAGGCGCAGGTCTCGGAATCGAAGCCCATCGAGGAACTGGTGTAGCCGATGCGCTTGACGGTGTCGCGAGCGATCTCCTCGAAATCGACATTCACCTCGGGCAGCATCTTGATCTCGCCGGCGAGCAGGATCATGCCGGTCTTGGTCAGGGTCTCGCAGGCCACACGGGCATTCGGATCCTGGGTCAGGATCGCATCGAGGACCGCATCGGAGATCTGGTCGGCCATTTTGTCCGGATGGCCGGCCGATACCGATTCAGAGGTAAACAGGAATTCGCTCAACCGTCAGTCTCCTTATCAACTATTGTCTTCAATACGACGGCGCAATCGCGGGTTTCGGGCGCCCGAGGCGACCGTGGTCTGCTGCAGGCTGACGCAAACGACCAACAAGTGTACGGTTTGAGCGCCGAATTTCCAGTCTGTTGACGCCCATTTCGCCTGCGTGTTCCCGAACGTTTTCCGGTGGTCGGCAGCGCCGCTTAAATAAGAGCGCTTGCTGCAACGGGAAAACTTCGAGAAAATTGCCGCCTTTTCACGGCACCAACCGCGAAAACGACACGTCGTCCGGAAGGGCTCTCAAGAAGCCCGGGCGAGTGATAACGCATGACCTGCATGGCCGCCCTGTTGGCGTCGGCGCCGGTTCCTTACCGTTGCGATCTGCGATCTGCGGTCGCCACCGGGACCGGCCGTGGCCGCGTCTGACGGGAGCAGCCGGCGTTTGCTTGGGCGAAGCGGTTGGTGCGCAGCCCGGACATGGTTTTATAGAGAGGAGTAGCCGACTCATGACGTCGCGTAAAGACCTGGCGAATGCCATTCGAGCCCTGAGCATGGATGCCGTACAGAAGGCCAATTCCGGTCACCCCGGTGCGCCCATGGGCATGGCGGAAATCGCCGAAGTGCTCTGGAACGACCATCTCCGGCACAACCCGCGTAACCCGGACTGGGCGGATCGCGACCGCTTCGTCCTGTCCAACGGGCACGGCTCGATGCTGATCTACAGCCTGTTGCACCTGACCGGTTACGACCTGCCGATGGAGCAGATCAGGAACTTCCGGCAGTTGCATGCCATGACCGCCGGTCATCCGGAGCATGATTACGCGCCGGGCATCGAAACCACCACCGGCCCGCTGGGCCAGGGCCTGGCCAACGCGGTCGGCATGGCGCTGGCGGAGAAGGTGCTGGCGACCCAGTTCAACCGGCCGGGGCACACCGTGGTTGACCACCGGACCTGGTGCTTCACCGGTGACGGCTGCCTGATGGAAGGCATCTCGCACGAGGTCTGCTCGCTGGCGGGGACGCTGGGGCTGGGCAAGCTCACCGTGATGTATGACGACAATGGCATCTCCATCGACGGCGACGTTACCGGCTGGTTTACCGACAACACCCCGGAACGCTTCCGCGCCTACGGCTGGCATGTGGTCGAGAACGTCGATGGCCACGACAGCGATGCGGTGAACAAGGCCATCGAGGAAGCCAAGTCGGTGACCGACAAGCCGACCATGATCTGCTGCAAGACCGTGATCGGCATGGGGTCGCCGAACAAGGCCGGCACCAAGGACGTGCATGGTGCGGCGCTGGGTGACGATGAAGTGGCCGCGACGCGCGCGGCCATCGGCTGGCAGCACGGGCCGTTCGAGATCCCGGACGAGATCTACAAGGGCTGGAGCGCGGTCGAGGCCGGCAAGGCCGCCGAAGACAGCTGGAACCAGGCCTTCGCGGCCTACAGACAGGCGCATCCGGAACTCGCCGCCGAGTTCGAGCGGCGCATGCGCGGCGAACTGCCGGCGGATTTCGCCGCTGCTGCCGACAAGCTTGTGCGGGATGCCAACGAAAAGGCCGAAAAGGTGGCGACACGCAAGGCCTCGCAGATGGTGATCGAGGGCTTCGGCCCGCATCTGCCGGAATTCCTCGGCGGCTCCGCCGACCTGACCGGCTCCAACAACACCAACTGGTCGGGCACCAAGGCCATTTCCACCGATGTCGCCGACGGCAACTACATCTACTACGGCGTGCGCGAGTTCGGCATGACCGCGGTCATGAACGGCATCGCCCTGCATCGTGGTCTGCTGCCCTATGGCGGCACTTTCCTGGTGTTCTCCGATTACGCGCGCAATGCCGTGCGCATGGCGGCGCTGATGAAGCAGCGTGTGGTGCTGGTCTATACCCACGATTCCATCGGTCTCGGCGAGGACGGTCCGACCCATCAGCCGATCGAGCATGTGCCGAGCCTGCGCATCATTCCCAACATGCACGTCTGGCGCCCCTGTGATCTGGTCGAGACCGTGGCTGCCTGGCGTGCCGGGGTGGAGCGTGTGGATGGTCCGACCTCGCTGGTTCTGACCCGTCAGGGTCTGCCCCACCAGCCGCGTGACGAGGCCCAGCTGGCAGCCGTGGCCCGCGGCGGGTACGTCCTCAAGGATTGCGACGGCACGCCCGAGCTGCTGCTGATCGCCACCGGTTCCGAAGTGGAGCTGGCGGTGAATGCCTGGCAGGAACTCACCGACGCCGGGGTCAAGGTGCGCGTGGCGTCCATGCCCTGCCTCGAGGTGTTCGAGCAACAGGATGCCGCCTACCGCGAGTCGGTATTGCCGAGGGCGGTCAGCAAGCGGCTCGCCATCGAGGCGGCGCATGTCGACGGCTGGCACAAGTATGTCGGCCTGGACGGCGACATCATCGGCATGACCGGCTATGGCGAGTCGGCACCGGCGCCGGACCTGTTCAAGCTGTTCGGCTTCACCACCGAAAACGTCGTCAAGCGGGCGAAGGCCCTGCTCCAGAGCTGATCCGGCTCGCATGCTCCGCGTCGCGATCAATGGTTACGGCCGTATCGGCCGTTGCGTCCTGCGTGCTCTCTACGAGCGCGGCGACGCGGAGCGTGTTCAGGTGGTGGCGATCAACGAGCCTCAGGATCTGGCCAGCATGGCCTACCTGAGTCAGTTCGATTCGACCCATGGCCGCTTCCCCGGTCAGGTCGAGCAGGTCGCCGGCGGGCTGCAGGTCAACGGCCGGCTGATCCCGGTGACGCACGCAACGCGACCCGAAGAGGTGGACTGGGCGGCGCTGGATCTGGATCTGCTGCTGGAATGTTCCGGCAGTTTCGGCGACCGGGCCACCGCCGAGCGGTATCTGGCCGCCGGTTGCCCGCGACTGCTGCTGTCGCAACCGATGAATACCCGGGAAGACACCGATACCACTGTGGTCATGGGGGTCAACGAGCAGTCGATCCCGGATCAGGCCCGACTGGTGTCGAACGCGTCCTGCACCACCAACTGCGTGGTGCCGTTGCTGCAATTGCTGCATCGCGAACTGGGGGTCGAGGCGGTCGGCATCACGACGCTGCACTCGGCGATGAACGATCAGCCGATACTGGACGGCTATCATCGCAGTGACCTGCGGCGAACGCGCTCGGCGATGCATTCGGTGATCCCTGTGTCCACCGAGCTGGCCCGGGGGATCGAGCGTCTGCTGCCGGAGCTGGAGGGGCGCATTCATGCGCGCCACCTGCGTGTGCCGACCATGAACGTGTCGGTCATGGAGCTGAACCTGATGATGTCCCGCGACACCGATACGGCGCAGGTCAACGAAATCCTGCAGGCGGGTTCCGTCGGGGTGCTCGGCTGGACCGATCTGCCGCATGCCTCCTGCGATTTCAACCATGACACGCGATCCAGCATCGTCGACCTGACTCAGACCCGGGTCAGTGGCGGTCGCTTGCTGACGGTCATGGCCTGGTTCGATAACGAGTGGGCCTTTGCCTGCCGCATGCTGGATGTCGCCGATTGCTGGGCGCGCGGATTCCAGACCCAGATATAACGATTTTCAAAAGACTGAGGAGAGACACCATGGCGAACGTTATTCGCATGAGCGATCTGGATCTGAAGGGCAAGCGTGTCCTGATCCGGCAGGATCTGAACGTGCCGGTGAAGGACGGTCAGGTGGGGGATGACACGCGCATTCGCGCGTCGTTGCCGACCATCCGCATGGCGCTGGAGGCGGGTGCGCGGGTCATGCTGATGAGCCATCTGGGTCGGCCCAAGGAAGGCGAGTTCGATCCGGAAGCCTCGCTGGCCCCGGTGGCGAAGCATCTGGAGGGTCTGCTGGGTCAGCCGGTGCGGCTGATCGCCGACTGGCTGGACGGTGTCGACGTCGCCGAGGGCGAAGTGGTGATCTGCGAGAACGTGCGTTTCAACGCGGGCGAGAAGAAGGACGACGAGGCCCTGTCACGGAAAATGGCGGCGCTGTGTGACGTCTACGTCATGGACGCGTTCGGCACCGCCCATCGGGCGCAGGCCTCGACCCACGGCGTCGCCCGCTTCGCGCCGGTCGCCTGTGCCGGGCCGCTGCTGGCCGCTGAGCTGGATGCCCTCGGCAAGGCGCTGGAAGAACCGAAGCGGCCGCTGACCGCCATCGTCGGCGGCTCCAAGGTGTCGAGCAAGCTCACCGTGCTGGAATCGCTGGCTGGCGTGGTCGATCAGCTGATTGTGGGCGGCGGTATCGCGAACACGTTCATTGCCGCCGCCGGGTATCCGGTAGGCAAGTCGCTGTACGAGGCGGATCTGGTGGACGAGGCGAAACGTCTGATGGATCAGGCGAAGTCCCGCGGCGGCGAAATCCCGGTGCCGGTCGATGTGGTGACGGCCAAGGAGTTTTCCGCCGATGCGGCCGCCGAAACCAAGCCGGTGGACCAGGTTGCCGACGACGACCTGATTCTGGATATCGGACCGGAGACTGCGCGCCTCTATGCCGAGCGCCTGAAGGAAGCCGGCACCATCGTCTGGAACGGGCCGGTCGGTGTGTTCGAGATCGACCAGTTCGGCAATGGCACCAAGGCATTGTCCGAGGCCATTGCCGCCAGCCCGGCGTTCTCGATCGCCGGTGGCGGTGACACCCTGGCCGCGGTCGCCAAGTACGGTATCAGCGACCGTATCTCTTACATCTCCACCGGTGGCGGTGCCTTCCTCGAGTTCCTCGAGGGCAAGACCCTGCCGGCGGTGCAGATCCTGAGCGAGCGCGCGAAGTAAGTCGCAGTCGGTCGTCACGAAAAAAAGCCCCGCTTCGGCGGGGCTTTTTTGTTTTCGGGTCGTCTTTCTGGTGTCCCGGCTCACCCGGAGGCGCCCGGCGACAGCGCTATGCGGCAAGCAATCAGCCCTGGGGAATCAGCACCGATTCGGCGGCGGGACCCTGGCCGTCCAGCAGGCGCACCCGGGCCCGATCCTCGTCCTGCAGTGTCATGACCTCGACCACACCGATGGCCGGTCCGCGCAGCCAGCTACTCGGCAGACCATCCGGACCGCGGATCAGTCGGCCGGGCTGATGCACCCGCAGTTGCTGGCCGGTGGTCAGCCCGGACGCCCGCCCGGCATTGATGGTCCAGCCCTCGTCGACCACCTGCACCGGGCGGGCGAACCACGGCATGCGTCGTGCCTGTTCCAGACCGTCACGCAGCACGGTATCGCCCAGTTCTTCCAGCGAGCGGGCGGAGATCCGGCCGCTGGGGGTGCCCGGTGCCAGGCGACGTTCCCGCATCGCACCAGTCATTTCCAGATCGTGATAGCGCACCGCCATGCGGTCGTCATCCTCGGCCCGGACCTCGATCAGCATGCGAACGCCCTGCTCACGACGCAGTGTTTCGGCGCAGGCGATCGCATTGTCGACGCTGCAACCGGCGTCACGCAGCGCTACCCGCATGTCGGCATCGGGCAGCAAGCGCAGCGGGAGATTCAGGGCGGCCGCGTTGAAGGCGGTATCGATGCGCTCACGGTCCTCGCCATGGACGATCAGACCGATGCGCGAGCGCGGCCCGTCGGCCTGCACACGTTCTTCGTCCTGCAGGCGTTCGTTCCAGGCCTCGCGTTCCTTCTGCTCCAGCTCGGCGCGCAGCGCGGCAATCCGCTCTTCGCGCTCCGAGCGCTGCATGCGCTCGTCACTGCCGCGGCTGGTGACCGAGGACTGATACCGTTGCTGCTGAACGTCGCGGAAATCGCGGGTGCGGCCGTTGTCGCCATCCGGGACGACGATGCCCCGCAGCGCCTGCAGGAAGCCTCGGTCCTGCTGGCCCGATTCGAGCATGGCCAGTTCCATTTCCAGTTCACGGATCTCCCGGTCGCGGGTATCCATGGCTGCCGGGTCCCAGGCCTGACGCTGGTCGCCCTGATCGCGCTGGCGGCGTTCCGGCACGTCACCGCTGCCGAAGGATTCCTGCCGCGCCGGTCCGCCGCCGCGCCGCTGGCGTTCGCGCTCCTGGAAGGTCATGGCACGGTTGCCGTCGTCACGGCTGAAGAACCCGCGCAGACCGGAGAACCAGCCATTTTCCTCGGCCTCGTCCTCGCGGTCGCCCAACGCATTCGGCTGCATTTCCTGGGTCGGGTAGCGGGCCGTCGGCGTCGAGGAGGACGCCTCCTCGGTGTTGCGGTCGGAGGACGCGCAGCCGGCGAGCAGCAGAAGGCAGACACACGCAGCCGGCAGGGCAGGCAGATATCGAGACACGGTAGAACTCCCGTCATGTCAAAAAGGGCGCCGTCACGCTGGCGGCCCCCGGAATATGCCGAGTCTAGCGCATGGCAGGCGGTTCAGTCTCGCTGCCGCTCGAGATCCCGTACCTGTTTCTGCCAGGCAAGCTGAGTGCCGCGATCCACCGGAAAGCCCCACATCAGCCAGACCGCCGCGAGCTTGAACGGAATCGGCGCCAGTCCGTAGAGCAGGCCGAGCGCCAGCAGGCCGTCGGGGTTGCTGTCCGAGGCGTCGAAGCCGCTCAGCGCCAGCAACGGGAACGCCAGGCCCACGGCCAGCGCCAGTGCCAGTTTCGTCGCCATGCCCCAGAGACCGAAGAACAGGCCGGTGCGCTGACCACCACCGCGCGCGGTATCCCGGTCGACCAGATCGGCCTGGATCGAGGCCGGCAGGGCCATGTCGATGCCCAGGCTGAGACCGGAGAAGAGGCAGATGATCAGGAACAGCCAGGCGTCGCCCTCACCGAGAAACGGCACCCAGACAAAGATTGCGGCGGCCCAGAGCATGGAGCAGGCCCACGCCCGGTGCTTGCCGATACGGCGCGACAGCCAGAGCCACAAGGGAATACCCAGCAGGCCGGCGGCAAAATAGGTGATCAGCATGGCTCCGGCCCAGTCCTCGGCCACCAGCACGTGCTGCGCGAACAGCAGGAAAAGGGTCGCGGGCAGGGCGTTGGCCAGGCCGTTGAGGATGTAGGCAATCAGCAGGCGGAAGAAGGGCTTGTTCTCACGTAACAGCCGGACGCCGTCGCGCCAGGGCACCGGCGGCAGCAGATTGCGTGGCTCGGGTACCAGTAGCAGGGCGGCGCCGATCGCCAGCGGCACACTGATCCACAGCATGCCGGCCAGCCAGGCCAGGGCCTCGCCGGGGCTACCGTCGGGCACCATGACGGCCGGGAGCACAATGGCCAGCAGCATGCCGACGATGACGAAGCCTTCCCGGCTGCCGGTAATGCTGGAACGCTGATCATAGTTGCGCGACAGTTCTGCTCCCCAGGCGGTGTAGGGCAGCGAGACCAGGGTCCAGGCCAGGTAGACCAGAAAGCTCCAGCCCAGCAGGTGCAGCATGCCGGCCCCGTCCGGTGGCCGGAACAACTGATCCACCGACAACAGCAACAGGGGGGTGCCGATCAGGATCAGCGTCTTGCGCCGGCCGAGGCGGGTGTCGATCCGGTCGCCGAGGGCACCGACCAGCGGGTCGGTCACCACATCCCACAGACGCGCGGCCAGAAGCAGGATGCCGACGGCGGCGATACCCACGGTTTCGGCATAGAACGGCGGCAGGAAGACGTACAGCGGGATGCCCAGCACCGCCAGTGGCAGGCCCGGCAGACCGTAGAAGAAAACCGTGCCGCGGGAGACCCGGGCCGGGGCAGTCAAGGTTGCCGATCCGACGTGCTGATCAGGGCGGTCTGCATCAGGTCTATGCGACCGGTACGGAATCCGGCTTCGCAATACGCCAGGTAATAGCGCCACATGCGCTGGAAGCGTTCGTCAAACCCCATGTGCTGAATCTGATGCCAGGCGGTGTTGAAGCGCTCATGCCAGCGATTCAGCGTGGTCGCGTATTGCTGACCGTGAAACTGGGTTTCGGCCAGATCCAGCCCCAGGCGCTGCACGATATCGCGCAGTTCCTGCACTGTCGGCAGCATGCCGCCCGGGAAAATGTAGCGCTGGATGAAATCCGGATTCAGCCGGTAGCGCTGGAAGTACTCGGCATCCATGGTGATGATCTGCAGCGCCGCCCGGCCGCCGGGTTTCAGGCGTTCCTTGACGCACTGGAAGAAGGTCTGCCAGTAGTCCTGGCCGACCGCCTCGAACATCTCGATCGAGACCACGTGGTCGAACTGACCCCGGACGTCGCGGTAGTCCTGCAGGCGCAGGTCGACGCGTTCGCCGAGGCCGGCCCGGTCGATCCGTTCGCGCGCGAAGGCGAGCTGTTCGCGGGAGAGAGTGATGGCGGTGACGCGGGCGCCGCGTCGGGCGGCCGACTCGGCCAGCCCGCCCCAGCCACAGCCTATCTCGAGGATATGCTGATCCGGCTGCAGGTCCAGTCGATCGAGGATGGCGTCGTACTTGCGCTGCTGCGCACGCTCCAGATCCTCGTCCTGACGCTCGAACAGCGCCGCGGAGTAGGTCATGCCCGGGTCCAGCCACTCGTTGTAAAAGCTGTTGCCGATGTCGTAATGCGCGGCGATGTTGCGGCGACTGCCGCGTTTCGTGTTGCGCCGCCGGCGGTGGGCGAGCCCGGTGACGATGCGCGTCAGCAGGCGGGGCTCGCCGAGCCGCCCGAAGGCGTGCTCGTTGGCCGCCATCAGGGTGAGGAAGTCGGACAGCTGATCGGTTTCCCAGTCTCCGGCGAGAAATGCGTCGTCGAGCCCCAGTCCGCCACTGGTCGCCAGTCGCCAGATCAGACGACCGGGTCGATGCACCATGATCTTCGCGCGCGGGCCGGCCGTTTTCCCCCGGTGCAGGCAGAGGCTGCCGTCGCCCATGCGCACTTCCACTTCACCGTGCTCGATCCGTGACAGGATGCGGTTGACCAGCCGTCCGGCCCAGCTGCGCGGGGGGCTGAGCTGCAGTTGTTCGCGCTGCGCGGTGCGCTCGCCATCCATCAGGTGATCTCCTGTTGCGGGGGTTGCGGTTTCGCATGGTAGCGGGCGCCTCTGAGCCAGAGCTTCAGCGCCTGCCAGTGAATGGCGGCCATCACTTTCAGTGCACCGAACGGATAGCGCAGCGCGAGCCCGAGCAGGGCCCGGTCGGTCAGCAACCGGCGTCGCCCATACTGTCCGGCGATCAATTGCACGCGACCATTCCGGATCAGCTGGATGCCGATCCCGAGCGTCTCCGCCGGTGGCCGGATGTGGAAGCGGTAATGTCCGTCTACCGGAAAGAACGGCGAGACGTGAAACTGTTTCGCGGTCTCCGAGCGGACCGTGTCCGCCAGCGGCTGACCGTTCTGATGCAGCAGGTAGCCGTGACTTTCGCCGAAGGTGTTGCGGACCTCGCAGAGCACGGCCAGCAGGCTGCCGTCGGCGGCATGGCAGTACCAGGTGCTGAGCGGGTTGAAGCCGTAGCCGAAGACGCGCGGCATGCACAGCAACCGGACATGACCGCCGCGCAGATCGATGCCTGCCTGATGCAGGACGCCGTCGATCCAGGGCCGCAGCGGTTCACCGGTGCGCGGACCGTGGTCGCGGTCGTGGAAGGAAAACAGGTTGAAGCGATTACGCGACAGCAGCCGCAGGCCGGCGGTGTCGGACGCCAGCCGGTCGAGATCGAGCAGCAGGCCGAAGTGCCGATAGCGGAACCGGAACAGTGGCGGCACCAACCGGCGGTGCATGACGCTGCCGCTATAGATCGCGATGGGCATGGCTCAGGAGGCCTGCAGACCGTATTCGGCCGGTTGTGCCGTGCCGGCAGTGGCCGGGTCGTACCGGTCTTCCCAGGGCGGTGCAATGTCGAACGCGGCGGCGACGTCGACCGCCGAGCGCAGCCCGTCCTCGTGAAAGCCGTAGCCACAGTAACTACCGCAGAACCAGACACGGTCCCGCCCCTGCACTTCGTGCAATCGGGTCTGGGCCTGCATGGCTGCGGTGTCGAACACCGGATGATCGTAGGTCATGCGACGAAAGACCGTCTCCGGCGCCGGCGGTTCCGGTGGGTTTAGGGTCACGAACCAGTCCTCTGTGGTCGGCAGGTGCTGGAGACGGTTCATCCAGTAGCTGACGCAGGCATGGTGCTGATCATTGCCGGCGAGGTAGTTCCAGGATGACCAGACCCGTCGCGAGCGCGGCATCAACTTCCGATCCCGGTGCAGCCAGGCCTCGTTGCGCTGATAGCGGATGCTGCCGAGCAGCTCTGCTTCCCGGGCATTGGGCTGTTCGAGCATCGCCAGGGTCTGATCCGCGTGGCTGGCGATGACCACATGATCGAATTCCCCGAGTTCGCCCTGATCACCACGCAGGACGACCGTATCCTGCCGCCGGCAAACCCGGCGCACCGGCGTGTCGGTATGCACCGGTCCGCTGACATCGGGCAGCATCTTGCGGACGTATTCGCGGCCACCATGCAGGACAGTCTGCCATACCGGGCGATTGCTCAGGTCGATCAGTCCGTGGTTGTCGAAAAAGCGCAGGAAGCGGTGCGCCGGGAAGTCCAGCATGGTCTCCGGCGGGCAGGACCAGATCGCGGCCGCCATGGGCAGAAGATAGCGCCGGCGCACAGCCTCTCCGGTACCGATTCGATCCAGAAACTCCCCGAGCGACATGTTCCCGGGGCCGCTCTCGTCGGTCAGGAATCGTTTGCCGGCACGGTTGAAGCGCAGGATATCCCGGATCATGGCGAGAAACCGGGGGTTGAACAGATTCCGCCGCTGCGCGAACAGGGTGTTGAGATTGTCGCCGGCCCATTCCAGCCCCGACCGGCGATCGGTGAAACCGAACGACATGTCGCTTTCGCGCGTCGCCACACCGAGTGTCCCGAGCAGACCGGTCAGATGTGGATAATTGCGTTCGTTGAACACGATGAAGCCGGTATCAATCGGGATCTGGCTGCCGTCCGGGCCGGGGGCATCCACGGTATTGGTGTGACCGCCGACATAGGCGTTTGCTTCGAACAGAGTCACGTCGTGGCGCTGGCTGAGAAGCCACGCCGCACCGAGGCCCGAGACCCCACCGCCGACAACCGCTATGCGCATAACCGATGTTCCATCTGTTCGAATTTGTACAGGGAATGTACATGAATTGACGTGTCCCGCAATACGTGCTGCTGACCGGCTGCGGGTCGTGCCTGATGATGCTGTACGCCGAATATTCGTCACTGGATGCGCCGCGCCGGAATCACGGGGGTGATACCCTGACGCGACAGAGTGACAGCTGTCGGCCCGCGTGCCGCATCAGGCGCCTTTGCCGGCTTTTCAGTGCCGGACCCGGCTGCGGCAGGGACCCCGGCGTTGGTCAACGCACTACTATGGGTGCCGCCCGGTGCCGGACGGTCACCTGCGGCTCCCGAGCAGGACACTGACAGGGTATGTAATCCGTGAGTACAGCCAGAAGCACCCGGAAACGGATCCTCGATGCGGCTGCCGAGCTGTTCCAGCGCCGCGGTTTCAGCGGTTTCAGCTATCAGCACATCGCCGCCGAGCTTGGCGTGCGCAATGCCGCCATTCATTACCATTTTCCGAGCAAGGCCGATCTGGGCGTGGCCCTGCTGAGCCGCTATCGCGACAGCTTTCGCTGGTGGACCGAACAGCTCGAACGGCAGGATCTGTCGCCGGCACACAAGGTGCTGGCGTTTCTGGAACTGGAAAGCCGGTACTGCCGCGAAGGCAAGGTCTGCCCGCTCGGTGTGGTCTGCGTGGAGTACGAGAATGTCACCGACAGCGTGCGGATCGAGGCGGCCGGTCTGGCCAGCGATCTCGAGATCTGGCTGGCGGCGGTGCTGGAGGAAGGCCGGCGCGGCAATGTGCTGCAGGTCCGGGGTTCCGGCCGCGGGGCCGCGGTGGCCATCCTGGCGCAGCTGCAGGGCGGTTTGCAGCTGGCGCGGGTGCGCGGCCCGCGGCACTTTCAGGAAGTTCTGGAGCAGACCCGACTCAATCTCGGCATCAGCGCCGCGGATCTGATGGTGGCGGCGGGGTGAAACCCATGGCCGGGCGCCCCGCGCCCTGCCCAAGCCGAAGATCCAGGTCAGCCTCACTCGGTGGACTTCGATTCTCAGACCGGGCGCGTTGTGGGCTTCGATGCCGGTCGGCCGGATGCCGGCTCCGGAACCGCTGCGAGGGCATCCTGCCCGCTTGACGATGGCGTCCCTGCGATCGACATTCCTCCGCCGACATCCGCCAGCCCGGCTTGATGTGTGTGGCGCATCCGCCTGGCATGGCCTCGAGGCCAGCCCGAATCCGGCACTGCGGTTCGTGCCGGGGTCAGGGATTTCCTCGGAGGGACG
>PXAT01000147.1 GCA_003565775.1 Ectothiorhodospiraceae bacterium | reverse complement strand
TGTCAGGTCCCGGACCAGGCCAAACAAAAGCTGGAGGCGGGATGAAGCAGAACGAAGGAGCAGTACCCTGACGCGTAACACCGCGTGCGTTCGCCCCTGGCGAACACACCCTACGCGAGCCAAGCGACGTTCTTTTCCCTGGGCGCTGGGAGCCGATTTCTCTCTTGCCAGCATGATCAAAACGATGGAAACTAAAGCTTCATTCGACATCAGGAACCGGATGCATGTCACTGAACAAGCGCAATGTCTCGCGCCTCGGCTTGTTGCTTGTCTGCATCTTCCTGGTGGGCTGCGCGAGCAGTCCGCCGGCTCCGGTCAGTGACCGCGACCCGAAGTCCGGGGCGCAGGTTCGTGATACCAAGCAGCCTTCGATTGCCGACCAGATCCTGAAGACCGCCCAGCAGCAGCGCGGCGTGCCGTATCGTTTCGGTGGCGATCGGCCGGAGAGAGGGTTCGATTGCAGCGGTCTGGTGGCATTCAGTCACGCACAGAATGGTGTCCGTGTGCCCCGCACTGCCGCGGAACAGGCCCGACGGGCGTCGCAGGTGTCGGCGCGTGATTTGCGCGAAGGCGATCTGGTGTTCTTCCGCGTCAGCGGCCGCAAGGTCGACCATGTCGGCATCTATGCCGGGGGTGGTCGTTTCCTTCATGCACCGTCCACTGGTGGCAAGGTTTCCTACGCGGAACTGAGCAATCCCTACTGGCGGCAGCGCTTCAGCGGCGCCGGCCGTTTCGTCGCGATGGAATAGGCGGTCCGGAAAACCTAATCGATCGGTGGTTTCCGCAGCGATTTCTTGTTCGCCCGTTTCTTCTTTGAATCCAGCCGTCGCCGTTTCGCACCCAGGCCGGGGCGGGTGGCGATGCGGGTTTTGGGTTTGCGGGCGGCACGGGCCAGCAGATCCACCAGGCGCTCGCGTGCTTCGCGCCGATTGCGTTCCTGGCTGCGATGGCTGGACGATTCCAGAATCAGAATCTCGTCCCGGGTCAGGCGACTGCCGGCGAGGGCACGCAGTCGCTCGCGGACCTGCGTGGGCAGGGGCGGACGGGCGCGGTTCAGGTCATAGCGCAACTGCACGGCACTGGCCGTCTTGTTGACATGCTGGCCGCCGGGGCCGGATGCACGGACGAAGTGTTCCTCCACCGCCTCCCAGTCGATTTTCACATCGTTCATCAGGTAACGGCCGCGACAACGAACAGCGCCAGAACACAGCCAAAGCCCAGGAGCCAGACCAGACTGCGCGCCATGGCCGCATCGTTGATGTAGCAGTAACCGTAGGCGATCCGCGCAAGAACGAAGACGGCCGCCAGGCCGTCGACAGCCGACTGCGAGTCACCGGCCAGGTGCGCAATGATGACCGCCGCGGCAAACGGGGGGAAAGCCTCGATGCTGTTCTGCTGGGCCCAGTTGGCACGCTGGCGCCAGCCCGCCTGCCGCGACAGCCAGACCCGCGGATTGCGGTTGTCGTAATCCTTGCGGCCGGCCTTGGAAATGCCGGCAAAGACGATCGGCATCACCGCGGCAATCAATACACACCAGTACGCCAGCGTCATTCGGGGCTCCCTTTACGAAAAACGGCCGGCAAATGCCGGCCGCTTGAGGATACTGCCAGAGCGTCCGCTTCAGAAGTCGTAGATCAGCGACGTCATGATGCGGTACGCGTCATCGTCGCTCGAGCGGTTGGCAAGATTGCCGTCTGCGTCGAAATTGCGCGGACGATCCCCCCGATGCCAGCCCAACTCGATACCATAGGTGACCCGGTCGATCGGCTCCCAGAGATAGTTGACAAAGATGCTCTGGAATTTATTGCCGAGGAAGAACAGGTTGTCTCCGTCAGTGCCGTCGATGTTACCGCGTTCCATGAAATCCTCGGTGTCGGCATAGGCGTAGGCATAGGCCAGTGTGGCCCGACCCGGCCCGATTTCCTGCGTCAGGCTGACGCTACCGCCGATGGCCTCGATAGTGTCGATTTTCTGCCTTTCGGCATCGACATAGGCAGCGGGTGCAGGCTGGAAGTAGAGGTAGTTGCCGATCCCGTCACCGCCGGCAACGGTGCCGCGGAGGGTGGTTCCCGGTGCGATCTGCGTGGAGGCGGCAGCGAACAGGCCCCAGCCGACATCGGTATCACTGCTCTCGATTGCATCGGCATCGCCGCGCCCGACGCGCAGCTGACGAAGCATGCCGCCGACGGCGAAGTCAACGTTTTCCTGGGTCCAGTGGTAATTGGCGGTCAGATCAGGAACCCGACTCTGATTCGAGGCACCAAAGGTGCTTGATTTCTGGCCACCGGCATTTGCAATAGCGCTCGCATTCAGCGAGCTGACCAGATCGTCCGGCGCTTCAAGCGCGATCGAGAAGCCGCCGACGGTGTAACGCAGCTGGGTCTGCAGGTCGAGACCGGCCTGACCGACCGCATTGGTGAAATCCAGGATTTCGGGGGTGCCGACGAAGGTATTGAAGGTGGTCCAGGTACGACCGGCAGTAATGCCGTTCCACTGACCGTAGAACTCGCGCAGGCGGAGGTTGCCACCGCTCTCGTTGCCTGCTGCATCACCACCGAAGAAATCCATGTTGGCGAACAACACCAGATCGCCCTGATCCGTTGGGGTCACGGTACGAAAGCCGATCCGGCTCTGGCCGGCCTGCATGCGGAAGTGCCCGTCAGAGGAGTCTGCACCGATCTGATCATGGAAAGTGAATCGCCCGAGGCGGTCGTCCACGTCATAGATCAAGTCGAGTTTCGCATAACCCTCGAGGCTGAATGTCGTGTTGCCGGCCTGAAACTCGACTGCCTGGGCCAGGCCTGAGGCCAGCAGCAGTGCAGGGGCCGAAGCGATGACAGCAGAGCGCAAGGTCTTCTTCGTCATGGATGGCGTCCTCGGTTGTTCGTTTGATGGTGCGGTGGAGCCGCATTGAGAGCCCGGTTCCAGGAACCCGAAACCGTGATACGTCGGAGCCAGTATAACGATGTATCTACGGAGTTCCAGCGGTATTGAGGAAAAAATACAACAATCGTTGTGAAAAAGGGACATTTCTACGGGTTGGCAGGCTTTGCGGCGTATGGGTTTTTCGCCAGGCGAGAGTATGTGTTGTTTTTTTGCATCAATGACGGGGCGGGAAGAGCGTTGCTCAGGGATCGGGGTTGAAGCCGAAAAGACCGGCCACGTCTGCGGAATTGACCGGATTCAGTGGCAGGTGGACGTCGTGGACGTGGAGGGTGGCCGACGCATCATTACCCGATCCCTCATGGCTGTCGATGTGTTCGGCCAGGGCCGCGAGATGTCGGTCATCGACGACGCCGATCCCGTGCTCGCTTTCGATCAGCAGGTGCCCCAGTTCATCAACCCAGGCGGACCTCGGCCCTGTGACAGGTAAACCGGTATGGGTCTGCAGACCCTGCGTGCTCCAGCGATAGACCCAGGGCGTGTAGGCCAACCGGACATAGGCCCGTTGCGGGCCATTCTGGAAGAACCACCGTCCATCGGCTTCCGCGTGATAATTCCGGTTGATGAAGGCGATGGTCCGCGGGTGGTCGATGATCCTGTCCTGCAATCGCCAGTTGCCGCGCTGGTCGAGCGACAGGTAACCGGCGATGCCCGGCACGTCCGGCCAGCGGCGCATGGCTCGAGCGACGGCATCATCCATGTTTGCAACCCCTTTCCGGCTTGACCTCACGCAAGGCTTCACTCATCGTCCGGACATCCCCAGCGTGTGTTTCCGGACGGATATCGAGCACCGTCCCGGGCCGTGGTTCGGTATCGACGCTCATCATGCCACGCCAACACCGCCACGCTGGATCTACATGCTCACGCTGACTCTGGAGGCTGCCTTCCATGTCCACAACTCTGGTGTGGTTCATCGTCGCCGTTATCGTTGCCGCGGCGATCGCTTTTTTCGCTGGCCGCTACACCGCTCCCGGCTCGACCCGCGTGCGTGAGCTCGAACAGCAGCGGGACGACTCCAGTCGCGAGTTGCGCCGTTATCGTGAGCAGGTGAACGGGCATTTCGAGACCACCGCGCAACTGTTCAATGACGTCACCGCCAGCTACCGGAATCTCTACGAGCATCTGGCTGACGGCTCGGAACGACTCGGCGGTGGTCCCGACTCGCCATTGTTGTCGACACCGCCCGAGCAGCGTCAACTGGAGGAGCGCCTGGATGAGTCTGCCGGGAAAGGTGCTCCGGCCGGCGACACCGGGACGCCGGAAGACGAAAAGCCCCCGGAGGCGACCAGCGCCACCGAGGCTGATTCCTCCGAATCGACCGGGTCGGATGACGAGGTCAAGACGACCACCGGCCCGAGAATGTCGTTGCACGACATGCAGGAAAAGCCGGCTGCGGATGCCGAGTCGACATCCGATCAGAAAGACGCGGAATCCGACCCGACAAAACGCTGAGCCTGGATCCGGTCAGTCGTCAGTGCCCGTGGCAACCGGCCGGGTGTCGTCCGTTATCCATTCGCTCCATGAGCCGGCATAGAGTGCGGCAGGTGCCAGGCCGGCCAGTTCCAGCGCCAGCAGGGTGTGGCAGGCGGTGATGCCCGAGCCGCACATGGCGATGGTCGGTTTGTCGGAGGCCAGCAGCGGCTGATAGAGCTCGCGGAGCTGTTCCGCAGTCTTGAAACGGCCCCGCTCGTCCAGGTTGTCGGCGAAGGGAAGGTTGACCGCGCCGGGAACGTGTCCGGCGACCGGATCATGCGGCTCTGTCTCGCCCCGAAAACGCGCCGCGGCGCGGGCATCGATCAGCGTCGCAGCCTGCTTGTCCATCGCCTGCCGGATTTCGTCGCTCTCCAGCCAGCGCACCAGCGCTGTGCCCAACACGAAATTGCCCGGCTGACGGGCGCGCACACTCTCTTCCAGTTCTCCGCCGATTTCCTGCCAGGCCTGGATGCCGCCATCCAGCACGGCAACCTGTCGATGACCGACCCAGCGGGCCATCCACCACAGCCGCGCCGCCATGGCACCGCCCTGATCGTCGTAGACCACCAGTTGCTGTCCGGCATTCAGGCCGAATGCGGCCAGGGCCGCAGCCAGCGTGTCGCGCTCCGGTAGCGGGTGACGGCCGCGCCCGGGCCCGCGCTTGCCCACCAGGCGGTTCTCGAGGTCGGCGTGGGCGGCACCCGGCAGGTGTCCCTGATGGAACAGACGCAAGCCGGCATCGGCATCACCCAGGCGCATCCGGCAGTCCAGCACGCAGGGCGGCGTGTCCGACCGCATCAGGGCTTGCAGGTCCTCGGCGGAAATCAGTGTGGTGTAGGCCATGGAGCGTGTTTCCTGTTCAGGCTGTGTTAAGAAGCTCTGATCTATTTTCGTGTCTGCGCCCGAGACCGGTTTTGGTCATCTGGCAAGGCGTAAGTCCGTCGAGCTCAGGCTCGGAAGCGGAACCGGAACCGGCAGTGGCTCGCCGAAGTCTATGTCATCATCGGCGCCGCCGTGTTTTTCTGCGCCGGTTTTCCCGCCAGCGTGCGACCATCGGTTTTCAGTAAGAGGATTTCTGCATGCACCCTGTATTGCAACATGTCGGACGCTGGATTTTTGTTGCCGCAGTCACTGTCGGCCTGACGGCCTGTGCCACCCAGGTGGATCGGGTCGAGCGTGACGTTCCCGCTGACCTCAGCGGTCGCTGGAATGACACCGATTCGCGCCTGGTGTCCGAAGAAATGATCGACGACATGATCTCGCGCGGCTGGATCCAGCGTCATCAGGGGCGAACCGGCAGTCGCCCGACAGTCATCATCGGCGACGTACGAAATCTCAGCCATGAGCATATCAACGTCAACACCTTCGTCCGTGATATCGAGCGTGAGTTGCTGAATTCCGGCGAGGTGACTTTCGTTGCCAGTGGCGTGGAACGCGATGCCATTCGCAGCGAGCGGGATGATCAACGCGGCAACGTGCGCGAGGAAACCCGGAGTCTGCCCGGACGGGAGATCGGTGCCGACTATGTGCTGACCGGCACCATCAACACCATTACGGATACCGAAGGCCGAACTGAGGTGGCCTATTATCAGGTCGATCTGGCGCTCACCAGCATGGCCGACAACACTCGCGTCTGGGTGGGTCAGAAGGAAATCCGCAAGATCATCCGGCGCGGTCTGTTCCGCTCCTGACGGCTTCCGTGATGGTGGTTTCCCGGCTGCGTCGCGCGCGCATCCTGATGACGCTCGCGCTTCTGACTGTGCTGACTGGCTGCGCCAGCCAGGGTGCGCTGCTGGACCGGGTGGACAGTGACCTGGGCAGCGGCCAGCCGGAGCGGGCTCTGGAAAGTCTCGAAGGTCTTTCCGACTCCGGACGGAACCGGAGCCTCTACTGGCTGAATCGGGGCATGCTGCTGCGCATGAGTGGCGACATCGATGGCAGTATCGCCGCCTTCGAGCGGGCCAAGGACATTATCGGTGAACTGCAGGCGATCAGTGTCAGCGAGACGCTGGCGGCCTGGGCCGTGGCCGAAGACAGCGGCACCTACGTGCCTCCGACCCATGAACACCTGCTGCTGCATGTCTATCAGGCGCTTAATTTTCTGCAGCGCGGCGACATGGATTCGGCGCGCGTCGAGGCTCTGCAAATCGACCTCGGTTTGCGGCGTATCGATCCGGCCAATGGCCGGGCGCCACGGGGCGGAGACGCGTTTCCACGCTATCTCAGCGGTGTCATCTTCGAGGCGGCCGGCGACTGGAGCGATGCGCTGATCGCCTATCGCAAGGCCTACCAGGCCTACCAACGCCAGAACGCCCCGGTGCCGCGGGATCTGCAACTGGCGCTGATCAGGTTTACCGATTTCCAGGGATTGTCCGACGAGCGTGACGGTTATCTGCGCGAGTTCGGTATCGATGCCTGGGAACCGGTGGATCCGCGACGGCAGACGGCAACGCTGGTCATCGTGCTGCACGACGGTCAGGCGCCGCGCCTGCGCGAGGAGGGGGTGGTGCTGCCGCATCCCAGCGAGAATCGCCTGTTACGTGTCTCGCTGCCGGCGTTGCAGGCGCGTCCCAGTTCGTTGACGAGCGCCCGGCTGGTCGTTGCCGGACGGGAAACGGAAGCAGAGCTTGCCGACCAGATCGCGGACAACGCCGACCGCTGGCTGTCATCACTGTTGCCCGGGATCACGGCTCGGGTGGTTGCACGAAACGTGGCGCGGGACGTGGCGACGCGCCAGCTGGAACAGGAAAACGAGTTGCTGGCACTGCTCTTCAATGTGGCCGGCACCGTGGTGGACAATGCTGACGTTCGAAGTTGGCGTTCCTTGCCGCACCGCCTGTATCTGGTGCGTGTCGAAGTGCCGGCCGGGCCGACCGCCTGGCAACTGGACGTGCTCACCGCACGCGGCGGTGTTGCCGACCAGTTGCAGGGCGTGGTCAGCCTCCGCCCCGGCGAAACCCGGGTTCTCGGTGCGCACTGGCTTGGCCGCTTTCTGGATCAGTCCCGCGCAGCGGCCAGCACGGGTAGCAGTTCGTCAGTCGCTGATTCGGCCCTGAAAGACCTGCTGGAAATCCAGCAGATGACGGGTGTTCGCGCCGAAGTCGGCCTGCCCGACACGGGACGATGAGCGGATCTGGATTCGGCTCCCGCCGCCGGTCACGGACTCGATCTCAAGACGGAAATCGTCCTGAAAACGGAGGATCGGGGTGCGGACTTCGGCGTGTAGCCGGTAGCGATCCGGGTTTTCCGCGAGAAGCTCCCAGCCCAGATCCCGCACTGCTTCGCGTGCTTCCTGATAGGCCTGTGCCGGAGGCAGCACGGTCACCATGGGTTCGCGCTCCGGAAAACGGCTGCCGGCAAGGGTTTCCACCCGGTTGCTGCCGAGATAGGTCCGCAGACGCTCGGTAATCCCGGGCTCTGCCGCCAGCGGCACCTGATTGGCGACCAGCGTGGCCGCAACCAGCGCCAACGCCAGCAGAACCGGAATCGCCACGATCTTGAGCAGCCAACCGAGGGCTGTCATGGCCAGGTCTCAGCCCGCTGACCGGTCTTTCAGGTAATAGCTGTCCCGCAGACTCAGATCGTCCTCGAGTTCGAACAGCAGGGGTTGCCCGGTGGGGATCTCCAGTTGCATGACTTCGTCATCGTCCAGGCCGCGCAGGTGCTTGACCAGGGCCCGCAGGCTGTTGCCGTGGGCGGCGATCAGCACCGTGTCGACCTGCTCGAGTACCGGGACGATTGCCGCGTCCCAGTAGGGCAGGACCCTTGCCAGCGTGGTTTCCAGCGACTCAGTGCCCGGCAACTGTTCGGGCGGCAGGTGCCTGTAGCGCGGATCGAAGCGCGGATGGCGCGGGTCGTCCCGGTCGACGGCCGGTGGCGGGGTCGCGAAGCTGCGTCGCCAGATATGGACCTGTTCGTCGCCGTACTCCTTCGCCGTCTCCGCCTTGTTGAGTCCGGTCAGGGCGCCGTAGTGACGCTCGTTCAATTCCCAGGCCTTGGTGGTCGGCAGCCACATCCGGTCGAGTTCATCCAGCGCGATCCACAAGGTGCGGATGGCGCGTTTCAGCACCGAGGTGAAGGCAAGGTCGAAGGCCAGACCGTGAGCAGCCATCAGGCGCCCCGCATCCAGCGCCTCCTGCCGACCTTTGTCGGTCAGGTCGACGTCGTGCCAGCCGGTGAAGCGGTTTTCCAGGTTCCAGGTGCTCTGGCCGTGGCGCAGCAGTACAACACGTTTCATTATTTGTCCCGAAGGTTCCCGGCGATACCGACGGCACCGCCTCTGATGTCTGGTGATCCGCGGCAAACCCCCGCCGCGCAGCGCATTTTAGGGAAACCCGCTCTGAATCGCACGTTCCGTCGTTGTAAGGAAGCGCTGATTTATTCACACGCCTGCGTTGGAGTCCGCATTTTTCCCGAGGCAAGGCGCGCGGCGCGGCGCCGCAGTCATTCTGCGGTCAAGCAGCGCAACACAGCATTCGGGGAAAATGCGGCCCAACCATCTTCGTGGTGAATATTTCTTCTTACCGCGATGCCGAGCGCGGATCATCGGCCGCCGATGAGCCTCCTTCCTCTGGCACAATGGGGAAGCCAAGTATCGGGGAATCGCTGTGGGTATCGAGATCGAGCGCAAGTTTCTGGTGATCGGCGACGGCTGGCGGGACGCCGCGGAGCCCGGTCGGCGCATGCGCCAGGGCTATCTCGGGCGCCTAGAGAAGGCGTCGGTGCGCGTGCGCCAGGCCGATGATGCCGCCTGGCTCAACATCAAGGGCGCGACGCTGGGTATTCAGCGGCGCGAATACGAATACGAGATCCCGCTGGCCGACGCGCGGGAAATGCTGGACGAACTGTGCACCGGGGATCTGATCGAAAAGGTGCGTCATGATGTGCCGTACGCCGGTCATGTCTGGGAAGTCGACGTGTTCGAGGGCGCGAATGCCGGTCTCGTGGTGGCGGAGATCGAGCTGTCTGCCGCCGATGAACCCTTCGAACGCCCGGACTGGCTGGGGGACGAGGTCTCGGACGACCCGCGGTACTACAACGTCTGCCTGGTCGAACACCCCTGGCGGGACTGGTAAGTGATGAGGCATGAGCAATCGGAAGCGGCTCGCACCTGGATCCGGGTCTGTGCCCGGCGACAGGAGATGGAAGTCCGCCGTGGTGGCGAGTGCCTGATGCGTGCGCCGGTGTCGACGGCGCGTCAGGGGCTTGGCGAGCGCAATGGCAGTGGTGCCACGCCCCGTGGATGGCATCGCATCCGTGCCCGTATCGGTGACGGTTGCCCGCCGCGCGCCGTTTTCGTGGCGCGGCGCTGGACCGGAGAGATCTGGACGCCGGCGTTGCAGGCCGAGCAGCCGCAACGGGACTGGATCCTCAGTCGTATTCTCTGGCTGAGCGGTCTTGAACCCGGTTTCAATCGCTTTGGGGACGTCGACACCATGCGCCGCTTCATCTATTTCCACGGCTGCCCGGATTCGGAGCCGATGGGAACACCGCTATCGCACGGATGCATTCGCCTGCGGAACGACACGGTGATCGAGCTGTTCGATCGCGTGACCACCGGCACGCGCGTCTGGATCGGAGAGGGAGAACCTGCCTGATGAGCCAGCTCGGACAATTGATGGTCGGTATAGAAGGGCTGCAACTTGGCGATGCCGAGACACGTCTGCTGCAGCATCCGCAGATCGGTGGCGTGATTCTGTTTGCGCGGAATTACGCCGATCCGGATCAGTTGGCTGCGCTGACTGACGCCATTCATGCGGTTCGCGATCCAGCGCTGCTAGTGGCCGTGGATCAGGAGGGCGGACGGGTGCAGCGTTTCCGCGACGGATTTACCCGTCTGCCCCCGATGGCCGCGCTCGGTCGTCAGTACGATGCCGACCCGGCGGCAGCGCGCACCATGGCAGCGGATATCGGCTGGCTGATGGCCGCCGAGTTACGGGCGGTCGGAGTCGACCTGAGCTTTGCACCGGTGCTGGACCTGGATCGCGGCGTCAGCATGGTGATCGGCGATCGCGGGTTTCATGCGCTTCCGGATGTGGTGACCGAGCTGGCCGATTGCTGGATTGGCGGTATGCATGACGCCGACATGCCGTCCACGGCGAAGCATTTCCCGGGTCACGGGAGCGTGACGCCGGATTCGCATCTCGAATTGCCGGTGGACCATCGTCCCGAGCCGCAGTTGCGCGACAGCGATCTGCTGCCCTTCGAGCAGCTGATTCAGGCCGGACATGTCGATACAGTGATGACCGCGCATGTGGCCTATCCCGAGGCCGATATCCGGCCGGCCAGTCTCTCCGCGCACTGGATCGGCACGGTGCTGCGCGATGACCTCGGCTTCCCGGGCGTGGTGGTGGCGGACGATCTCGACATGGAAGGTGTGGCCGCATTCGGGGATCGGCCGGCGCGGGCCCGCGTCGCGCTGGAGGCGGGCAATGATCTGCTGTTGCTTTGCAACTCCCTCGATGCACGTGAGGACGTGCTGGCTGCGATGCCGGCCGAGCCTGATGCAGCGGCATCGGCCCGCATCGACGGCTTGCGTCGACCGTTCGGCAGCCTGACGCTCGCTGATGTCCGTGCCGACCCCCGCGGCCGCCGCGCCGTGGATGCCTGTCGAAGGCTGCTGGCCGATGACTGATGAAACGGTCGACGACAAGCTGCCATATGGCGGTCTGAATCCGGACACCATTCTGGCGGCGGTGGAATCCACCGGCCTGTGGTGTGACGGTCGACTGCTGGCACTGAACAGCTACGAGAACCGCGTCTACCAGGTCGGCATCGAGGATCAGGTGCCGGTAGTGGTGAAGTTTTACCGGCCGGAGCGCTGGAGCGACGACGCGATTCTCGAGGAGCATGCCTTCAGTGAGGAACTTGCGGCTCACGAAATCCCGGTTGTTGCGCCAACCCGGCTTGGTGGCGCCACGCTGCATCATTTCGACGGCTTCCGTCTCGCCGTGTTTCCGCGCCGCGGCGGTCGTCTGGCGGAACTGGACCAGGCGGACAACCGCCTGTGGATGGGGCGCTATCTGGGGCGCATGCATGCGGTCGGGGCGGTTTCGATGTTTCGTCACCGCCCGGTGTTCGATGTGGCGCAGCGCGGGCATGGCGCGCTCGAGACCATTTTGCAGTGTGGCTACCTGCCGTCCGGTCTGACCGAGACCTATGTCTCGGTGGCCCGCGATGTCCTGCTGCGTGTCGAGCAGGCCTGGCAGCGCGGTGGCGATTATCAGGCCATTCGTCTGCACGGCGACTGCCATGTGGGGAATATCCTCTGGACCGAGCAGGGCCCCCACATTGTCGATCTGGACGATGCCCTCAGTGGACCGCCGCTGCAGGATCTGTGGATGCTGCTGTCCGGTGACCGCCACGAGATGCAGGGCCAGTTACTCGATATACTTGAGGGCTACGAGGAGTTTGCCGAATTCGATCCGGCGCAACTGCATCTCCTCGAGGCCTTGCGCAGCCTGCGTATGCTGTATCACTCGGCCTGGCTCGCCCGCCGCTGGCATGACCCGGCATTCCCGATGGCATTCCCCTGGTTTGCCGAATCACGTTACTGGGAGGAGCAGATCCTCGCCCTGCGCGAGCAGATGGCTTTGCTGGACGAGCCGCCGCTGACGGTCTGACCTGGATTTTCATGACATATAGACTGCGTTCATACAGAGCATGCGGCGCTTTGCTGGCCCTCTTGTTGCTCAGCTTCCTGTCGCTGCCGCTGCGGGCGGAAATCCGCATCCTGGTCGAGGGCGTGGACGGCGCCTTGCGCGAGAACGTGATCAATTACGTCGGTGAGCCATCCAGCGAAGACCCGCGGATTGTCCGCCGTTTCATGGCCAATATCCCGGACGATGCCCGCAAAGCGCTGGAGGCGCTCGGTTACTACCGTGCAGTGATCGATGTCGAGAGCCGCCGCGTCGACGATGATCGCGAGATCATGATTCGCATCGAACCCGGCGAACCGGTGCGCTTGCGGGAGGTGTCGATCCGTTTCGATGGCGACGCCGCCGACGACTCCGCATTCGAGGACTTGCGCGGCCGTGCGCCGTTCACCGAAGGCAATGTTCTGCACCACGGGCGCTATGAATCGTTCAAGCGGGCGATCGAGAGCCTGGCGCTGGCGCGCGGCTATTTTGACGGGCGTTTCAGTCAGAGTCAGGTGCGGGTGAACCCGGCGGAAGGCTGGGCCGATGTCGCCATCGAGTACGATTCGGGGCGGCGGTATCGCCTTGGCCAGGTCCGCTTCTCGGAGACGGAGTTATCGGACGATCTGCTGCAGCGCTTTGTGCCGTTTCGTGACGGCGAATCCTTCACGTCCGAGCGGGTGACGGTGCTCAACCGGAACCTGCTCAACAGCGATTATTTCCAGAGCGTCCGGGTGCGTCCGCAGTTGGAAGAGGCGGACGCGGACGGGCGTATTCCCGTGGATGCCGAACTGGAAACACAAGCCCGCAACCGGGTCGGCACCGGGGTCGGCTTTGCCACCGACGAGGGTCCGCGCATCCGGCTCAACTGGAAGCGCCCCTACGTCAATCCGGAAGGGCATTCGATGCGGGCCGAGACCGAGCTGTCCACGGTGCGCCAGAACATCAGCGGCACCTACAGCATTCCGCTCGATCCGCCACTGGAAGAAAAGCTGCAGTTTCTCGGCGGGTATCAGCGTGAAGACCTCGAAGACACCCGGAGTGAGCGGTTTACGGCCGGCGTGCAGCGCCAGCGGGTCATGCGCAGCGGCTGGACCCGGAACGTGTTCCTGCGCTGGGAGCGGGAGCAGTTCAAGCAGGGTAACGTCACGGGGAATACCACGCTGACCCTGCCCGGCATCAGTTTCAGTCGCTCGCGAACCCGTGGCGGCATCGATCTCGACCGCGGCGATCGTCAGTTCATCGCACTGGAAGCGACCGATCGGGAGCTGGGCTCGAGCATCCGTCTGGCCCGCTTCCGGATTTCCAGCAAGTGGTTGCGCACCTGGGGCCGCCATCGCGGCATCGCGCGGGCCGAATACGGTGCCCTGGCCACCGAGGATCTGGAGGGGACGCCGCCGTCCCTGCGATTCTTTACCGGGGGTGATCAGAGCGTCCGCGGCTTCGCCTATCAGTCGCTGGCACCGAAGGACGATGACGGCAATCTGATCGGCGGGCGTTATCTGGCCGTTGGCAGTGTCGAATACAACTACGAGTTCATTGACCGCTGGCGTGCGGCGGCCTTCATCGACGCGGGTAACGCCTTCCGCCGCGCCGGTTTCAACGAGGGCTTCGAGCGCGGTGTTGGTACCGGCGTGCGCTGGCAGTCGCCGGTCGGCCCGATCCGGCTCGACCTGGCATTCGGCATCAGCGCGCCGGGAACGCCCTGGCGCATTCATTTCTCAATGGGTCCGGAAATATGACTGAGCCGGGTCACGAACAGCCTGCCCGGCAGCAGGCCGAACCAGCGACTGCAGCGCCACCCCGTGGTCTGCTCCGGCGCGCTTTCGCCCGTGTTCTGCTGGTGCTGGGTAAGTTCAGTCGCCTGATTTACATCCTGGTGCTGACGCTGGTGGTGATTCTCGGCTGGTTCCTTTTGACCACCAGCGGCGCGCAATGGCTGGCGGAAAGGGCGATGGACGAGGAACCGCGGCTCTCCCTGACCGTGAAAAGCGGCAGTCTGCTGAACGGACTCAAGCTGGAAGCGGTGAGTTGGCATGACGGCGATGTGGTGGTTGCCGTTGATTCCGCCGATGCCCGGTGGAACCTGCTTTGTCTGATGCAGTTGCAGGTGTGTCTCAACCGTCTGCATGTCGACGGGGTCAGCGTGTCGCTGCGCACTGACGGCGAGGAACCGGCCGAAGCCGGGCCCGCGGTCACCGATGACGATGCCGGGGACGAGGAACCGTTCTCGCTGCCGGTCACCGCCAAGTTCCCGGATATCCGACTCAGCGACGTGGAACTGGCGATTGACGGCCAGACGGTACGCTGGGATTCGGTGGAACTGGCGGGGGCGCTGGGGCGCGAGCGTTTGCGCATCGATCGTCTGCACACGCGTGCCATCGACGTGCGGATTCCCGACATGCCGGCGCCGCAACAGACCGCTGGCGCCGGCGAGTCCGCGCAAGGAGAGCAGACTGCCACCGAGGGTCTGCCGCTACCGTTCGCGATCTCGATGCTTGACGTCCGGCTGGTCGACACCCGCGTCGATCTGGCCGGGGATGTTCAGGAGCTCGCGCGCCTGGATCTGGCACTGGAACTGAGCCGGGAGCAGATTCATCTGCAGCGTCTGGTCACCGACGGGCTGACCGTGCGGATCCCGGATGGTCTGCTGGATGCCGCCGAGGACGAATTCGGCGCGTTCGCGGAAGCGCCGGATGACGCCGAGACGGCCGGGCCCGCTGATAGCCCGGACGAGCCCTTCGCTCTGCCGTTCGCGCTGTTGCTCGAGCATGTCGAACTGAACGACACCCGGATCTTCCTGGATGGCACGCGTCAGTCGCTGGGTTTGTTGCGTCTGTCGGCCGGGCTCGGCGATGACGGACTGGTGGTGCGCGAGTTGCGTACCGAGGACCTGACGTTGAACCCGCCCGCCTGGCTGCTGGAGGCTGGCGAGACGATGGACACCGCGGCGGACCCGGAGCCTCTTGCGAGGGCAGACAGCGACGAGCAGCAGCAGCCGTTACTGCCGGAATCCATCGACTTGCCGTTCCCGGTCAGCGTGCACGACTTCACAATGCTGCGCTCCAGGGTACTCCTGCAGGGCAACGAGCAACGGCTGGGGGTATTCAGACTACGCCTGGATCTGGATGAATCCGCGATGCAGGTGCACCACCTGCATCTGGAGGACGGCCGGCTTGTGCTGGCAGAGCCGACGCCGGACGCCGTGGCTGATGACGAACCGGTGATTACGGCTGACGGAGAACTCGATCTGGTTGCCTTGCTCGATCCGTCGTTGCGGGAAGCCCTCAAGTTGCCCGAGATCGTGCTGCCGCTGGACGTCTCGGTGGAAGACGTCGCGATCCGCGACATCGCCATGGAGATGGGCGATGAACTGCATCAGCTCGATGTCCTCGATCTGTCATTGCATGGCAGCCAGTCCGCGGTGCGGCTGAATCTGGCGGTGGATATGCCGGAGCTGCGCCTGCGACTCGACAGCGAGGCGGATCTGCGCGGCAATTATCCTCTGGCACTCGATCTGTCACTGGATCTGGATGCAATCCCCGGTCTGGCCGAGGTTGATCCCGTGTCCCTGACGCTTGCGCTGGACGGTGACCTGGCCGATCTGGGTATCGACCTGTCTCTGACCGGGGCGCTTGCGGTGAACCTGAGCGGTCGGGTCAACGCGGTGGATCCGGCTCATCCGGTGGATCTCGAGCTGCGCTGGGAGGAGCTTGCGTGGCCGCTGGATGGGGAGCCGATGGTTGCCACCGAGCGGGGCCAGCTGACTTTGCGCGGCGATCTGAATGCCATGGAGTTGGGCACCGATCTCGCGCTGGAAGGACCGGACATTCCGGCAAGCCGCTGGCAGTTGCGGGCCGACGCCGATTACCGGGGCGTGGACGGACTGTCCCTGCAGGCGGATGTCCTGGGCGGCACGCTGGCCCTGACCGGCTCGGCGGGCTGGGATCAGGGCTATCACTGGGATCTGGCGCTGGACTGGGCCGATCTGAATCCGGCACAGCTGGTGGACGGGGCACCCGAGACCCTGTCCGGTCTGCTCCGCACCGAAGGCAGTCTGGTCGGCGAGGATCTGCGGCTCGATGCCGAACTGGTGCGGCTACGCACCGAACTCGAGGGGCAGGTGCTCCAGGCCCGGGGGCGTGTCAGCCACCGGTCGGGCGATGACTGGGAGATACACCGCTTTCGTGCCGATGCCGCAGACGGGTTCGTGGAACTCAGCGGTCGGGTGGGTGAGCAGCTCGATATCGCCGGCGAACTGGATCTGCCGGCACTTGACGTTCTGCTGGCGGATCTTCGTGGTCAGGTGGCCGGCACGTTCCGCGCCCGTGGTCCGCTCGAGACTCCGGATATCGATCTTGATCTGAGCGCGAGCGGTGTCGGCTGGGCCGAACTGGCGACGCTGGAACGACTGAATCTCAGGGCGCGCGTTCGCAGCCTCGGCGAACAGGACAGCGAGCTCCGCCTGGATCTGTCCGGTCTCGAGTTGCCGGAACAGGACATCACCGTCGGTAATGTCGCACTGCTGCTGGACGGACGGCAGGATAATCATCGCCTGCGACTCGATGTCACCGACTCGCCGGCCGAACTGGCGCTTGCCCTCAGTGGTGCGCTGGGCTCGGACATGGCCTGGAACGGTTCGCTGGAGTCGGCGACCATCAGTGCCGTGGATCTGGCTCTGACGCTGGAGCAGGCGGTTGGTATCCGCTGGGATCCCTCGCGCGAGCAGGCGCTGGTGGAGGCGCATTGCTGGCGTCACGCCAGCGCTCGCCTGTGTGCCGAGGAACGACTGGAGCTCGGTGTCCGCGGTCAGGCGAACATCCGCCTGAGCGGTTACGACATGGCGGATCTGGAGCCCTGGCTGCCGGAAGGCGTGGCCACCGATGGCACGCTGGGCCTGGCCCTCGATGTCAGCTGGACCGATGACGGCGCCTTGCCGCTGGTGGATGCGCGTTTCGAAATCAGCGACGGCCGGGTGCGCTTCGAGGCGGATCTCGATGACGGCCTTGATCCGGAAAGCCAGGAGCTGCGTTATCGCGAATTCTCGATGGCGCTTACGCTGGATCGCGATCAATTGCGCAGCGCACTCGTGCTGGATTCCGAGGATTTCGGTCAGGCGCGGGTGAGAGCGCTTATCGATGTCGACAACGCCGGCGAACTGGGGGCGCTGGATGGTGAAGTCAGTCTGCGGGAACTGAACCTGGCCGTCCTCGAACCGTTTTTCCTTGAACTGCGTACCTTGCGCGGGGAAATCACAGCCAGCGGCCAGCTGAGCGGCCATACCCGGGATCCGCGTTTCAACGGCGAGTTGCAACTCGTCGACGGTCTCGTCGAGACCGTCGCTGTTCCGGTGACACTCAGCGACATCGCCTTGCAGGTGGACGTGCGCGAGACTCGTGCCGACATTTCCGGTGGCTTCCGCAGTGGCGAGGGGCGGGCCGAGATCAGCGGCGGGGCCGACTGGTCCGGGGAGGAATGGCGGGTCGATGTCCGCCTGCGTGGCGAGCGTCTGGACGTTGCCTACGACACCATCGCCCAGCTCAAGGCGAGCCCGGATCTGCGTTTTCAGATGCGACCGCAGGCGGTGCGTCTGAGCGGCAGCATCGAGATTCCCGAAGGCGATATCACGATTCGCGAGTTGCCGGCCTCGGCGGTACGCGTGTCCGGCGACGTGGTGATCGTCGACGACGAGCTGGATTTCGAAACGGAGGCGTTGCCCGAGGAAGGCGACCCGATACCGGTGGCCGAGGGCTGGGCGGTCACCACCGACATCGAGATCCTGCTTGGCAACAGGATCCATCTCGAGGGTTTCGGATTGACCGGGCGACTGACCGGCAATCTCGGCATTCGCCAGTCCGGCATCGGGGCTCCGCAGGGTAACGGCGAGATCAATATCCTGGACGGTCAGTACCGTGCCTACGGGCAGCGACTGCAGATCCGTCGCGGTCAGTTCGTGTTCGCCGGGCCTCTCGATCGACCGCGGATCCTGGTCGAGGCGGTGCGCGACGTGTCCCGATACGACGTGATCGCCGGGCTGCGGGTGGAGGGCGATCCGGATTCGCCTCAGGCCAGTCTTTTCTCCGAACCGGGCCTGCCGGAAGAAGAGATACTGTCCTACCTCTTGCTCGGACGGCCGCCGGGGCAGGGCGGCGAGGGCGACGATGTCATGGTCCGCGCCGCGCTTGCCCTGGGCATGGCTGGCGGCGCCGGTACGGCAACCGCTATTGCCGAAGGTCTCGGTGTACAGGATTTCCAGATCGATACCGCCGGTGATGGGGATGACACCCAGGTGACGGTCGGCGGCTATATCGGACCGAACCTGTTTCTCAGCTACGGCGTGGGTGTGTTCGTCCCGGTGAATGCGCTGACCTTGCGCTACGAACTGACCAACAATTTGTATCTGGAGGCGGTCAGCAGTATCGAGAACGCGCTGGACCTGTTCTATACCTTCCGCTTCTGAGATGACGAGCGAACAGATCGATATCGATGGCGTCTGGCACCCGGTGGCCGTTCGGAGGTCCCGGCGCAAGACCATCGGTCTGTATCTGAGTCGCCGGGGCGAGATCGAGGGGCGGGCACCACTGCGTTGCCCGGGCCCGGTGATTCGCTCCTTTCTGGATAGTCGCCGCTCCTGGCTGAGTGCCAGCCTGCGTCGTCTGGAAACCCTGCCGGCACCGCCCGAGTGGCGCGACGGCGCGAGCTTTCCGATCCTCGGCGAACCGGTGCGCCTGGCGGTGGAGTCGGGCGAGCGGGGAACGATCCGGAGGGTTGGCGATTGTCTTCGTCTGACCGTTTCCGGTGCGGCGACGCCTGAGGCCGTCGAAGGGCTCGTGCGCGAGTGGTTTCGACGCCAGGCCCGGCCGCTCTTCGAGCAGGTGATCGCCGACTGGTGGCCACGTCTGGACTTGCCGGAGGCGCGTTACCCACCGCTCAAGCTGCGCGCCATGCGACGCCGCTGGGGCAGTTGCGCCAGCCATGGCGGGATCAACCTCAATCTCTGGCTGCTCGGCGCGCCCGGGGAGTGCATCGACTTTGTCGTCGCGCACGAACTCTGCCACCTGCGCGAATTCCACCACGGCCCCGGCTTCTATCGCCTGATGGACCGGGTCATGCCCGACTGGCGCGCAAAAGAAAACCGCCTTCGCGAACACGAAAGGCGGTTTCCGCTCTCTTAAGAGAGTTCAAAGGCTAAAGTTTAAAGTTCAAAGCGGGCTGCCTGTCGGCAGTATTCTCCGCCGCTTTGAACGTGGGACCTTGAACTTTGGCCTTTCACTTTGAACTGCCGACTGGCCGTCAGGCCGATTTCTTGTCCGCCCGCTTGCGCTCGTGTTCCTTGAGGAATTTCTTGCGCAGGCGAATCGCGGCCGGCGTGACTTCGACCAGTTCGTCTTCGTCGATGAACTCCAGGGCCTGTTCCAGCGTGAAGCGGATGGCCGGGGTCAGCAGCAGGTTTTCGTCGTTGCCTGCGGCCCGCACATTGGTGAGCTGTTTGGCCTTGAGCGGATTGACCACCAGGTCGTTGTCACGCGCATGGATGCCGACGATCATGCCCTCGTAGACCTCGTCACCGTGCCCGACCAGCAGCTTGCCGCGCTCCTGCAGATTGAACAGCGCGTAGGCCAGCGCCTTGCCCGGTCCGTTGGCGACCAGCACACCGTTGATGCGGCGGCCGTAGTTGCCGGTCTTCATCGGGGCGTACTTGTCGAACACGTGATAGAGCAGGCCGGTGCCGGAGGTTGCGGTCAGGAATTCCGTACGGAAGCCGATCAGGCCGCGTGACGGAATGCTGTAGTCCATGCGCACCCGGCCCTTGCCGTCCGGCTGCATGCCCTGCATCTCGCCACCGCGCTCGCCGAGTTTCTCCATGACGGCGCCCTGAGTCGACTCCTCGACATCGACCGTGAGCTGCTCGAAGGGCTCCTGCCGGACGCCGTCGATCTCGCGGATGATGACTTCCGGGCGGGAGACACCCAGCTCATAGCCTTCGCGGCGCATGTTCTCGATCAGTACCGACAGGTGCAATTCGCCGCGCCCGCTGACCCGGAAACGGTCGGGGTCATCGGTCTCTTCCACACGCAGTGCGACGTTGTGTACCAGTTCACGCTCCAGCCGCTCGCGAATCTGACGCGAGGTGACGTACTTGCCTTCCTTGCCGGCGAACGGCGAGGTGTTGACCTGGAAGGTCATGATCACGGTGGGCTGGTCGACGGTCAGCGGCGGCATCGCCTCGACCGTGGCCGGGTCGCAGAGGGTGTCGGAGATGTTCAGACCATCGATGCCGGTAAAGGCAATGATGTCACCGGCCTGGGCCTCCGGCACCTCGGTGCGGTCCAGGCCGAGGAAGCCGAGGACCTGGAGAATCCGCGCGTTGCGCTTCCTGCCTTCACGATCGATCAGCGTGATCTGCATGTTGGTCCGGACCCGGCCGCGCTTGATCCGGCCAATGCCGATGACACCGACGTAGCTGTTGTAATCCAGCGAGCTGACCTGCAACTGCAGCGGGCCTTCCGGGTCAACGTTCGGCGTCGGCACATGCTCGACGATGGCGCGGAACAGAGGCTGCATGTCGCCCTCGCGCACATCCTGTTTTTCGGAGGCATAACCGTTCAGCGCCGAGGCGTAGATGACCGGAAAGTCGAGCTGTTCGTCGGAGGCGCCAAGGCGGTCGAACAGATCAAAGGTCTGATCCAGAACCCAGTCGGGGCGCGCACCCGGGCGGTCGACCTTGTTGATGCAGACGATCGGCCGAAGGCCGGCTTCCAGCGCTTTCTGCGTGACGAAGCGGGTCTGCGGCATCGGACCGTCCACCGCGTCCACCAGAAGCAGCACCGAGTCCACCATCGACATGACGCGCTCGACCTCGCCACCGAAATCGGCGTGTCCGGGCGTGTCGACGATGTTGATGCGATACTCGTTCCAGCGGATGGCCGTGTTCTTGGCCAGGATCGTGATGCCCCGTTCCTTCTCGATGTCATTGGAGTCCATGATCCGTTCGCCGGTGGCAGCCTTGCCTTCCAGCGTCCCGGACTGCTGCAGCAGGCGGTCCACGAGCGTGGTCTTGCCATGGTCGACATGGGCGATAATGGCGATGTTCCGGAGATTCTGAATCAAGGTATGACTTCCAAAGAGCGAGAGCGGGCGCGCATTATCCTTTGTTCCACAGGCAGATACAAATACTGATATGCACGTCGTTGCGGGGTTTCCGCCGGGGGCGGCGATCAGGTTATAGTCCGGTGACCAAAAACAGGCGCCCGGAGTGCTCCGGCGCATGACGGAGAGACTGGAGGAAGGCTGCCATGCAGCGGATCGTGCTGTTTCGCCACGGACCGGCCGACGAACCGTCGGATGACCGGGCCGATGTGGCCCGCGCGCTCACCGAGAAGGGGCGGAAGAAGACCGAAAAGGCAGCCCGCGGTCTGAGCACCATACTCGGTTCCGTGGATCTCCTGGCCAACAGCCCGCTGTTGCGTGCGGTGCAGACCGCGGACATTCTCGATGAGTATCTGCATGTGCCGCGGCGCGAGGAAACCGCGTTGCTGGAGCCGGCTGCAGACCCGAAAACGCTGCTCGAGTGGCTGGCTGACGACGAGTCCGAACTGGCCGTTCTGGTCGGGCATGAACCGCTCCTCAACCATCTGTCCGGGCTCGCCCTCTGCAATGATCCACGTGGCTTTCTCGTTTTCCGCAAGGCCGGTGCAGCCATGCTCGAGTTCCCGCAGCGAGCCAGCCCCGGCAACGCCGAACTGCGCTGGCTGCTCTCGCCATCCCACCTGACCCGCAAGCCCGGCAATTGATGGCCCGAGGGCCACGCAAGCGTCGCCAGGCGCCGGAGATCGTCGCGGCGATCGATCTGGGTTCCAACAGCTTCCACATGGTGGTTGGGCGCCAGCAACATGGCTCGCTCAAGGTCCTCGACCGGATAAAGGAAATGGTCCGGCTGGGCGGCGGTCTGGATCAGGACGGTGAGTTGTCGACCGACGCCATCGAACGCGCCATGGGGTGTCTCGAACGGTTCGGTCAGCGGGTCCGTGAGTTGCCGCGCGGTGCCGTGCGTGCTGTCGGCACCAATACCCTGCGTAATGCCGTCAATGCGCGGGAGTTCATGCGCGGGGCGGAAGGCGCGCTTGGACACCCGATCGAGGTGGTCTCCGGGATCGAGGAAGCACGTCTGGTCTACCTGGGTGTTGCCGACGGGATGGCCGACGACGGCCTGCGGCGGCTGGTGGTGGATATCGGCGGCGGCAGCACCGAGCTGATCGTGGGGGCACGGCATGAGCCACGACTGATGGACAGCCTGGAGATGGGCTGTGTCTCGATCAGTCAGCGGTTTTTCGGCAACGACAAGTACGGCAAGTCATCGGTCGGCGGCGCCCGTCAGCTTATCCAGCAGGAGCTCGAGCCGGTCGAACGGGCGTTTCGTGGTGGCGGCTGGGAGCAGGCGGTCGGTACCTCCGGCACCATTCGGGCGGTGCAGGCCGTGATTCAGGCGCAGGGCTGGAGCGAAGGCCCGATCACCGCCGAGGCTCTGGAGCGCACGGTCAAGGCGGTGCTCAAGGCGGGTTCATTGAAGGGCCTGGACCTCAAGGGGCTGGGCGGCGACCGGGCTCCGGTTTTCATCGGCGGCCTGCTGGTGCTCGAGGGTGTTTTTCGCAGCTTGCAGATCGAGGCGATGGAGGTCTCGGAGGGTGCCTTGCGCGAGGGCCTGTTGTATGACCTGCTGGGCCGTTTCACCGCCGAGGATGTCCGTGACCGGACCGTCGCGGCGCTGGCGACGCGCTATCACGTGGACGCCGAGCAGGCAGCCAACGTCCGGGCCACGGCCCTGGATTTCCTGGCACAGCTCGGTGACGACTGGTCGCTGGATCAGGATGCCGAGCAATGGCTGAGCTGGGCGGCGCAACTCCACGAGATCGGACTCGACATTGCGCATAGCCAGTATCACAAGCACGGCGAATACATCGTGCGGCATGCCGACATGGCCGGTTTTTCCCAGCGCGACCAGCTGATCCTGTCGACCCTGATCCGGACCCACCGGCGCAAGCTCAACCGCAGCCTGTTCAAGGAGTTGCCGGATTCCCTGCAGCAGACGGTCTCCCGCCTCGCCGTGCTGTTGCGCCTGGCCGTCGTGTTGCATCGTGGAAGACCGAGCGGTGGTGTCCCTGCGATGTCGCTGCAACTCGCGTCCGGGGATCGCTTGTCGCTGGAGGTCGGTCGCGACTGGTACCGGAAACATCCCCTGGTGCGGGCTGACCTGGAGGAAGAGGCCCGCTATCTGGCCGGGCTCGATATCGCGTTCGATTTCGAAACCCCGAACGGAGATCACACCTAGTCGGCATTTTCGTAAGCCCGGAAGTCGGCTCGGGACAGCCAAGTCTGCGGGTCCGTCCCTGGCAGGATGCCCGTCGGGCGATGGAACGGCCCGCTTGACGCCCTCGGGAGCGCCGATTAGGCTCGAAAGATGAAGCTCTTGCGCTCCCATGGCCTGGTCTGCATCGCACTCATCGTGGCTTTACTCGCGGCGCCCCTGCATGCGACCGAGACACCCGATACCGGTGCCGCGGAGGCGGCGGCCATGAGCGGGATGGGCATGGATTGCGACATGGGACAGGACACCAGAGCCTGCCCGGATTGTGTCAATTGCATTGCCGGTATCGTCAGTCCGAGCGGCGCCGTCCCCAGCGCGCTGCATCACTCCCCGAGTTCGGCAGGATTCCCGAATAAATCCGGATATCCGCGCCACGAGTTACGTCCCCCCAAACCTGTTTTCCTCTGACGGTTCAGTGTGTCCGGGTGGTCCGGTTGCCACCTGATGAGCTGATGCTATTGAGGCGCTAGCCGGAAGCCCGGTTTCGCCGAGAGGAAACACTCAATGTCTTCCAAGCTGTTGCGGGCCTGGCCTTGCCTGGTCCTCTTGTTCCTGGTCATGACTCCGTCCTGGCTGGCTGCGGCTGACGCGCTGTCCCTGCAGGAAGCCGAAACGCTCGCCGTCGAGCGTGACCCGACCCAGGCGCGTTATCAGGCGACCGCCGCCGCCAGCCGTGACGATGCGGAGGCTGCAGCCAGGTTGCCCAACCCGGTTATCGTCGGCGAAGCGATGAACCTGCCGGTCGATGACGGCCTCCGGCTCGATCGAACGCCGATGACGCAGTTGGCCGTCGGCGTGCGTCAGACGTTTCCCCGCGGTGATTCCCGCCAGCTTGCCAGCGCCCGTGAGACGACGCGGGCCGACGCCGAAGGCGCGCGCGCCGATGACGCCGTGCGCCAGGCCCGGCTCGGCGTGCGGCGAGCCTATCTGGAAGCGCGTTACCAAAGTCAGTTGCTGGGCCTGCTCGACGACAAGCTGGACCTGCTCGCCGATCTGCGTGATGTCAGCGAGCGGGAGTTCGCGAGTGGTCTTGGCTCATCCCAGTCTGTGCTGGAAATGGAGCTGGAGCACGATCGGCTGCAGGACCGGATCAGTGCGACCTACGCCGAGGAGTCCGCCGCTCGTGCAGAGCTGGCGCGCTGGGTCGGTCGGGAAGCGGCCGGTCGGGAGCTGGATACCACGCCGCCATCGCTGCCATCGCCCGGGGAGGACGACGTGACATCCCATCCGCTGGTGCGAGCGCAGGAAGCACTGATTGACAGCGCCAGATACGGCGTGGACCTGGCACATCAAGGCTATCGACCTGAATGGAGTGTCCAGCTTGGCTATGGCCGTGCCCCGGGTGCCCGGGGCATGGGGGGCGTGGACCGGCTCTCGGCGATGGTCATGCTGGACCTGCCGCTGTTCGACAGCCGCCGCCAGGACAGCGAAGTTGCCGCCAGTCGGCACCGGCGCGATGCCGCCCTGTTCGCCCTGAACGAAAAGGCGCGCGACCTGGAAGCAAGGCGCGTTGCTGTCGAGCAACGCTGGCGACGTCTGGGTGAGCGCGACGCACGTTTCAGCGAGCGCCTGCTGCCGTCCGCACACGCCAACGCCGAGGCTGCAGAGCAGGCTTATCGGGCCGGCACCATCGAATTCTCCGATCTGGTTCGTGCCCGGATCACGGACGTGCAGACACGGCTGGATGCTCTGCGGGTCGCCACCGAGCGCCTTCAGACGCAGGCGGAACTGCTCTACCTGTGGGGGGATGCACAATGAAAAAGCTGTTATTTGCCCTCCTTATGCTGCTTCTCGGCGGTGTGACAGGCGCCGCCGCGACCTACTGGTATCTGCTCCATGGCATGGAGCACGACCAGGCCGAAGCCGTCGATGCGGACCGGGAGATTCTCTATTACCGCAACCCCATGGACTCCTCAATCACCTCGCCGGAACCCCGGCAGGACCACATGGGCATGGACTACATCCCGGTCTATGCGGATGACAACGGGGACGAGAAGGAGCCTGGCACGGTCCGCATTCGCAGCGCCGTGCTGCAGAACATGAATCTCCGCTCGGCGACCGCGGAACGCGGTGAGCTGGTGCGTCCGGTGGACGCCTTCGGCGTTGTCGACTACGACGAGGCGGGCCTTTCCCATGTGCACATGCGCACCGAGGGCTGGGTCGAGGAATTGCAGGTGCGCACCATCGGAGAGCAGGTCGAGGCGGGGCAACTGTTGTTCAGGCTGTATTCCCCGACGCTGGTCAATGCTCAGGAAGAGTTGCTGCAGTCGGTGCGCCGCGGTGGAGGTCTCGAGCCGGCACGGGAACGCCTGCGGGCGCTGGGTATGCGGAGCCAAGATATCCGCGAGGTGGAGCGTACCGGCAACGTCCGACACCGGGTCCCGGTCCACGCCGCGCACGATGGCATCGTGCAGGAACTGCAGATCCGCGAAGGCATGTTTGTCACCCCGGTCGACTCGCTGATGACCATCGCCGACCTGTCCCGGGTCTGGATGCTGGTCGATCTCTTCGAAAAGCAGTCTGACGGGATCAGCATCGGGCAGCGGGCAGAGGTTCACCTGTCATCCCGACCCGGTGAGAGCCTTCAGTCCCGCGTCGATTTCATCTATCCGGCGCTGGCCACGCCCACTCGCACGGTGCGCGCCCGCCTGCTGCTCGACAATCCTGACCGCGCCCTGAAACCGGGCATGTATGCACGCGTGCGACTCGATGCGGAAACCATCACCGATGCCGTGCATGTGCCGGCCGAGGCCGTCATTCGTACCGGACGACAGAGCCGGGTCATCGTCGACCGCGGCGAGGGCAACTTCCAGGCGAGAGAGGTCCGGGTCGGGCGCCGGGCGGGCGACAGACTGGAAATCCTCAAGGGTCTGGAGGATGGCGAGCGGGTCGTCACCTCGGGTCAGTTCCTGATCGATTCCGAATCCAGCGTCACGGCCGAGCTCGGACGCCTGGACGAGCCGACAGCCGACGAGGACGAGCGGGAGATTTCTGCCGAGGGCGTCGTCAACGCGATCGATGTCGATGCCGGGACCATCAATCTCAGCCATGCGCCCATTCCCGAACTGGACTGGCCGGAAATGACCATGGACTTCGAGCTGGCCGACGATCTGTCACTCGAGGGCATCACGCCCGGGGCCGAGGTCCGCTTTCGCATGACCAGGCCCGAGGCGGGCGTCTACCGGGTGGTCGCCATCGAAGTGCCTGACGACAACGGCGGGCCAACCGCTGACGACGCCTGGGCCGAGGCCAAGGTCAACCGGGTGAACTGGGAAAACCGGGAGATGAACATCTCGCACGGCCCGATTCCCGATCTGGACATGGCGGCGATGACCATGAATTTCCTGGTCGCCGAGGATGTGGACCTGGAGCAGGTGGAGGAAGGCATGCGGATCCGCTTCCGCGCCGGCGAGGCGGAGCCCTTCGGCTACGAAATCACCGCCATCGAGGTGCTGCCGGACCATGACCACGGGGACCACGCGCATGATTGATCGTATCGTGCAGTGGTCGCTGGATAACCGGCTACTGGTCCTGCTGCTGACCGCGGTGTTCGTGGTCTGGGGGGTGTTCAGCCTGCGGCAGACACCGCTGGACGCCATCCCGGATCTCTCCGACGTGCAGGTTATCGTCCACACAAGCTTTGCCGGCCAGGCACCCCAGGTGGTCGAAGACCAGGTCACCTATCCGCTGACGACAGCCCTGCTGTCGGTGCCGAATGCCCGCGACGTGCGGGGCTTTTCCATGTTCGGCGATTCCTTCGTCTATGTGCTGTTCGACGACGGCACCGACCCGTACTGGGCGCGCGCCAGAGTGCTGGAATACCTGAATCAGGTTGCGCCGAATCTGCCCGCCCAGGCCCGACCGGCACTGGGACCCGACGCGACCGGGGTTGGCTGGGTCTACCAGTACGCGCTGGTGGACCGCAGCGGCCGACACGACCTGGGGCAACTTCGTTCGCTGCAGGACTGGTTCCTGCGTTTCGAACTGCAATCGGTGGAAGGTGTGGCCGAGGTCGCCCCGCTGGGCGGAATGGTGCGGCAGTACCAGGTGCAGCTCGACCCGGACCGGGCCCGTGCCTACGACCTGACGCTGGATCAGGTCCGTCGCGCGATTCAGGGCGCTAACCAGGAAGCCGGTGGCTCGGTGGTGGAGATGGCCGAGGCCGAGTACATGGTGCGCTCCCGCGGCTACCTGAGCGGTATCGAGGATCTGCGCGCCATCCCCTTGGGCCGCAGCAACAACGGCACACCGGTTCTGCTGGAGAACGTTGCCGACATCCGCACCGGGCCGAGGGCGCGCCGCGGCATCGCCGAACTGGACGGTGAAGGCGAGGTGGTGGGCGGCTTCGTGGTCATGCGCCATGGCGAAAACGCGCTGGCCACTATCGAGCGGGTCAAACAGCGACTGGAGGAACTCAAGCCCGGCCTGCCCGAGGGCGTGGAGGTCGTGGAGACCTACGACCGTTCCGAGCTGATTCAGGGCTCGGTGCGCAACCTGTCCGGGAAGCTGGTGCAGGAGTTTCTGATCATCGCGCTGGTCTGCGCCGTATTCCTGCTGCATCTGCGTTCGGCACTGGTCGCCATTGTCAGTCTGCCCATCGGCATCATGGCGGCGCTGCTAATCATGCAGCAGCAGGGTATCGACGCCAACATCATGTCCCTGGGCGGTATTGCGGTCACCATCGGTGCCATGGTGGACGCCGCCATTGTCATGGTGGAAAACCTGCACAAGCGCCTGGAACGCGCACCACCCGACGAGGATCGCTGGACCACGGTGGCCGTCGCCGCCAAGGAAACCGGGCGACCGCTGTTCTTTGCCCTGCTGATCATCGTGGTCAGCTTCCTGCCCCTGTTCACCCTGGAAGGGCAGGAGGGTCGGCTGTTTCACCCGCTGGCCTTCACCGGTACCTATGCCATGGCCGTGGCGGCGGGGCTCGGTATCACTCTGGTCCCGGTGCTGATGGGCTATCTGGTACGTGGCCGTATTCTGCCCGAAGCCTCCCATCCGCTGAGCCGCGGCCTGATCGTCCTGTACCGCCCGACGCTGGATGTCCTGCTGCGGCATCCCTGGCTGACCTTGCTGGCGGCGCTGTTGCTCGCCGTCAGCATGCTCTATCCGGCAAGCCGTCTGGGGACCGAATTCATGCCGGACATGGACGAGGGTGACCTGATGTACATGCCGACGCTGAATCCCGGCGCGTCCATCGGCAAGGTTCGCGAGTTCCTGCAGCAGACCGACCGCATGATCATGACCGTGCCCGAAGTGAAGCAGGTGTTCGGCAAGGCGGGGCGCGCCGAGACGGCCACCGATCCCGCACCGCTGGGCATGCTCGAGACCGTGATCCGGTTCAAGCCCCGCGATCAATGGCGCGAGGGTCTGACCAAAGATGATCTGATCCGCGAACTGGACGAGGCGGTGCAGATTACCGGTGCGTCGAATGTCTGGGTGCCGCCGATCAAGACCCGCATCGACATGCTCTCCACCGGGGTCCGCTCACCGGTCGGCGTGAAGATCGCGGGACCGGATCTCGCTGAAATCGAGCGTATCGGTCGCGACATCGAGCGGGTGCTGACGGACCTGCCCGGCACCGCATCGGCCTTTGCCGAGCGCACGGGTACCGGCCGCTACATCGAGATCGATATAGACCGGCGCGCTGCGGCCCGTCATGGTCTCGGCATCGACGACATCCAGAGAGTGATCCAGACCGCCGTCGGCGGCATGGATATCACCGAGACTGTGGAAGGTCTGGAGCGCTACCCGGTCAGCCTGCGTTATCCCCAGGACTGGCGCGATTCCATCGAGCGCCTGCGGGAATTGCCCGTGGTTACGGCCGATGGCAACCATCTGCCGCTGGATGCCCTGGCGCGAGTCGAGATCACCGACGGACCGGCCATGATCCGGACCGAGAACGCGCGCCTGAACGGCCTGGTGACGCTGGACGTCCGCGGTCGGGATCTCGGGTCCTACGTGGCTGCCGCAAGGGAGGCCGTGCGCGAACAGGTGAATCTGCCGGCCGGTTACTCGCTGACCTGGTCCGGCCAGTACGAACATCTGGAACGGGCCCGGGAGCGGTTATCCATGGTGGTTCCGGTCACCCTGATCCTGATTTTCATCCTGCTCTATCTGTGTTTCCGCAGTGCTGCCGAGGCACTGATGCTGATCGGTTCCCTGCCGTTTGCCGCAGTCGGCGGTGTCTGGATCCTCTATCTGATGGGGCTGAACGTCTCGGTGGCGGTGGCTGCCGGGTTCATTCTGCTGCTGGGGCTCGCCGCCGAATTCGCCGTGGTCATGCTGATGTACATCCGCAATGCGGTGGCGCAAGCGGAACCGACAAGCCGCGCGGAATTGCGGGCGGCGATCATGGACGGCGCAGTGATGCGCATCCGACCCAAGGCCATGACCGCCATGACCGTGGTGCTGGGCCTGAGTCCGCTGCTGTTTGCCGACGGACTCGGGGCCGAGGCCATGCAGCGGGTCGCGGCACCGATGGTCGGCGGCATGATCACGGCGCCGCTGGTGTCCCTGCTGCTGGTCCCGGTGCTTTACTGGTTATGGAAGCGCCGGGCGTTGTCGCCGTGACATGGATTCGCGCCCGCTTTCCGGGTTGATCATCGAAGTCTCAGAGGAGTACCAGACCGGCCAGCGCAGCAAGCACGATCAACAGCCAGACCGGCACGCGTCCCCAGGCCAGCGCGCCCACCACGGCCAGGGCAACAACCACATGCAGCCAGTGCTCTATGCCGGCGGTGATCACCGGGTCGTAGAGCGCGGCGGCCAGAATGCCGACCACGGCGGCATTCACGCCCCCCAGCACGCGTCGCACGCGTTGATTCTGACGCAGTCGCCCCCAGACCGGCAGGATCGCCAGCACCAGCAGACTGCCCGGCAGAAAGATCGCGGCGACGGCGAGCAGACCGAGTCCCACACCACCTGCGCTGCTGCCGATCAGCCCCGCGAACGAGAACAGCGGACCGGGCATGGCCTGTGCCAGGCCGTAGCCGGCGAGAAAGGTGTCCGACGGAATCAGACCCGGCTGCACCGTCTCGGCGTGCAGCAAAGGCAGCACCACATGGCCGCCACCGAAGACCAGCGCGCCGGCCCGGTACATCGAATCGACGATGGTCAGGGCCGTGTGGTTGCCGAGGCTGGCCAGCAACGGCAGGCCGATCAGTCCCGATACGAACAGCAGACCGGCGATCAGGCCTGTCCGCCGTCCGATGGCGATTTGCAGCCGGCCACCGGTGCCGGCTTCGGCCTCCGGCACCAGCCAGCGGGCCAGAACGGCGCCGGCAAGCAGACCACCGAGTTGGCCGGCAATGGTCGGGATCAGAATTGCCATGGCGCAGGCGAGGGCGGCGATTAACAGGCGCGGGCCGTCCGGCGTCAGGCTGCGACTCATGCCCCAGAGCGCCCAGGCAACGACCCCGACAGCCGCTGCCTTCAGGCCCTGGATGACGCCTGTCTGATCACTGAGGTCGGTGCCGGCGAGCGTCATTCCGGCGATGATCATGATGATTGCCGACGGCGTAGTGAAGGCGACCCAGGCCGCCAGTGCGCCTTTCAACCCTGCCCGATGCAGGCCGATGGCGATACCGACCTGGCTGCTGGCCGGGCCGGGCAGGAACTGACAGAGGGCGACCAGTTCGGCATAGGCCCGGCTGTCCAGCCACTGGCGTTCGCGGACGAACACGGTCTGGAAAAAGGCCAGGTGAGCCACCGGCCCACCGAACGAGGTCAGGCCCAGTTTCAGGAAGGCGGAGAAGACCTCACGCCAACCGCCATCGGCGGCGTTGTCGCGGCTCACTGTCCTGTCGGGTCCATGGCCTCCGGCGTCTCCCGGTCATGGCGTTCGGCATCGTAGCGAAGCAAGGCCAGGGCCATGTGCTGCACCCGGTCATGCGCGAGGCCGGTGATCCTCACCAGATGCTGCCATTCCGTTTCCTCGCAGGCGGAAACACGGTCGGCATAAGCCGACCAGTCCTCGCCGGAAACCCGCGAAGCCCCCTCCGGTGGACGGCAGGCACTGTCCAGTTTGGCCATGCCGTACTGGGCGAACTGGGTCATCAGGTCCTGCAGCAGAACCTCGAAGACGGTGACTTTCTGCAAGGCCGCATGCCAGCGCTCACCGTCAATCGGGTCACGCCAGACCCGTTCACGGAACGCATCCGGCGCGGGGAACTCCACCTTCAGCGATGCCGCCTCGGGCAGCGTGTCCCGCTGTGGGTGCGGTGCCCGTCCGTCCAGATAGTCGCCTTCAAGATCCGCGTCACGCCGGCGCGAGGCGTGATCGTAGAATACGGCGCTGACCATCATGTGATGGACGCGGTCATGCATGATTTCGGTGATCTGTACCATGTCCGGCCAGGAGCCGGTATCAGCGTTCTCCTCAAGCGCTGCGCGATAATCGCTCCACTCGCCACCGGAGATCCGCTGCTCGAACCCGGGTACCCGTTCGCCCTGGTCGGTCTCCTCCATGGCGTGGTGGGCGAACTGGGTCATCATTTCGTGCATGTGATTGTGCAGCACGCCCAGAGTGCGCATGGCCTGCGCCCAGCCGTCGTCTTCCGCGACATGATCCATGACATAGGCGCGGAAGTCCCCGCCGCCGATGGCATTCATCGTGAAGTCGTCGCGATGGGGGAGATCGTCTGCCTGGGCCGTGAGGGTCAGGCCGATGAGCAGGGTGGTGATACAGGTTGCAAGAGTTCGCATGGATGCACTCCTCGTAAACCGTCATGTCGCGAGCAGGGCTTATTCGCCGGCTGTGAACGCACGCTGCGCTGCTGTTCGAGGCCAGCCGCTGGCATTGTTTCAGAGCCAACCCCGCGTGGGTCCGCCTCGCCTGACCCACGCTACCGCTCGCTCCCGGTTCCTGCCGGTGCGTTCGCGGCTCCGTGCTCAGGCGCGTTCGGCAAGCCGTTCCAGCAGTGCTGCCTGCGACGAGAACGCTTCGGCGTCGTCATCCGGTTCTGCGCGGCGGTAGCTGCCATCCTCGGCCATGAGCCAGGCCAGCGCAGTGTCCCGCAAGTAGGCTTCCAGGTCGTTGAGTACCTGTTGTTGCAGGGGGGGCTGATCGATCGGGAAGCCGGTTTCCACTCGTCGGAAGAAATTGCGCTCCATGCAGTCGGCGCTGCTCAGGTAAAGGCGCGGTTTGCCCTTGTTGGCGAAGTAATAGACACGCGTGTGTTCCAGGAACCGGCCGATGATCGAGCGCACACGGATGTTTTCCGAGACGCCGACTACCCCGGGACGCAGACAACACATGCCGCGCACGATCAGGTCGATCTGCACGCCGGCCTGGGAGGCCGCATACAGGGCACGAATGAAACGGGGTTCCACCAGGGAGTTGACCTTGATGATGATGCGAGCCGGATGGCCGTTCGCCGCATGCTCGGCCTCGTCCTCGATCATGCGCATCAGGCCGTCATACAGGGTGAACGGCGATTCCAGCAGTTTGTTCAGACGCGAGACCTTGCCCAGGCTGGTGAGCTGCTGAAAGATCTTGTGCATGTCGGCGCCGATGGCCGGGTCACTGGTCATGAGTCCGTAGTCGGTATAAAGGCGTGCAGTACGCGCGTGATAGTTACCGGTACCGAGATGGACGTAATTGCGCAGTGTCTGATCCTCGCGCCGCACGACCAGCACCATTTTCGCATGGGTCTTGTGGCCGACCACGCCATACACCACGTGGGCGCCGGCATCCTGCAGCCGGTTGGCCAGCTTGATGTTGTCTTCTTCGTCGAAGCGCGCCCGCAACTCGATGACCACCGTGACTTCCTTCCCGGCCCGCGCTGCCACCACCAGGGCGTCGACGATGGCCGAGTCCGGCCCCGTGCGATACAGGGTCTGCTTGATGGCCAGCACCTTCGAATCTTTCGCCGCCTGGCGCAGAAAATCGATTACCGGCGCGAAGGACTGGAACGGATGGTGCAGCAGCACATCCTGAGCCCGAAGTAATTTGAAGATGCTGCTGCTGCGGGCGATGTCCGCCGGAATGCCGGGAGTGAATCCCGGAAAGCCGAGACTCGGCCGATCGGTGCCGTCGACCACCGCCATCAGGCGGTTCAGGTTGACCGGACCATCCACCTGGTAGAGATCTTCTTCCTCCAGCTCGAACTCGTCGAGCAGGAAGCGAGCCAGTTTGGTCGGGCAGTTCGCCGCGACCTCCAAGCGAACCGCATCGCCGTAACGGCGTGACTGCAGTTCGCCTTCCATCGCCACCAGCAGATCGTCGACTTCCTCCTCGTCGACATAGAGATCACTGTTGCGCGTCACTCGGAACTGATAGCAACCGTTGACCTGCATGCCGGTGAACAGATCGTCCACGCAGGCGTGAATGATCGAGGACAGGAACACGAATTCATGCTCGCTTTCCGAAACTTCGGCAGGCAGCCGGATCAGACGGGGCAGGGCGCGCGGCGCCTGGACCACGGCCATGCCGCTGTTGCGACCGAAGGCGTCCTTGCCGTCGAGGCTGACGATGAAGTTGAGACTCTTGTTGAGGATTCGCGGGAACGGATGTGCCGGATCCAGGCCCAGCGGGCTCAGCACCGGCAGCAGTGAATCCTCGAAGAAACTGCGCACCCACTCGCGCTGTGCCTCGGTCCAGTCGCCGCGACGGATAAAGCGAATCCCCTGTTCCGCCAGGGCCGGTGTCAGTTCCTCGTTCAGGACCCGATACTGCAGATCGACCAGCTCGTGTGCACGGGCGCTTATCGCGCGCAGAACCTCCTGCGGCGTGCGATTGTCGGCATCGGTCTGGGTCGACCCGAGTTCGTAGACCTGCTTCAAACCGGCGACCCGGATTTCGAAGAACTCGTCGAGATTGGTGCTCGAAATACAGAGGAAGCGCAGGCGTTCCAGCAAGGGCATCGCCGGGTCGCGCGCCTGCTCCAGCACCCGGGCGTTGAACTCGAGCAAACTCAGTTGCCGGTTGACATAGAGTTCAGGTTGCCTGAGATCGATTCCGTCCGCCGCCGCGTTCTGCTCGCCCGGGGTCTCTCTGCCGCTTGCTGCTTCCATGGTTCTACCGCCTGCCTCTTGTCA
>PXAT01000135.1 GCA_003565775.1 Ectothiorhodospiraceae bacterium | reverse complement strand
TGGCCCCTGGCGGCGTTGCGTCACCGGCCCGGTAGAATCACTACCGAACCGGCACCGCGCCTTGCCAGCTGACCAAAACCGGTCTCGGGCGCAGACGCGGGAATAGATCAGAGCTTCCCTAGAGGATGTAGCGGCTCAGATCCTGGTTCTGTGCCAGATCGGCCAGGTGACTGTCGACATAGGCGGCATCCACGGTCACCGACTGACCGCTCTGATCGGCAGCCTCGTAGGAGATGGTTTCGAGCAGTCGTTCCAGCACGGTGTGCAGGCGCCTGGCGCCAATGTTCTCGGTGCCCTCGTTGACCTCCCAGGCCACCTGCGCGATCCGCGCAATGCCGTCTTCGGTAAAGGCCAACTCGCAGCCTTCGGTACCGATCAAGGCGGTGTACTGCTCGGTCAGCGAGGCATTCGGCTCGGTCAGGATGCGCACGAAATCTTCCACTGACAACGCATCCAGCTCGACCCGGATCGGCAGCCGCCCCTGCAGTTCGGGAATCAGGTCCGACGGCTTGGACAGGTGGAACGCGCCGGAAGCGATGAACAGGATGTGATCGGTACGGACTGCCCCGTGGCGGGTCGATACCGTGCTGCCTTCGACCAGCGGCAGCAGGTCTCGCTGCACACCCTCCCGGGAGACGTCACCGCCACCACTGCTGGCACCGTCACTGCGCCGCGTCACCTTGTCGATTTCGTCGAGGAAGACGATGCCGTGCTGTTCGACCCGCTCCACGGCCGACACCCGGATCTCGTCCTCGTTGACCAGCTTTGCCGCCTCTTCCTCGCGCAGCACCTTGCGTGCATCGCGGATCTTCATCTTGCGCTTGCGGGTCTTCTGCCCGCCCATGTTCTGGAACATGCTCTGGAGCTGGCTGGTCATCTCCTCCATGCCCGGCGGCGCCATGATTTCGACCCCCGGCTGCGACGCGGATACTTCCACCTCGACCTCGCGATCGTCCAGATCACCGAAGCGCAACTTGTTGCGGAATTTGGTGCGGGTTGCGGAATCGGCGGGCTCCTTTTCCTCCTCTTCCCATTGCTTGGCCGTGGGCCGCGGCAGCAGGATGTCCAGCAGGCGTTCCTCGGCGGCCTCCTCGGCCCGGTAACGGACCTGATCCATGGCCTCTTCGCGGGTCATCTTGATCGCTGAATCCACCAGGTCGCGCACGATGGATTCCACGTCGCGGCCGACATAACCCACTTCGGTGAACTTGGTGGCCTCGATCTTGATGAACGGCGCCCGCGCCAGTCGCGCCAGCCGGCGTGCGATCTCGGTCTTGCCGACCCCGGTCGGGCCGATCATCAGAATGTTCTTGGGCGTGATCTCGCGGCGCAGATCCTCGTCCAGCTGCGACCGCCGCCAGCGGTTACGCAGGGCGATGGCGACGGCCCGCTTGGCGTTCGCCTGGCCGATGATGAAGCGATCCAGTTCCTGGACGATTTCGCGCGGTGTCATTTCCGACATGAATGCGATTCCTCAGGCCTCGGGGCCAAGCTCTTCGATGGTGAGATGGTGATTGGTGTAGATGCAGATATCGGCAGCGATGTGGAGCCCCTGCTCCACCACCTCGCGTGCGGACAGTGCCGTGTGATCCATCAGTGCCGTGGCGGCAGCCTGGGCGAAAGGACCGCCGGACCCGATAGCGATCAGGTCACGTTCCGGCTCGATCACGTCGCCATTGCCGGAAATCATCAGCGTCGACGTTGAATCGGCGACCAGCAACAGCGCCTCCAGACGGCGCAGGGCGCGGTCCGAGCGCCAGTCCTTGGCCAGTTCCACCGCGGAACGCTGCAGGTTGCCCCGGTGTTTTTCCAGTTGCCCTTCGAAGCGTTCGAACAGCGTGAACGCATCGGCCGTGCCACCGGCAAAGCCTGCCAGGACGCGTTCATGGAACAGGCGCCGCACCTTGCGCGCATTGCCCTTCATCACTGTGTTGCCCATCGAGACCTGGCCGTCGCCACCGATGACCACATGGCCCTCGCGGCGGGCGGACAGGATGGTGGTGCCTCTGAATTGTTCCATGCATGCTCCGTCGGCTGCGTCCTGCGGTGCTCAGGGTATGGGGTGCCCACGGCCATCCTTCAAGGGAATCCATCCCTGTCCCGGGCCGATGCCGGTGCCGGATGTACCGCGCAACGGGAACTCGGACGATGGAAGCGATCCCCGATCAGGGTTTCCTGTTGGCCCGTGGGTGGGCCTTATCGTACACCTCGGCCAGATGCTGGAAATCCAGATGGGTATAGATCTGGGTGGTACCGATGTCGGCATGCCCGAGCAGTTCCTGGATGGCACGCAGGTCGCCGCTGGACTCCAGCAGATGGCTGGCAAAGGCGTGACGCAGCATGTGCGGATGGACATGCCGGTCCAGCCCGGTGACCGCCGCCAGACGTTGCAGTCGGCTCTGGATACTGCGATGCGAGAGCCGCTTGCCGCGCCGGCTGACGAACAGGGCCGGCTGCCCGGCGCCGGCGAATTGCGGTCGCAGCGCCAGCCAGTCGGCCAGTCGCTGCCGTGCCATGCGGCCCACGGGCAGGATCCGGGTCCGTGCGCCCTTGCCGGTGACCTGCAGCATGTCGCCGTCAATATCGCTGCAATCCAGTGATGCCACCTCGGCCAGGCGCAGGCCGCAGGAATAGACCAGTTCGAAGATGGCAACGTCGCGCTGCTGCAGCGGATCATCGCTGTCCGCACCCTGATCGAGCAGGCGCGCGGTCTGGTCGGGGTCGAGGCTGCTCGGCAGGCGCCGGGGGCTTTTCGGCGCACGGATATCCTGGGCCGGATTGACCCGGCAGACCTGCTCTCGCAGCAGGAACCGGTAGAAGCCCCGGATTGATGACAGCAGTCGCTGCAGTGACTTCCCGCCGAGACCGCGGCGGTGCTCACCGGCAACGAACTGGCGCACGTGGTGCCCGTCCAGCGCCATCCAGTGATCCAGTCCCTGCGCGTCACACCAGCGCTGAAGACTGTCCAGGTCGCGCCGGTAGTGTTTCCGACTGAGTGCCGACAGGCGCCGCTCGCTGACCAGATACCGGTCGTAGCGTTCCAGCCATTGCAGGGCATCCGCCTGCATGGCCGTATCAGCGGCTCAGGTGGGGTCGCAGGGCCCGTCCGGCAAGTTGACCGAGCTGGCGGAGGAAAACCGTCCCCTGACTGACGTGGAAGCGGTCAGGCTGATAGCTGCCGATGGCCAGCAGGCCCATGACCTGCCGGTCGCAGACCGGAATCAGGGCCGCCGAGGCGACCTTGGTCGCGCTGTCGCCGAACAGGAATTGAATCTGTTCGGCCGCCAGCGTGCCGCAGATCGGCCTCTCCTCGCCGAGAAACCGCCGGAAGTGGCTCAGGTTGCTGTCTTCAGGTGCCACGAAATCCTGATGCTCCGCCTGCAGCTTGTCCCTGTCGAACAGCCGCACGGATACCATGTCGGCGTCGAAGTGTTCGCGCAGCCCGTCCTTGAGCGCCTGCAACACCCCGTCCAGATCCCCGCTGTCGAGCAGATCCAGGGTCAGCCGGTGCAGGCGCTCGGACAGCCGGTCATTGTCGCGGGCCACGCGGACCAGCTCGTCCAGACGCCGGGTGTACTGACGGTTGCGGTCGCGCAGGACCTGAACCTGATGCGTGATCAGGGACACGGCCTCGCCGCATTCGTGGGGGATACGCAGCTGCGTCACGAGATCCGGGTGTCGAACAAAGAAATCCGGGTGCTGTTCGAGATAGCTGACGACGCTGTCTTCCGGCGACGCCTGCTCAAGATCCGCTTCGTGCTGGGTGCTCATCCGCTCCTCCGGTCCTGCGTCCGGCCACTCGCCGGATTTTCCCCAGTCTATCCGCCATTTGCAGTGGCGTCATCGGGCAGTCGCAGCTGTCCCTCGAATACCGTGACCGCCGGCCCGGTCATCCAGACCGGCTCGCCCTCGCCCTGCCAGCGGATCTGCAGGCTGCCTCCGGGCAGATCCACCTGCACCGCCTGATCCAGCAGACCCTGTAACTGACCGACGACGGCCGCGGCGCAGGCGCCGGTGCCGCAGGCCAGGGTTTCGCCGACACCGCGCTCGTAGACGCGCAGGCGGATATGGCCCCGATCGACCACTTCCATGAAGCCGGCGTTGACCCGGCGCGGAAAGCGCGGGTGGCTTTCGATGATCGGCCCCCAGCGGGTGAGTGGCGCGTCCGCCACATCCCCGACCTGCAGCACGGCGTGCGGATTGCCCATCGACGCCGCACCGATATCAAGCATGCGGCCGTCGACCGCGAGCGGGTACCGCGGTGCGCGGGACTCGGCCTGGAACGGAATTTCCGCCGGATCCAGCCGCGGTGGCCCCATGTCGACCGTTACCTGGCCATCCGGCTGTCGCTGGATACGGGTCGGTCCACCCAGGGTCTGGATGATCAGGTCGCTGCGGTCGCTCAGCCCCTGTTCGGCAAGAAAGACGGCCAGGCAGCGCACGCCGTTGCCGCACTGTTCCACCTCGCCGCCGTCGGCGTTGAAGATCCGGTAGCGGAAGTCGGTCCCCGGTTCGGTGGCCGGCGCCGCCATCAGGATCTGATCGCAGCCGACGCCGAAATGCCGGTCTGCCAGAAACCGGATCTGGTTTCGGCTGAGGGCAACGTTCTGGCGGATCGCATCGATCACCACGAAGTCGTTACCGATGCCGTGCATCTTGGTGAAACGCAGGTCCATCAGGCCTCCGGCAGCAGCCGTTCGCCGGCCATCAGCTCGGCCACGGTCTCGCGCTTGCGCACCAGATGGACCCGATCACCGTCCACCAGGAGTTCCGGCGGCCGCGGCCGGGAATTGTAATTGGATGCCATGACGAAACCGTAGGCGCCGGCGCTCTTCACTGCCAGCAGGTCATTGGGCCGCAACGCCAGCGAGCGATCGCGGCCGAGGAAGTCGCCGGTTTCGCAGACGGGACCGACCACGTCGTAGTCACGAGCCTCTCCGTCATGGCCGCGGACCGGGACGATGTCCTGCCAGGCGCCGTAGAGCGCCGGCCGCAGCAGATCGTTCATGGCTCCGTCCACCACCGCGAAGTTGCGGTGCCCGGTGTGCTTGAGGAACTGCACCCGGGTCAGCAGGACCCCGGCATTGGCGACGATGGCGCGTCCCGGTTCCAGCAGCACCTTGAGTCCGCGATCCTGCAGCAGCGGCAGGACTGCCTCGGCATAGCTGCTTGCGGCCGGCGGCTGTTCGTCGCGGTAACGCACGCCGACGCCGCCACCGATGTCGATATGCCGCAGCGTCAGGCCGCTGTCGGCGACCCGATCGAGCATGGCAAGGACGCGGCTCAGGGCGTCCCGGAACGGGTCCACTTCCGTCAGCTGCGAGCCGATATGGAAGTCGACGCCGACAAAGTCGAGATGGCTGTATTCCGCATGCCGACGGTACAGCGCCTCGGCCTCAGCCAGAGCGATGCCGAACTTGTTGTCCTTGAGGCCGGTGGCAATGTAGGGATGGGTCCGGGCATCGACGTCCGGATTGACCCGCAGCGATACCGGGGCGATCCGGTCCAGCCGCGTCGCGACCGTCTGTAACTGGTCCAGCTCGGCGCTGGACTCGACATTGAAGCAACCGATACCGGCATTCAGCGCCTGCGCCATTTCGTAGCGGCTCTTGCCGACGCCGGAGAACACCACGCGGGCGACGTCGCCGCCGGCACGCAGGACCCGTTCCAGTTCGCCGCCGGAGACGATGTCGAAACCGGAGCCGAGACGTGCCAGCAGATTGAGCACGGCGAGGTTGGAATTGGCCTTCACCGCGTAGCAGATCTGATGATCAACCGTCGCGAAGGCCGCATCGAAGGCCTGCCAGGCTTCCGTGATCGCGGCCCGCGAGTAGACATAGGCCGGCGTACCGTGCTCGTCGGCGATGGCGGTCAGGGGTACCTGTTCGACGAACAGCTGCCCGTCCCGATATTCGAACGGTTGCATGAAGGCTCCGTGGGCTGGCTCGTTCAGACGGTGGACCGGGACTGCGGCGGCGGCGCGACGCTCTGCTCGTCCTCATCATCGGGCAGGAACAGCGGCCCCTTCTGACCACAGGCTGCGAGCAGCAGACAGGCAAGGAGCAGCAAGGCGAGACTGTGGCGCATGGGTGGCCTCCGGCAGTGCAATGCGGGCAGTATACCGTCCGGAATCAATCAACGCAGACACGGGAGTTGCAGCATGAACGAGGCATTGCTGGATGCGGTGGAGATCGGCGGCGACGACGCGCGCGCCTCGGTGATCTGGTTGCACGGTCTGGGCGCCGACGGCCACGATTTCGAGCCGATCGTGCCCGAGCTGCGGCTGCCCGCCGAGCTCAACGTGCGCTTCATCTTCCCGCACGCCCCGGAGCAGCCCGTGACCCTGAACGGGGGCATGCGGATGCGCGCATGGTTCGACCTGATCGCGCTGGATCGTAAGGCGCGCCAGGACGACGCGGGCATTCGCGCTTCGGCCAGCCGGATACAGGCCCTGATCGAGCGGGAGAACAGTCGCGGGGTGCCGGACGAGCGCATCGTGCTGGCCGGGTTTTCCCAGGGCGGTGCCGTCGCCCTGCATCTGGGGCTGCGTCATCCGCGCCGGCTGGCCGGGATCCTGGCTTTGTCCACCTACCTGCCGCTGCAGGACACGCTGGCCGAGGAACGCAGTGCCGCCAATCAGGACACCCCGATCCTCATGGCTCATGGCGTCGCGGACCCGGTGCTGGATCTGCGCCTCGGCGAGCAGTCACGCGAGGACCTGGAAGCGCTCGGTTACCAGGTCGAATGGCATACCTACCCGATGGCGCATGCGGTCTGTCTGGAGGAGATTCGCTTGGTTGGGGAGTGGCTGGCCAGGAGGCTTGGGTAGCCTCTTGGGAAGCCCTGGTCTATTCCCGCGCCTGCGCCCGAGACCGGTTCTGGTCATCTGGCAAGGCACGGTGCCGCTCCGGTAGTGATTCTACCGGGCCGGTGCCGCAACGCCGCCAGGGGCCAAAACCGGCCGGGCCCTTCGGGTTGGGCCGCATTTTCCCTGACTGCGGTGTTGCGCTGCCTGACCGCAGAATGACTGCGGCGCTGCGCAGCGCGCCTTGCCTCGGAGAAAATGCGGACTCCAACGCAGGCGTGCGAATAGATCGGCGCTTCCCTTGGCGTTCAAGGTTCAAAGTTCCAGGTCGAAAGACCCGGGCTTTCGGTGATCCTTTCCTGGAACCTGGAACCTGGAACCTGGAACCTGGAACCTGGAACCGCGCCTTACAGCGCGGCTTCGATTCGTTTCCTTGCTTCCGCGATCTGCAGTCGGACCTGATTCGGTGCGGTACCGCCGAAATGATCGCGGGCCGCCACCGAGCCTTCCAGTGTGAGGACGGCGTAGACGTCCTCGTCGATGGTGTCCGAGAAGCCCTGCAGGGTTGTCAGATCCATTTCCGCGAGATCCATGCCCTGTTCCACGCCATGGCGCACGGCGGCTCCGACGATGGCGTGGGCATCGCGGAACGGCACGCCCTTGCGCACCAGATAGTCGGCCAGGTCGGTGGCGGTGGCGAAGCCCTTCCTGGCCGCGTTGTACATGCTGTCTGCCTTGACCTGCATCGCCGGCACCATGTCGGCAAAGGCACGCAGGCTGTCGAGAACCGTGTCGACGGTGTCGAACAGTGGTTCCTTGTCTTCCTGGTTGTCCCGGTTGTATGCCAGCGGCTGGGACTTCATCAGCGTGAGCAGGGCCATCAGGTGACCGTTCACGCGTGCGGTCTTGCCGCGCACGATCTCCGCCACGTCCGGGTTCTTCTTCTGCGGCATGATGCTGGAGCCGGTGCAGTAGCGATCCGGCAGATCGATGAAGTCCACCAGCGGCGAGGCCCAGAGGATCATCTCTTCGGCCATGCGCGAGGTATGGGTCAGCAGGATCGCCGCGGCGGATGTGAATTCCAGCGCGAAATCCCGATCCGACACCGCATCCAGCGAATTGCGGCTGGGCCGGTCGAAACCCAGTTCGGCGCAGGTCATGTCGCGGTCGATCGGAAAGCTGGTGCCCGCCAGCGCCGCCGACCCCAGCGGCATCACGTTCATGCGGCGCTGACAGTCCTCGAACCGCTCCTGATCGCGCAGCAGCATTTCGTACCAGGCCAGCATGTGATGACCGAAACTGACCGGTTGTGCGACCTGCAGGTGGGTGAAACCGGGCAGGATGGTATCGACCTCGCGTTCCGCCAGATCCACCAGGCCGCGCTGGAACCGCAGTAGCTGCTCGCGAATGGCATCGATGGCATCGCGCAGGTACAGGCGGATGTCGGTAGCCACCTGATCGTTCCGCGAGCGCGCGGTGTGCAGCTTCTTGCCGGCCTCGCCGATCCGGTCGGTCAGCCGCTTTTCGATGTTCATGTGCACGTCTTCGAGCGCCGGCGACCAGTCGAAATCGCCCTGCTCGATATCCTGCCGCAGCGCTTCCAGACCTTCGACGATGGCGTCGCGCTCCTGCTCGCTGAGCACGCCGGCCCGGGTCAGCATGCGAGCATGGGCGATGGAGCCACGGATATCCTGCCGGTACAGGCGGCGATCGAAATGCTCGGAGGCGGTGAAGGCCTCGACGAAGGCGTCGGTGGCCTCGGTGAAACGGCCGGTCCAAAGCTGGCCGGAAGTCGATTTGCTCATGGCGTCAGTGCCCAGGGTCGTGAGATGTCGGAACGGCGGCAGAGTATAGCAAGGGAAACACGGATCCATGCCCGCCCCCGCGCCGACACGCCTCCTGACCGTCAATACAACAACCTAGAAAATCTATTCACCACGAAGGACACGAAGAGCACGAAGTCAAAGCCTTTCCTGCAACCTGCGCCGCATTTTCTTCGTGTCCTTCGTGCTCTTCGTGGTGAATCCCTTTATTGACGAGACTCTTGTCGATTCCCGGGCGCCGGGCGCGTGGCGTGATGGGGAAGAGGTGCCGAGATTCTTGTCTGACCGTCGGGCACGGGTGATGCTGAGCGGGGGTTCAACACAAGAGGTGGGCATGGCGCGGGCGCAGGACGGCGATCGGGCGAACTGTTTTCTGCCGGAGTTCTGTCGGCTGCAGACGCTGTTCGCGGTCGTGGTCATTGCCCAGTTGCTGGTCTTTGTCATCGTGCTGGTGCAGCCGGCCGGCATTGATCGCTGGACCGCGCTCAGCCTCTACAGCCTGTTCGTGCAGTGGGTCGCGATCGGCAGCACTCTGCTGCTGTGCCTGACGCGGCCGTTTCTGTGTCGCCTGCCCATGGCCCAGGCCGGGGTCATTGCCTGGCTGCTGGTGTTGCTAGTGACCCTGGTGGTCGGCGAAGGCGCGCGGCAGGCTCTGGCCGGGGCCGATCCCCGCCCGGGCTGGGAGTTTCATGCGCGCAACCTCGCCATCAGCGGCATTGCCGCTGCAGTCAGTCTGCGTTATCTGCACCAGCAGTTCGCCTGGCGCCGGCGGCTCGAAACCCTGACTCGCGCCCGCATCGAGGCCTTGCAGGCGCGCATCCAGCCGCATTTTCTGTTCAACAGTCTGAATACGATTCTTGCACTGATTCGTCAGCGGCCGGACGCGGCCGAGGGCGCGGTCGAGGATCTTTCCGGCCTGTTCCGCGCCAGTCTGGCCGATGTCTCGCAGCTGGTCCCGCTGGCGGGGGAGCTGGAGCTGGCCCGCAATTACCTGCGGCTCGAGGAACTCCGGCTGGGCGAGCGACTGATCGTGGACTGGCAGGTGGATGCCTTGCCCGACGATGCCCTGCTGCCGCCGATGACCCTGCAGCCCTTGCTGGAGAATGCGGTTCGCCACGGGGTCGAACCCTGTCGCCGGGGCGGCGTGGTGCGTCTGACCGGTCGGCGCCGCGACAACCGGCTGCAAATCGACATCAACAACCCTCTGGCGCCGGGGCCGGCACGTTATCAGGGTAGCGGCACGGCGCAGGACAATGTCATGGAACGGCTGCAACTCGCGTTCGGGAACGCGGCATCGTTCACGGCACACGCGGATGACGAAACTTATGCTGTGCATCTGGCGTTTCCCTATCGCAGGAGCCGGCATGCGCGTACTGATTGTTGATGACGAAGGCCTCGCCCGCGAACGCATGGCGCAGCTGGTCAGTGAACTCGGTGGTTATCAGGTGGTGGGTGCGGCTCGTGACGGAGAGGAAGCGCTGCAGCAGGTCGCCCAGCTGGCTCCCGACGTGGTGCTGATGGACATTCGCATGCCCGGCATGGACGGCCTCGATGCCGCAGCGCAACTGCGCGAGCGTGGCCCGGCTGCGCCACGCATCGTGTTCGTGACAGCCTACGGCGAGCATGCGCTCCAGGCCTTTGATCTGCAGGCCGCTGACTACCTGTTGAAGCCGGTACGCCGCGAGCGTCTGGCGGAGGCCCTGGAGCGGGCGGCGCGCGAGCAGGCAGCCCAGCGCCTGCAACCGTCGGCGCAGACACCGGCGCATGTCTTGTGCCGGCGGCGTGGTGACCTGCATCTGATCCAGCTGCAGCGCAGTCGTTTCTTCGAGGCCGAGCAGAAATACGTAACCGCGGTCCATGACGATGGCGAGGATCTCATCGACGATTCACTACGGCAGCTGGAGGAGCGTTTCCCGACCGAGCTGTTGCGCATTCATCGTCGCACGCTGGTTTGCCGTGATCGCATCGAAGCGCTGGAGAAGGAGCTGACCGGGCGCCATGTGATCGTGCTGCGCGAGTCCGGCGAACGGCTGGAGGTCAGTCGCCGGCATCTGCCGGATGTGCGCCGGGCGCTGCGTGACCTCGGTATGGTCCCAGCCCGCCGCGACTGAATCCGGTCCTGTTGCCCGACAGCCCCTTGTCGGCGGTTCGGCAGCCACCCCCGGGCATGGCATCATGGCGGAGGTGGGGAAACCGTCGGTGTTTCCCGGGTACATACAGGTGGCCATCCCCGGCCGCCTACCGGAAGGGGGTTCGATGAAGGATCTGCTGCGCATCGCCACGCGCAAATCGCCGCTTGCCCTGTGGCAGGCTGAGCATGTTGCCGCCTGCCTGCGCGCGCGGCATCCCGGCCTGCAGGTGGAACTGGTGCCGATGAGCACGCGGGGCGACCGCATCCTGGATGCACCGCTGGCCCGCATCGGCGGCAAAGGGTTGTTTCTCAAGGAGCTCGAGCAGGGTCTGCTTGAAGAGCGCGCCGACATCGCCGTGCATTCGATGAAAGATGTGCCGGCGCAGGTCACCCCGGAATTGCAGGTGTCAGTGATTCCCGAACGCGGTGATCCCTGCGACGCCTTTGTCTGCAATGAATACGCCGACATTCTCTCCCTCCCGCACGGGGCCAGGGTCGGGACCGCCAGTCTGCGGCGCCAGTGCCAGATCCTCGCGGCGCGGCCGGATCTGGTGGTGGAAACCCTGCGCGGAAGCGTCAATACGCGCTTGCAGAAACTGGACGACGGCCTGTTTGACGCCATCATCCTTGCCGCCGCCGGCCTGCGTCGGCTGGAGCTGGAGGAGCGCATCCGCTACGCCGTGCCGCCGGAAGAGATCCTGCCGGCGGTGGGCCAGGGTGCCCTCGGTATCCAGTGCCGTCAGGGCGATACCGAGGTGGAGCAGCTGATCGGTCCGCTGGATCACACCGAAAGCCATATCCGGGTCGAGGCCGAGCGCGGTCTCAACCGGCAGCTGGAGGGCAGTTGCCAGATACCGATTGCCGCCTACGCCACGCTGGACGGCGACGAGCTGTACCTGCGGGGTCTGGTTGGTTCCACCGATGGCCGGCGAATCGTTCGCGGCGAGGTGCGTGGGACCGCAGTGGATGCCGATGAGCTGGGCACCCGGCTGGGGCAGGATCTGCTGGCCCAGGGTGCCGACGAGATCCTGCGCGAGGTTCTGGCGGCCGCGAATGCCGACGACAAGCCCCATTCCTGAGCAGCCCCGGGTGCTGGTAACCCGGCCGGCCCACCAGGCGGAACCGCTGTGTCGGGCGTTGGAGGCCGCGGGATTCGCGGTATTGCGCTTCCCGGTGATTGCCATCGTACCGCTGGCGCCGGATCGCGAACGGTTGCAACACCTCGGGCAACAGCGGCTGCTGCTTTTCACCAGCGTCAATGCGGTCGACGGATTCCTGCGACTGGTCAGGAAAAGCGGCGTCGCGGCGCCGTTCGGGGTCGACGTCGCCGCCATTGGCGGGCGCACTGCCGAGGCCCTGCATGAGGCCGGATTTCGTCGTGTCCTGACGGCGCCGTTGCCCTATACCAGCGAGGCCCTGCTGACCTTGCCGCAGCTGCGGGATCTTCGCGACGAGCCGGCCATGCTGGTGACCGGGGAAGGGGGGCGCGGCCTGATTGCGGCAGCGCTGCGGGAGCGCGGGGTCAGGCTGAGCGTGTTGCCGGTCTATCGCCGGGCATTGCCGGACACAGACCCGGCGCCCCTGCAACGGGCCCTGCAGCGCGGGGATCTGCACCTCCTGACCATTACCAGCGGCGAGGCGATGGACAATCTGAGGCACCTGTCAGGGCCGGCCTGGAGCGACCTGCGGAGCTTGCCGCTGGTCACCGTCAGCAAGCGTCTGGGGGAGAAGGCGCGGGCGGACGGCTTCACCGCCGAGATACGGATCACTTCAGCCAGCGATGCAGCTTTGGTGCGGAGCGTAGTAGGCTGGAGACAACAGACGACGACAAACGGGCATGCTCATGAGCGATGACAAGCAGCGTGAAGCGGACGAGACCATACAGCAGGACACCGCGGGCGAGCCGTCGGAAGACACCGTAGACACCGGGCAGACGGCCGCTTCGGGTAGCGATGACGCGGCTCCGGCCGAGGAGTCACCGCCGCCATCCGGAAACGGCAACGGGCGGGGCATCGCCATTCTGGCGTTGCTGATCAGTCTGCTGCTGGCGCTTGCCCTGGCAGTCGGCGGCTGGTTCCTGTGGGAGCGTCAGCAGCAACTGTTGGCTGAGCAGGAAAACCTCGCCCTGCAGGACAACGTTGCGGATGCCGCGGAACTGGCCGAATTGCGTGAATCCGTTTCCAGCGAACTCGATGAGATCCGCGATTCCGCGGTCTCGCGAGCCGATCGGCTGGAAGGCCGGGTCGAGAATCTCGCCAGTGAACATCAGGGCCACGTGCAGACCCTGGCCCGGGCTGCGGAGTTGATGGAGGGCGTGCGCGAGCGCCAGGCTCTGGTCGACGATCGCATGGAACGGTTGCAGGTTCTGACCGAGGCGAAACGTCAGGAATGGGTCCGCAGCGAAGTCGATTACCTGTTCAATCTGGCTCGTTACCGGGCCACGCTTCACCGGGATCCGGACGGGGCCCTCGAAGCGCTGCGCGAGGCGGACCGGCTGCTGCGGGACATGAGCGACGATACCGTCGACGAGCGGCGCGCGGTGCGTGACGCGGTGGATGCGCTGCTCGAGGTTCGCATGCCCGATCGGGCCGCTGCTGCCGCCAGCATTCGCGACGTGATCGCGGCAATGGACGACTTCGCCGTGCATCAGCCCGATACCCGGCTCGAGCCACAGGCGATGGGCCGTCAGCGAGACGCCCAACTCGACAGTGCCGAAGGGTGGCGCCGGGCCGGACAGCGCGCCTGGATGCAGTTCCGCGAGAGTCTCTCCAGTCTGGTGGTGGTGCATCGCGGCGAGCCGGCCCGCCCACTGATGGCGGCGGAAGAGGAATGGTTCCTGCGCGAGAATCTGCGGCTCAACCTGCAGACCGCCCGCGTGGCGCTGCTGGAGGGTGAGGAGCAGACCTGGCAGGACAGCCTGGCCGAGGCCGACGACTGGCTGGAGCGCTATTTCCAGCAGGGCGATGCAGTGACTGCGGCGCGCGAGACCCTGCAGGAACTCCGCGAAATGTCCCTGACCGCGGAGCTGCCTGATCTCGATGCCTTGCTGCCGAGTCTTTCCGCCGCCGAAAGCGACGAGGAGGATGACTCATGATCCGGCTCTTCCTGTTGCTGGCAGCCTTGCTGCTGAGTGTGGTCGCAGCTCTCTGGTTTCACCACCAGGGCGGCTACGTGATGATCAATGCCGGCCGGACCACGGTCGAGACCAGTCTTTTCCTGGCGGTTGCGGTGACTCTGGTCGCTGCCTTGCTCGCCTATTTCCTGCTGCGTTTCCTGTTGCGTCTGGTGCGCACGCCGGACAGCCTCCGGCGCTGGTGGCATCAGCGCCGGAGGGGTGGCGCCCGTGATCGCCTGGTGCGTGGCCTGCTGCGCATCATGGAAGGGCGCTATGCGGAGGCCGAACGATCGCTGTCGCGCTCCGCGCGCAGTGCCGATGTGCCTCTGCTGCACTATCTCTGTGCCGCCTTCGCTGCCCACGGGCTCGGCGCCAGCGCGCGGCGTGACGAATACCTGGCGCTGGCCGACCGCAGCGATTCCCAGGCACGTCTTGCCGTGGGTCTGGTGCAGGCCCGGTTCAGTCTGGAGGACCAGCAGTGGGAAACCGCGTTTGCCAGTCTGACCTACCTGAACGAAAAGTGGCCGCGCCAGACGCGGGTGCGCGAATTGCTCGCCCGCGTCTGCGAGCCGCTGGGCGAATGGGACCGGCTGTTGTCATTGCTGCCGGGTCTGCGCCGTGAGGGGCATATGGATGAAGCAACGCTGGCGCGTCTCGAGCGGGTTGCGGCGATCGGCAGCCTGCGAGCAGCCGCGCGCCAGGACGAATCGGCGCTGACCCAGGCGTGGAACCGTCTGCCCCGCTCGGCCAACAACGACATGGAAGTGGCCCTCTGCTACATCGACTGTCGCATGCAGTTCTCGACCGCCGATGCCGAAGCCGAGCGTCTGCTTCGTCAGGGTTTGCATCGGGAATGGCGCAGCGATTGGGTGGACCGTTACGGTCGGCTGGAACTGGCTGACTCCAACGGTTCGTTGCGCCAGGTGGAATCATGGCTGAAGCAGCGGCCGGAAGACGCGGCCCTGCTGCTTGCCGCCGGCCGTCTGGCCATCGCCAATGGCCTCTGGGGGCGCGCCCGCTCCTACCTCGAGGCGGCGGTGTCCCGGGAGCCGAGCGGCGAGGCCTGCTACCTGCTGGGCAGCATGCAGGAGCGGCTGGGCGAGAGTGATCAGGCGCTGGCTTCGTACCGTCGAGCCGCCGAGCTGGGCGCCGCTTTCCATCCGCCGGCGGGGCTGCGTCAGTTGCGCCGACCCTTGCCGGACATGAGCCAGGCAGCAGAAGCCACCGGCTGAGCGCGTCGCACTCGCGGGGCTCAGCCGGCGTTAGCCTTCGGGTCACTCTCCAGCATGCTGGCCTCCACCGCGGCCAGGGCGGTGATGTTCATGATGCCGCGCGTGGTGGTGGACGGCGTCAGGATATGGGCCGGTTTGTTGGTGCCGAGCAGGATCGGGCCCACCGATACGCCGTCGCCCATGATCTTGAGCAGATTGAAGGCAATATTGGCAGCGTCCAGGGTCGGCAGGATCAGCAGGTTGGCCTTACCGGTCAGTCGCGAGCTGGGGAAGATCCGCTGGCGCACGGTTTCCGACAGCGCCGCATCGCCGTGCATTTCCCCTTCCACCTCCAGCGACGGATCGCGGGCCTCGATCAACTGCAGAGCTTCACGCATCTTGATCGCCGATTCAGCTTCCGACGAGCCGAAGCTGGAATGCGACAGAAGCGCCACCTTGGGTGTGACGCCGAAGCGTCGGACTTCGTCCGCGGCCAGGATCGTCATCTCCGCGATCTGAGCCGCCGTCGGATCATTGGTGACGTAGGTGTCGCAGAGAAAGAACGTGCCCTTGGGTAGGATAAGCGCGCTCATCGCCGCCAGGTTGCGTACACCGGGGCGCCGGCCGAGCACCGATTCGATGTATTGCAACTGGCGGTGGTAGCGGCCCACCGTGCCGCAGATCAGGGCGTCCGCCTCGCCGCGGTAGACCATCAGCGTTGCAATCACGGTGTTGCGCGTGCGGACGATGTTCTGGGCCTGATCGGGCGTTACGCCGCGGCGCTCCATCAGACTGTGGTAGAGGGTCCAGTATTCGCGATAGCGCGGATCGTCTTCCGGGTCCACGAGCTCGAAATGTTCATCCACCTTGAGCCGCAGACCCAGCCGGCGGATGCGCATGGCCACCACTTTCCGGCGACCGATCAGAATCGGCGCGGCGAGGCCGTCATCTACCACCACCTGCACGGCGCGCAGCACGCGCTCCTGTTCACCCTCGGCATAGACGACGCGCTTCTGGCTGCGGCGAGCCTGCTCAAACAGGGGCTTCATGACCAGCCCGGACTGGAACACGAACTGGTTCAGTCGGAGCCGGTAGGCCATGAAGTCCTCGATCGGCCGGGTTGCGACGCCGCTGTCCATGGCCGCCTTTGCCACCGCCGGGGCGATCCGCGAGATCAAGCGTGGATCGAAGGGTTTCGGAATCAGGTAGTCGCGGCCGAAGCGCAGCGGCTTGCCGCCGTAGGCGGCAACCACGACATCGGAGGATTCCTGCATGGTCAGATCGGCAATCGCCTCGACGCAGGCCAGCTTCATCTCCTCGTTGATCGTGGTGGCGCCGACATCCAGCGCACCCCGGAAGATGAACGGGAAACAGAGCACGTTGTTGACCTGATTCGGGTAGTCGGAACGGCCGGTGGCCATGACGCAGTCGGGCCGGACCTCCAGCGCCGCCTCCGGCAGGATTTCCGGGATCGGATTCGCCAGCGCCAGAATCAGCGGTCGCTCGGCCATGGTCTTGACCATGTCCTGGGTCAGGACACCGGGGGCCGACAGGCCGAGAAAGACATCGGCGTCGGCGATGATGTCGCCGAGGCTGCGGGCGTCGGTCTCGCGGGCGTACACGGCCTTGCGCGGATCCAGGTCGTCACGGCCGGTGTGGACCACGCCGTCGCGATCGGTGACGTAGATGTTTTCCGGCTTCATGCCCAGTCCGACCAGCAGATCCAGGCAGGCGATGGCGGCCGCCCCGGCGCCGGAACAGACCAGCTTCACGTCGTCCAGTTGCTTCTCCACCACGCGCAGGCCATTGCGGATCGCGGCAGCCGTGATGATCGCGGTGCCGTGCTGGTCGTCATGAAACACCGGAATGTTCATGCGTTCCTTGAGCCTGGCCTCGATCTCGAAGCACTCCGGCGCCTTGATGTCTTCCAGATTGATGCCGCCGAAGGTGGGCTCGAGGCTGGCGATGATCTCCACCAGTTTGTCCGGATCCCGCTCGTCGATCTCGATATCGAACACGTCGATGCCGGAGAACTTCTTGAACAACACCGCCTTGCCTTCCATCACCGGCTTCGAGGCCAGTGGTCCGATGGCGCCGAGGCCGAGCACGGCGGTGCCGTTCGTGACCACGCCGACCAGATTGGCGCGGGAGGTCAGGTTGGCCGCCTCCTGGGGGTCCTGCACGATCAGATCACAGGCGGCTGCCACGCCGGGGGAATAGGCCAACGCCAGATCCCGCTGGTTGGCCAGCGGCTTGCTCGGGGTGATGGTGAGCTTGCCGGGGGTCGGATAGCGGTGGTATTCGAGCGCTGCTTCGCGCAGATCGTCGGCCATGGCGGGGCTCCGGTTGTTGTTTGTGCGCTCCGATTATAGGGGCTTGCTCCAGCCGTCCGCCATTCGCTGTTTCTTTTCACGAAACTGATTTCTTCAGGTGAAACGGGTTTGCTCGTCAAGTGTGCCGCTGTGCCGGCGCGGGCAGTGCGAAGGAAAGAATCCGCCACGAAGATCACGAAGGAGACGAAGAGCACTCTGCCCTTTCTTCGTGTCCTTCGTGGTTAGTCGATCTTTCGGTTGCAGGGTGCCGTTCGCCGACGGCGAACGCACGCGGTGTCATGGGTCAGCGTCAACCGCTTGCGTCAGACCGGCACCAGCTCCGCGTGGGTTCGCTTCGCTTGACCCGACCTACCCGGAGGTTTCGGGCGCAGAGCGGGAATAGATCAGAGCTTCTCCAGAAATGCCTTGACCTCCTGCAGAAAACCCTCGGGATCCTCGACATGCAGCCAGTGACCGCAGTCCTCCAGGCAGCGAAAGCGAGCCTGCGGAAATAGCTCGAGGATAGGCGCGTGATCGCTGTCCTGGAGGTAGGGCGAACGGCCGCCGTGGATGAACAGGGCGGGGTCGGAGTAGCGACCCTCGACACCGGGCCAGCCCATGATTTCAGGCAACTGATCGGCGAGTACTTCCAGCGGCAGCCGCCAGGCCCAGCCACCATTACGACGCTGGAGATTGGTCAGCAGGAACTGGCGAATGCCTGCGGACGGAATGTCATCGGCCAGCGCCGCATCGGCTGCGCTGCGGGAATCCAGGGTCTCGAGCGGCAAGGCCTGCAGCGCACGGATGATGCCGGCATGTTCCGCGCCGTCATAGGCGCGTGGTGCCATGTCGGCGATGATCAGGGCCTGCACCCGTTCGGGCTCTGCAAGGGCCAGTTGCATGGCAACCTTGCCGCCCATGCTGTGCCCCAGAACGATAGCTTCCGATAAGCCTTCGGCATCCAGCAGCGCCCGAATGTCGGCAGCCATGGACGGATAGTCCATGCGTGAATGTGTCGGCGATTGACCGTGATTGCGCAGATCCGGCATCAACACCCGGTACGTCCCGGCCATCGCTGGAGCGACCCTGGCCCAGTTGCTGCCCGAGCCGTAAAGCCCGTGCAATAGCACCAGGGCAGGGCCGTCGCCCCCGCTGCGACGACAATGCAGGCTGACGCCCTCAGTCATGTGTGTCCGGCTCCCGCGCACTGCGCGCCGCCAGGTCCTGCAGATCCTGCAGGGTCACGCTCAGCATCGCCGCCCCGGCAGTGCCGGTAGCCCGCAGGTCCTGCATGGTCTGCTGGAATCGCAGCAGGCGATCCGAGTGCTGCTCGCGCCAGCGCTCGAGGAGCACGGCAGCCTCGTGGTCGCCACTGTTTTGCAGCAATGCCGTGGCCAGCAGTCTGCGGGCTCCGCTCAGCTGATCCTTCAGACCGCTGCGGAACCGTTCCTGCCAGGGGTCATCGCCGGGCAGTTCGGCAATGGTCCGTCCCAGCCATCGCAGATCGAGCGCCGCCGCGAGGCGGAAATAGACCTCCGCGACCATGGCCATCGATGCCCGTGTATTCTCGGCCATCAGGGTGATATCCATGACCGAGGACAAGGGTTCGAGCCGCACGATACGGCGCGCCAGATCTTCCGGAACGCCCTGTTCCGTGCGCTGCCGGATCCGGGCCTCCAGGAACGCTCGGTCCTCGCCGGGCAACAGGCGATCCAGCGACTGGTCGAGGGTTGTCATCGGTGCTTGCAGTCGTTCGACGGCCTCGGCAATGGTCTGGTCGCCGTTGAAATGGCGCACCAGCCACAGCATGGCGGCCTCCGTCACCGCCAGCACGTCCTGCTGCAGGGCGATCTGATCGTGGCCGGCGACACGGTGATTGAGGGCGTCGATCGCCGCCCACAACCGGTCCAGGTCCAACACCCGGCGACTGATGAAATAGGCCTTTGCCACCGCATCCGCGGAACAACCGCTCTGCTCGTGCAGGCGGAACAGCACGCTGGCACCCAACCGGTTGAACAGCTCGTTGCAGACCTGGGTGGCAATGATCTCGCGCCGCAGGCGATGGCTCGGCAGTTGCGCCGCGAAGCGTTGTCGCAACTGGGTCGGGAAGTAGCCGTGCAGGGTGTCCTGCAGATCCGGATCCTCCGGCAGGCTGGTTTCGATGAGGGTCTCGTAGCCGGCCAGCTTGCCATGCGCCAGCAACACCGCCGCTTCGGGTCGGGTCAGACCCTCGCCGCTGGCCATGCGCTCGTCGATCTGCCGGTCTGTCGGCAGTGCCTCGAGCTCCCGGTTCAGTCGGCCGTCGGCCTCCAGCTGCCGGATCAGCCGCGCCTGCTCGGGCAGCAGTTCCGGCGCCGCGGCCTGCATGATGCTGAGCGCCTCGGTCTGCCGATCGCAGTCGGTCAGCACCAGCGACGCCACTTCGTCCCCCATGTCCGCCAGCAGACGATTGCGCTGCCGCTCGGTCAGCTCCCCGTTATCCACCAGGCCGTTCAGCAGGATCTTGATATTGACCTCATGGTCCGAGCAGTCGACACCGCCGACATTGTCGATGGCGTCGGTGTTGATACGGCCACCGCCCTGCGCGAACTCGATACGGGCCCGCTGGGTGACACCCAGATTGCCGCCCTCGCCAAGAACCCGGCAGCGCAGGGCTGCGGCATCCACCCGAACCGGATCGTTGCTGCGATCGCCGACCTCGGCATGGGACTCGCCGGAACTCTTGATGTAGGTGCCGATACCGCCGTTCCAGAGCAGATCTACCGGTGCCTGCAGGATCGCCTGGATCAGTTGCGCAGGGGTGCGCGCGCCCGGTGTGATGCCCAGTGCGGCGCAGGCCTCGGCCGATGGCGCCACCGATTTCGCGGAGCGGGGATGGATGTCCCCGCCCGTCGACAGGCAGGACCGGTCGTAGTCGTCCCAGGAGGAGCGCGGCAGGGCGAACAGCCGTTGCCGCTCGACGAAGCCGATGGCCGGGTCCGGATCCGGATCGAGGAAGATATGGCGATGATCGAAGGCGGCGATCAGACGGATCTGGGGCGACAGCAGCATGCCGTTGCCGAACACGTCACCGGACATGTCGCCGATGCCGACCACGCTGAAAGGTTGCTGCTGGATGTCATGGTCCATTTCCCGGAAATGGCGTTGCACGGCCACCCAGGCACCACGCGCGGTGATTCCCATCTTCTTGTGGTCATAGCCGTTGCTGCCACCGGAGGCAAAGGCGTCGCCGAGCCAGAAGCCGTACTCGGCGGCGATCTCGTTGGCCTTGTCCGAGAAGGTCGCGGTGCCCTTGTCCGCCGCCACCACCAGGTAGGGGTCGTCACCGTCATGTCGCACGACCCTCGGCGGCGGCGTGATGCTGCCACCCGGATAATTGTCGGTGATATTCAGCAGCCCGCGAATGAACAACCGATAACAGGCCTCCACCTCTCGCTGGCGCTCCTCGCGCTCCTCGGGTAGCTGACGGGCGACGAATCCGCCCTTGGCCCCCAGTGGCACGATGACCGCGTTCTTCACCATCTGCGCCTTCATCAGACCGAGCACCTCGGTGCGGAAATCCTCCTTGCGTTCGGACCAGCGAAGCCCGCCGCGGGCGACCTTGCCGCCGCGAAGATGGACCCCCTCGACCCGTGGCGAATAGACGTAGATCTCGAACGCGGGGTGCGGCTCCGGCATATCGGGAATGGTGGCCGGTGCCAGTTTCAGGCTGAGCGCCTCCTCGAGGTTGTCGTCCTGGTAGAAGCTGGTGCGGAGCGTCGCCTCGATGGCCGCCAGCAGCCGCCGCAGAATGCGATCCTGATCCAGGCTCGGCACGTCGGCCAGGGCCAGCTCGATCTGTTCCGCGACCCGGGCGGCGCGCTTGTCGTCCAGCCGGTCCGGATCCAGCCGGTAATGGAACAGGCGCACCAACAGGCGTGCGATCCGTGAATTGGCGACCAGGGTGTCTTCGATGTAGGCCTGGCTGAACGCGGTGCCGGCCTGCCGCAGATAGCGTGCATAGGCTCGCAGGATGATGATCTCCGGCCAGGTCAGCCGGGCTGCCAGCAGCAGACGGTTGAAGCCGTCGTTTTCCACTTTGCCGTGCCAGATGGCATCAAGGCCGCTTTCGAACAGTTCGCGAATCTGATCCAGATCCGGATCCGCCTCGTCGCTGTGCAACAGGCCGAAATCGTGAATCCATTGACTGTGCCCTTCCAGGTGAATCGCGTAAGGGCGTTCGTCGACCACCCGCAGCCCCATGTTCTCCAGCAACGGCAGGACATCGGACAGGGGGATGGCGTCACCGAAACGATAAAGCCGCAGGCGGATCAGGTGATCGGCCGCTTCGAGCGGGCGGTACAGCATGATGTCCAGATCGTGACCGGGGGTCAGGCATTCCAGCCGGGCCACGTCCTGAGCGCCGGTGCGCGGGCTGGTGTCCTCGCGGTAGGCGGCACTGAAGGCCTGGCCGTAGCGTGCGAACAGACGGTTGCCGTCCGCCTCGCCGTAATAGTCCAGCAGCGCCTCCTGCAGATCATCGGTCCAGTCCCGGGCCGCGCCGGCCAGACGCTGTTCCAGCGTCTCCAGATTCACATCGGGGATCTGATGATTGTCGACATGCAACAGGAAGTGGATACGGGCGAGGACGGCCTCCGACAGGTTGACGGAGAATTCGCTGCGAGTCGCGCCGAAGCCCTGTTCCAGTATCTGCTGCATGCGCCGCCGAACAACGCTGTCGTAGCGGTCGCGCGGGGCGTACACCAGGCAGGAGACGAAACGGCGGTAGGTGTCATTGCGCACGAACAGTCGCACTCGCTGGCGCTCCTGCAGATGCAGGATGCCCATGCTGATGCGGTACAGGGAGTCGGTGTCGCTCTGGAACAGTTCGTCGCGGGGATAGGTCTCGAGCAGGTTGTTCAGCGCCTTCCCCGAGTGACTGTTGCGGGGCAGGTCCGCGAGCTGCTGGACGGCCTCGATCTTGCGACGGAGCAACGGGATTTCGCGCGGATTGCGACTGTACGCGGCCGAGGTGTAGAGACCGAAAAAACGATGCTCTCCGATCACCTTGCCGTTGTCGTCCAGCGCCTTGATACCGACGTGGTCCATGTAGCCGGGCCGGTGCACCGGCGAGCGATGGATGGATTTGGTCACGATCAGGCGATTCGGCTCCAGGGCCAGGTCACGCAGGTCCCTGGGCAGCTTGCTGAAGCTGGAGGACGCCGTTTCCGGGGTGCCGCGCAGCAGACCGAGCGCAGCATCCGGGTCGCCTGTCAGCTGAAAACTGCGGCCGCGTTTCTCAAGCGCGTAGTAGCGGTAACCCAGGTAGGGGAAATGCTGGTCGATGAGCCAGGCGAGAAAGGCCCGGATTTCCTCCTCGTCGGCGTCCTTCGACCGGTCCAGCCCGTCCAGCACGGCCTGCATCCGGTCCCGCATGGGCTGCCAGTCGGCGACCACGACCCGGCACTGGTCGATGACGGTCTTGATGTCCTGCTGCAGGTTGCGACGTTCTTCCTCATCGGCAACGCGATCCACCTCGAAGTGCATCCAGGCTTCCGTGTCAGCGGATGCGCTGCTGTCGTTGCCAAGAAAACTGCGGATCTCGCCGTCCGCATCGCGTTCCACCCGCAGGATGGGATGGATGGTCAGATGAATGGTCAGACCCCGGCGATTGAGGGCCATGGCGATGGAATCCACCAGGAAGGGCTGATCCTGCATGACGACCTGCAGGATGGTGTGGCTGGATTCCCAGCCGTGCCGGTCGGGCGTCGGGTTGAGCACTTGGGTGCGCACCAGCCCTGGCCGGCGCTGCCGCCCCAGATTCCAGTGTGCCGCCGCCATGCCGTAGAGATTGTCGGGACTGCGGTGTCGCAGGTCATCCGCCGGCACGCGGCGGAAATAATGTGCCACCAGTCCGGTCAGCAGGGGCCGCGTGGCTTCGGGCCACTTCTGCCGAATCCGCTCGGCAACCTGTTCCAGACTCCGCTGTTTGGCGTCCTCCGCACTGTGTTGCATGGCTCTCCCCCGCACGGGCCGGAGCGAACCGGGTTCGGAACGCATCGGCCGGTGGTTAGAGTTTGGCTGTCAGGCCGAGCGGTAGCAAACTGGACTCGGAAACAGGGGGGTCATCATGGTCATCGTCGACAGGGCAACGCGAGAACGGCTGCGGACGCATTTCGCCCGCGGCAGTGTGCATCCTGACGACCAGACCCGGATGACTCTGTTCATCCAGTCGGTCAAGGCAATCAACAGTGCGGTGCTCGCCAGAGTCGAGTTTCAGCCATTCGACCCGCAGCCGGCACAGGCCCTGCAGCAGCAGTACCTGAAAGAAGTGGAGGCCGCTACCCGGCTGGGCAAAGCCACCGCCTGGTCCTCCAGCCCGATGCTTTACATGGAGGCGACCAACCTCAATCTGGAATTGTGGAACCGCACCGGCGCGGCGCTTTACCTGCAGGGGTTGCTGTCCGAAACGGGTACTTTCTTTCGCTACCTCGCGCTGAGTCATGCGTTGCTGGATGTGGTCCGGATCGTACCGTTGATGCCCGAGGACATGCCCGGCGACACGGTCTTCATGCAGGCGCTGACGCAGGTGGAAGAGGAAAGTGCCCGCCAGGTCCGGGTGCAGGAGGCTCTGCTCCTGGACCTGGCGGGTGCGCTGGAACAGCGCGAGCGGGAGCGGACATGCCAGCACCAGCGTGAGCAGGTGGTGACCTGTTTTCAGGGTCTGCTGAAGCGGATCGGCGCCTGATCGGGCGCGCCGGCCGGATCAGACCGTCAGAGGTGGAGCGCCACGGCTGTCTGGTTGTAACCCACGCCCGAGCCGATCATGACGACCAGCTGTCCGTTCCGGATGGCGCCCCGTTCGATACCGTCGGAAAGCGCCATCGGAATGCAGGCCGAGCCGGTATAGCCGCAGCGATCCATGATCATCGGGGCTTTTTCTCGCGGCAGTCCGATGCGGTCCGCCACCAGTTCGATGGTGTTGCGCCGGACCTGGGTGAAAATCAGATGGTCCACCTGGTCGACATCGATGCCGGTATTGGCGCACAGCTGATCGAACAGCCGGGGCCAGCCGTCATCGTTGATTTCCGGCGGATAGCGCTCCAGCAGCCGCACCCGGGTGCGGCCGGCGGCCACCGCGTCAATGGTGGCCGGTTCCGCGGTACCACCGGCGAAGATTCCCCAGCTCCTCGCGTAGGTGCCGTCAGCACGGAACGCTGCACCCAGGTAACCGGTGTCGTTATCCAGTTCCATCCCCGCGGCGCCGGCGCCGTCGCCGTAGAAGAAGATCATCGGATCGTCCGGATCAGCCAGTTTGCGCATCATGTAGGCGCCGACCAGCAACACGGTACGCACACCGGCTCTGCCCTGCAGAATGCCAGCGGCGGTGGCGACGGCGGTGGGGAACGACGCACAGGCGCAGCCGATATCGAAGGTGCCGGCGTTGAAGGCCCCCAGCTTGTGTTGCAGCACCGTCGAGGTCGCCGGCGTGATGTAATCCGGTGAATCGCTGCCGAGAATGATCAGATCCACGTCCTCGGCCCGGCGCCCCGCCCGGTGCAGGGCTTCGCGGGCCGCCGGCAGCGCCAGATCCGACGTGGCCCAGTCATCCGGCGCGTACCAGCGCTGCCGGATGCCACTGCCGGCCTCGAACTTGCCGATCACCTCCGGTTTGCCCAGCGTCGCGAAATGCGCCGCCAGCGATTCGTTGTCGATCCGGCGTTCGGGCAGGTAATGGGCCGTGGAGATCAGGCGAGCGTGGCGCATGAGTCGGTTCGTTGAAAGTTTAAGGTTTAAAGGTCAACGCGACACGCTCGGGGCGAGCCGTCGGCATTCGTCTGGTCGTAGCCTCAGGAGCGCCACTTTGACCCTTGAACTTGCAACTTTGAACCATCCCGTCACTTCTTCTTCGGCATGTAAAGGTCGGTGATCGTGCCCTCGGCGGCTTCGGCGGCCATGCCGACGGTCTCGATCAGGGTCGGGTGCGGATGCACGGTCAGGCCGATGTCGGCGGCCTCGGCACCCATCTCGATGGCCAGGCAGATCTCGCCGATGACGTCGCCGGCATTCGGTCCCAGCACGGCGCCACCGATGATCCGCCCGGTTTCCTTGCTGAACAGCAGCTTGGTCATGCCCTCGTCGCGGCCCATGGCCAGCGCCCGGCCGCTGGCGGCCCAGGGAAACACCCCCTTCTCCACGGCGATGCCCTCGTCCCTGGCTTGTTCCTCGGTGACCCCGACCCAGGCGACTTCGGGATCGGTGTAGGCCACGGACGGGATGACGCGAGCGTCGAAGGCACTCTTCTCGCCGGCAATGACCTCGGCGGCGACCTTGCCCTCGTGCGACGCCTTGTGCGCCAGCATCGGCTGGCCGACGATATCGCCAATCGCGAAGATGTGCGGCACCACGCTGCGCATCTGTTCGTCCACGCGGATGAAGCCGCGCTCGTGTTCCAGTCCGGCCGCCTCGACCTCCAGCTGGTCGCCATTGGGGCGGCGCCCGACCGACAGCAGCACCCGGTCGAAGGTATCCGACTCCGGCACGTCGTCGCCTTCGAAGGTCACCTTGATGCCCTTTTTCTGGGCTTCCATGCCGGTGACCCTGGTTTTCAGGAAGATGTTTTCATAGCGGCTGCGGATACGCTTTTCGTAGGGCCGGATAAGATCCTTGTCGGCGCCGGGCATGATCCGGTCCAGCATCTCGACCACGGTGATCTTCGAGCCCAGGGCCTCGTAGACGGTGGCCATCTCCAGGCCGATGATGCCGCCACCGATGACCAGCAGGCGCTTCGGGATCTCCTCGAGCTGGAGTGCGCCGGTGGAATCCATGACCCGCGGATCGTCCAGATCCATGCCCGGCGGCACCACGACGCGCGAGCCGGCGGCGATGATGGCGTGTCGGAACCTGATCTCGCGTTCGCCGTCGTCGCCTTTAACGGTGACCGCATGACTGCCGGTGAAACGGGCCTTGCCGGTAACGGTCTCGACCTTGCGTTTTTTCGCCATGCCGGCGAGACCGCCGGTGAGCTTGCCGATCACCGAATCCTTCCAGGAACGGAGCTTGTCCAGCTCGATCTTCGGCTTGCCGAAAATGATGCCGTGGTCCTTGAACTGGGCCGCGGTATCGATGATGTGACCGACGTGCAGCAGGGCCTTGGACGGAATACAGCCGACGTTCAGGCAGACGCCGCCGAGGGCGGCATAGCGCTCCACCAGGATGACCCTCAGGCCCAGATCGGCGGCGCGGAAGGCGGCGGTATAACCGCCGGGCCCGGCACCGATGACCAGCACGTCACACTCGGCATCGCTCGGCGCGTCGCTGGCCGCTGCCGGAGCGGGTTTCTCGGCAGGTTTCGCCGCTTCCGCAGGCTTGCTCTCGGGCGCCGGCTTTTCGCCGGTGGTCTCGGCGGTGTCGCCATCATCGGCGGCCGCTTCGATATCCAGGATTGGCGTGCCCTCGGCGACCTTGTCGCCCACCTTGACCAGCAGCTTGCCGACCGTGCCCGCCGCATCGGCCGGAACCTCCATGGTGGCCTTGTCGGATTCCAGCGTGATCAGGCTCTGTTCCTTTTCCACCCGGTCGCCCTCGGCGACCAGCACCTCGATCACCTCCACCGCATCGAAATCGCCGATGTCCGGTACCTTGATAGTGGTCTTCGCCATGATCTGTTTCCTGTGTCCAGCGCCTCGCATGGAAGCGGACGGATGACTTTTCCGACGTTTGTGGCTTCGAGCCATCCGGTTGCCGCATCTGTCGCCCCGGGACACGCCGTGAATGCATCCTTGCAGGCTTGGCGGCGGCATCCGTGCCGCCGACAGTCCCGGAGCGACAGATCCGACACCCTGATTCCGGCTGATCAGCGCTCGTTTTCCGGGTGGCTTCCAGGAAACCTGTTACGGCAGTGCCGAATCGCAGTGGCTCCCGGCAAAGTCTTCGTTCGTGATCCGATCACGCCAGCGTCGAACAAGCGAGATCGGTACATTGCTCCTGGCGTCTCAGGTCCGCACCACGCTTTCAGCAGGTGGCGAACAGGCTCCCCGGCCGGCCTCAAGGTTGTCTCCTCCTCAAAGAACCAGCCGGCGTAAATCAGCCAGCAGACCGCTCAGATACGTCGTGAACCGTGCTGCCGCAGCGCCGTCGATGACCCTATGATCGTAGGACAGGGACAGCGGCAGCATCAGCCGTGGTTCGAACTCAGAGCCGTTCCATTTGGGCTTCATCTCCGAGCGTGAAACGCCAAGGATTGCCACTTCTGGCGCATTGACGATGGGCGTGAAGGCCGTGCCGCCGATGCCGCCGAGGCTGGAGATGCTGAAGGTGCCGCCCTGCATGTCACCCGGTCCGAGTTTGCCGTCGCGGGCCTTGCTGCTGATCTCACCCAGGTCGCGGGCAATGGCGTAGACGCCCTTCTGATGGGCATCCTTGACCACCGGCACGACCAGGCCGTTCGGCGTGTCCACGGCCACCCCGACATTGATGTAGCGCTTCAGGATCAGGGCGCTGCCGTCCGGTTTCAGGCTGCTGTTGAAATCCGGGAACTCGACCAGCGCCGCCGCCGCCGCCTTGACCAGAAAGGCCAGCGGCGTGAGTTTGACGCCGGCCTTCTCCGCCGCGGCCTTTTCGGCCTTGCGGAAGTCTTCCAGTGCCGTGATGTCCGCCTCCTCGAACTGGGTGACATGCGGCACGTTGAGCCAGCTGCGATGGAGATGCGGCCCGGACTTCTGCTTGATCCGCGAGAGCGGTTTTTCCTCCGTCTCCCCGAACTTGCTGAAGTCCACCTCCGGGATCGGCGGGATGCCCATGCCGCCACCAGCCGCCGGCGCGGCTGCGGCGGCGCCGCTACCGGCCTGTTTCACGGCCTGCTTGACGAACTGCTGCACGTCTTCCTTGACGATGCGGCCCTTGCGCCCGGTGCCCTTCAGCCCCGACAGGTCGACGCCCAGCTCGCGGGCGTAGCGACGGACGCCCGGCGAGGCATGCGCCAGGCGATGTCCTTCGCTGTCGATCGCCTGCACCGGTACCGGGCCGGGGTCGGCTTCGAGCTGGTAGAGCTGATGATCGCGGGGCTTGTCCGCTGCCTTGTCCGAACCGGCGTCGTCGGCTTTGGCCGGCGCGGGTTCTTCGCCTGATGCGGGTTTCTCGGGTGCCGTTTTTTTCGCGCCACCTGCAGCGCCCGTCAGTTCGAGAATCGCGGTGCCCTCGGCGACCTTGTCACCGACCTTGATATGCAGCGCCTGCACGGTGCCGGCTGCAGGCGCCGGGACTTCCATCGTCGCCTTGTCGGATTCCAGCGTGATCAGACTCTGTTCGGCCTCGACCTGGTCGCCCTCGGCCACCAGCACCTCGATCACGTCGACCTCGTCGAAGTCGCCGATATCGGGCACCTTGACCGTCTGACTGCCACCACCGGTCTCGGCCGGTTCCGGGGCAGGCGCCGGCTTGTCTTCGGCGGCGTTCGCGTCGGGGGCCGGCTCCCGGGGCGCTTCGCCGGCGTCTTCGCTGTCGCCGGTTTCCAGTTCCAGGATATCCATGCCTTCGGCGACCTTGTCGCCGACCTTGACCAGCAGTTTGCCGACCTTGCCCGACTCGCTGGCCGGCACTTCCATGGTGGCCTTGTCGGATTCCAGCGTGATCAGGCTCTGTTCTGCCTCGATGCTGTCGCCTTCGGACACCAGGACCTCAATGACATCCACCTCGTCGAAGTCACCGATGTCCGGAACCTTGATGGTTTTCGTCGCCATGACGCGTGTTCCTTGTCAGTTGCGCGGATGCCGCGCCCGCTCTGGCGGGCAACCGCGTCTTCTCGGATGGGATCGGCTAGACCTTGGTCGGCATCGGTTTTTCGGGATCGATGTCGTATTGCTTGATCGCCGCTGCGACAGCCTTGGCCTCGATGGCGCCCTCGTCGGCCAGTGCCTTGAGCGCTGCCACGGTGATGTAGTAGCGATCCACCTCGAAGAACTTGCGTAGCTGTTCACGGGTATCCGAACGGCCGAAGCCGTCGGTACCGAGAGTCACGAAGCGGCGGTCGCCGAGGAAAGGCCGTATCTGGTCCGGATAGTCACGGACGTAATCGGTGGCGGCGATGGCCGGGCCCTTGCGGTCCCTGAGCTGGTCCTGGACCCAGGAGGTTCTGGGTTTCTTGTCCGGGTGCAGCATGTTCCAGCGCTCCACCTCGATGCCTTCCCGCCGCAGTTCGTTGAACGACGGGCAGCCCCAGAGATCGGCATCCACCTTCCAGTCCTTCTTCAGCAACTCGGCGGCGGCGATCACCTCGCGGAAGATCGTGCCCGCACCGAGCAACTGCACGCGGGTCTTGCCACGACCGCCGGTCTTGTAAAGATACATGCCCTTGCGGATGCCTTCTTCGGCGCCCTTGGGCATGGCCGGCTGGCTGTAGTTCTCGTTCATCATCGTGATGTAGTAGTAGACGTTCTCCTGCTCCTGATACATGCGGCGCAGGCCGTCCTGAATCACGACCGCCATTTCGTAGGGGAAGGTCGGGTCATAGGCGATGCAGTTCGGGATCAGTGCCGCCTGCAGCATGCTGTGACCGTCCTGGTGCTGCAGGCCCTCGCCATTCAGCGTGGTGCGACCGGCGGTACCGCCCATCAGGAAGCCGCGGGCACGCATGTCGCCGGCGGCCCAGGCCAGGTCGCCGACCCGCTGGAAACCGAACATCGAGTAGAAGGCGTAGAACGGGATGATGTTCACGCCATGATTGGAATAGGCGGTGCCGGCCGCGATCCACGAACTCATGGCGCCGGCCTCGTTGATGCCTTCCTGCAGGATCTGACCGTCCTTGCTCTCCTTGTAGAGCATCAGCTGGTCGGAGTCCTCCGGCGTGTACAACTGCCCCACCGAGGAATAAATGCCGAGTTGCCGGAACAGGCCTTCCATGCCGAAGGTGCGTGCCTCGTCCGGAACGATGGGCACGATATGCTTCGCCAGCTTCTTGTCCCGCGCCAGGATCGACAGGATGCGCACGTAGGCCATCGTGGTCGACATTTCACGGTCGCCACTCTCCTTGAGCAGCAGATCGAAGGCCGACAGATCAGGCGCCTTCAGCGGTTCCGCTTCGCGCCGCCGCTGCGGCAGATAGCCGCCAAGGGCTTCCCGGCGTTCGCGCAGGTATTTCATTTCCGGACTGTCGTCGTCCGGCTTGTAGAAAGGTGTCTCCTCGAGATCCTTGTCCGCCACCGGGATGTCAAAGCGGTCGCGGAATTCCTTCAGCGCCTGCACGCCCATCTTCTTCTGCTGATGGGTGATGTTCTGGCCCTCGCCCGAAGAGCCCATGCCATAACCCTTGACCGTCTTCGCCAGAATCACCGTGGGCTGGCCCTTGTGATTGACGGCCGAATGGTAGGCCGCATAGACCTTGTGCGGGTCGTGCCCGCCCCGCGACAGACGATAGATCTCGTCGTCCGACATGTTGGCAACCAGATCCTTCAGCTCCGGATACTTGCCGAAGAAATGTTCGCGGGTGTAGGCGCCGCCCTTGGCCTTGAAGTTCTGGTACTCGCCGTCGACGCATTCTTCCATGCGCTTCTGCAGCAGCCCGGTGCGGTCCTTGGCCAGCAGGTTGTCCCAGCCCGAGCCCCAGATGACTTTCAGCACGTTCCAGCCGGCACCGCGGAAGTCCCCTTCCAGCTCCTGGATGATCTTGCTGTTGCCGCGTACCGGACCGTCCAGCCGCTGCAGGTTGCAGTTGACCACGAACACCAGATTGTCCAGACCCTCGCGGGCGGCGACGTCGATGGCGCCCAGCGATTCCGGCTCGTCCATCTCGCCGTCACCCATGAAGGCCCAGACCTTGCGACCCGAGGTGTCGACGATGCCGCGATCATGCAGGTACTTCATGAAGCGGGCCTGATAGATGGCCATGATCGGCCCCAGACCCATGGACACGGTGGGGAACTGCCAGTAGTCCGGCATCAGCCAGGGATGCGGGTAGGAGGTGACCCCGGTGCCGCCGACATCCTGGCGGAACCCGTGCAGCTGCTCTTCGGTCAGCCGGCCTTCAAGATACGAGCGGGCATAGATACCCGGCGCGGAATGGCCCTGAATGAAGACCATGTCGCCGCCGTGCTCGTCGGAAGGGGCGTGCCAGAAATGGTTGAAGCCGACGTCGTACAGCGTCGCGCTGGAGGCGAAGCTGGCGATATGCCCGCCGATACCTTCGCGCGCCTTGTTCGCCTGCAGCACCATCGCCATGGCGTTCCAGCGGATAATCGAGCGCAGGCGCCATTCCAGGGCGTGATCACCCGGCGAGCGCGTCTCCATGTGCGGAGGAATGGTGTTGAGGTAGGCGGTCACCGCCTTGAACGGGATCTGGCCGCCCCGTCGACGAGCCTTGTCGACCAGGGATTCCAGCAGATAGTGGGCTCGTTCGGCACCCTCTGCGGCGATCACCGCCTCCAGCGCATCCAGCCATTCGCGCGTTTCCTGCGGATCGATATCCTCCGGTACTGCAGCCATTGCCTCACCTCTTGGGTTGTCTGCGGCAACCGGGAAATCAGGGGAGCATCATCGAGTGCAGATGCCCCCGGGCAGGCGGCCTTGTGGGCCGGATCCTGGATCGTCGGGGTGCCGCAGTGGCTTCGAGGCCGGTGACCGGTCGCAACCGGGTCACCACCCCCTCCAATTCTTGTCATGGCGTGTTCCCGGATCGGCGTCCGGTAACCGCATTTTCATGGTAGGTGTGTGGCCGCAGGTTTACCAGACGGCGACGGACTCGCCGCGGAACTAGGTTTGTTCCCCGGCGGAATGAATTCGCGGACCACCTGCCGGTGTTACCGACATGCCGGCGGTGACCGCATAACGCATGGCCTGGTCGATACTCATGTCCACCGGCGTCACCTTGTCCCGTGGCAGAACCACGGTGTAACCGCCGATCTGATAGCTCATCGGCAGATAGACGGCGATATGATCCGGCAGGCCGAGGCCCTCCGGCAGCCCCTCGAAATCCTCCCGGGTGACGACGCCGATGATCCGCGCCGGCACGCCGGCGATGTCGACATGCACCATGACCACCTGGCTGGCGGCGTTGTCGGAGTCGCGGGAGAAGAAGCTCATCAGGTCCTGCACCGCGCCGTAGACGGTCTTCACCAGCGGGATGCGATGCATGATGCGCTCGCCGAGTTCGAACACGGCCCGCACCAGCCAGGCGTTGAGCAGCACGCCGACGACAAAGATGCCACCGATCGCGATCAGCAGACCGAGGCCGGGGAAGTAGAACGGAAATATCCAGCTGACCATGCCGCCGATCACCGACTCCAGCAGGCTAGCCAGCCAGATGATCAGGTAGATGGTGACGATGATGGGCAGGACGGCTGCCAGCCCTTTCAGAAAGGTGGTGCCGACAACGCGCATTGCGGTCTTGTCCATGAACGGGTTCCCCGGGCCAAGTCGTAAATGATTCAGCGCCAGAGTCTACACGGATCAGATGGCAGGCCGATGCGATTGCGGGCGCGTGTTTGCGGCTTCTCAAGGCCGAGTGGGTGGCGTCTCCGGGTAACGTGGCTTCGGCGCCCGCCCGAACCCGGCATCGCAGTTCGGGCCGGGGTAAGGCATTCCCTCTGCGGGACCGCCGTAAACCCATCCCGAAGGATCCGGGCCCGTTGCAAAACGGGGTCGATCTTAATCGGGGAATGTTCGCGGCAGTCGGACTCAACTTTCGGCAAGCCAGTCGCGCGGCTGCAGGAAGCGGCTGTAAAGCCGCGCCTCTTCGCTGCCGGGCTCCGGTGTCCAGCCGTATTCCCAGCGCGCGAGTGGCGGGAGAGACATCAGAATCGATTCGGTGCGACCGCCGGACTGGATACCGAACTTGGTGCCCCGATCCCACAGCAGGTTGAATTCCACGTAGCGGCCACGCCGATAGAGCTGGAAGTCGCGCTCGCGGTCGCCGTACGGCAGGGCGTGACGGCGCTGCAGGATCGGTCGGTAAGCCGGCAGGAAGTGATCACCCACCGAGCGCATGAAGGCGAAACTGCGCTCGAAGCCCCACTCGTTCAGATCGTCGAAGAACAGGCCGCCGACGCCGCGCTGCTCGTTGCGATGAGGCATGTGGAAGTACTCGTCGCACCAGGCCTTGTAGCGCGGATAGACCTCGTCGCCAAAGGGGTTGCAGGCGGCTCGTGCCTGCCGGTGCCAGTGCACCGCATCCTCGTCATAGCCGTAATAGGGCGTCAGATCGAAGCCGCCACCGAACCACCAGACCGCATCCTCGCCGGGCTTGTCCGCGAGAAAGAAACGGATATTGGCGTGCGCCGTCGGCGCGTGCGGATTACGCGGATGAATCACCAGCGACACGCCCATGGCCTGCCAGCCGCGCCCGGAGAGTTCCGGGCGTTGCGCAGTGGCGGCCGGCGGCAGTTCGCTGCCATGAACATGCGAGAAGCCGACGCCGCCCTGCTCCAGCACCGGCCCGTCGCGCAGAATCCGCGAGCGCCCACCACCACCTTCCTCGCGATCCCAGAGCTCTTCACCGAACCGGGCCTCGCCGTCGTCCTCTTCCAGTTCGGCACAGATACGGTCCTGGAGCTCCAGCAGGTACTGACGGACGGCGGACGGGTCGGGACGGCTCATTCTGTGGATTCCTCTGGTTGACCTGTGAGCGGCAAGGATGTCCCGAAGGGCGCTCCGACGCAAAGCGCCATCAGTTCGTTATTTTAAGGGTTGCCGGGGTTCGGCGACTGAGAACGGAGGACGCGGTGCCATGGACGAGGCGGGTTTTCCCTCGGGTTCGACCGGCAGAGCTCTTAAGGAAACGCTGACGTATTCCCGCGTCTGCGCCCGAGACCGGTTTTGGTCATCTGGCAAGGCGCGGTACCGGTTCGGTAGCCGTAGCTACCGGGCCGGTGACGCAACGCCGCCAGGGGCCAAAACCGGCCGGGCCCTTCGGGTTGGGCCGCATTTTCCCCGACTGCGGCGTTGCGCTGCTTGACCGCAGAATGACTGCGGCGCTGCGCCGCGCGCCTTGCCTCGGGAAAAATGCGGACTCCAACGCAGGCGTGCGAATACGTCAGCGTTTCCTTAAGAAAACGATGATTTATCTTTGGGCCCTTCGGTTCGAGTGCAAACCTCACCGAGTGGTGCCTTCGCCGGGGTCAGGCATTCCCTCTCCGGGACCGCTGCGAGTCCATCCATGGACGCTCATCGGCCGCGTCCCTGCGGCCGACGTCCCTCCG
>PXAT01000064.1 GCA_003565775.1 Ectothiorhodospiraceae bacterium | reverse complement strand
GCTCATGCCGTCGGCAGTGGCGAAGTCATAGGTGACCTTGCCTTCGAAAGCAGGACGATCGTTGTTGGTCGTGGTGCCATCAAGGCTGTCGGCCGCGAAGCCGCCCGGCTCAAACGGATCAGAGACGGCGACCGTCATCTGGAGACCATTGAAGTCAGGGGTCTGATACTGGATCTGTGCCTTGAAATCGGCGTAGATGTAACCGGTACCGATACGGCCCAGCGAGGTGTTACCGCCGCCGATGGTGGCATCGGAAACACTGCCCATGCCCATGATGGTCATGTCGTTCAGGATGGCGTCGGAGCCGAACACGCCCAGATCACGACCCAGCTTGAAAGTCCCCATGGTTTCGTTGCCGAAGGACAGGTAGACCTGGCGGAAGTTGGCGCCGCCCGGGCCGAGAGCACCGGAACGGGTGCCAGCAGCACCGCTGAAGTCATTGCTGTCCACACCAGGCCAGTAAGAAACGTAAGCTTCGACATCGAAGCCGTTCTGGCGGGTGCTGGCGCTGAAGCCAAGCTTGGACGGCAGCAGGCCGGTACGAATGCCGTGTTCTTTGGAGCCACGATCGTCGGTGCAGGCGAGCCCGCCTTCGATGGTGGCGGCGCTGCTCTCGCAATCGGTGATCGCGTAGAAAGTGTTGACGTTACCGTCGAAAGCGACGGTCCAGTCGCCGGCCTGGAAGCTCAGGTCTGCCTGGGCCGGAGCGGCCAGGGCCAGAGCGGTGAGGGCGGCGCCCGCAAGTGCTGTGTTCTTCATACCCATGGAATTTTCCTCCCCATGTACGGTTTTAGTGCCCGCTCGTCACTGAACGGTGCAATCATACAAAGCAGAAGGCGTGCCAAACCGTGTTTTCTTATGAATAACAACGTTTTGCTGTGCTTTCCGCATCCATCACCTGATCAACTATCAGGACAGTGCGCTGTGTCACTCGCAACGGACTGTGACAGCTATGCAACACTATGGCAAGTAAAAAAACAACATCGCTGTTGTTCTTAAGCCACAAGACGGAGTCTACATCATGAATGCACTGTCGGGAATCAGTCTGATCCTGCTCTGCCAGCTGGCCGGCGAAACCTTCGTGCAACTGATCGATCTGCCGGTACCGGGCCCGGTGGTGGGCATGCTGATTCTGCTGTCAGGCCTTTTGTGGCGCGGGTCGGTACCGGATTCCCTGCGCCTGGTGTCGGACACCCTGCTGCGCTACCTGGCGCTGCTGTTCGTACCGGCAGGGGTGGGCCTGATGGTGCACTTCGAACTGATCGGACGGGACTGGCTGGCCATCAGCATGGCGTTGCTGATTAGCACTGAGCTGGCCATTGCGGTGACCTTGTTACTGTTCAACCTGTTGCTGGAACGAGACAAGCGCCGGAGCGATAGCCATGACGGATGAGATTGTCGACATCTGGGTGTACCTCTCCGCCACGCCGCTGTTATGGCTGGCGGCGACGTTTATCGTCTTCCAGGGCGCCATTCTGGTGCATCGCCGACTGGGCTCGAACCCGGTGCTGCATCCGGTGTTGCTGGCCATGGGCGCCCTGATGCTGATCCTGCTGGTGACCGGCACCAGCTACGACACCTACTTCGAGGGCGCCCAGTTCATCCACTTCATGCTGGGTCCGGCCACCGTCGCGCTGGCGATCCCGCTGTTCGACCACCGTCAGGCGATTCGCCGCCTGCTGCTGCCGCTGATCGTCTCCGGCGTGGTCGGCGCCAGCACCGCCGCCCTGAGCGCCATTGCGGTGGGCTGGGCCATGGGTGCGGATCGCCTGACCCTGCTGTCGCTGGCACCCAAGTCGGTGACCTCGCCGATCGCCATGGGTGTCACCGAGAAACTGGGCGGCCTGCCATCGCTGACCGCGGCGCTGGTGCTGATCACCGGCAGCCTGGGCTGCATCCTGGCGCCGCCGATCATCCGCCTGCTCCGGATTCGGGACGACAAGGTGAAGGGGTTCGCCATGGGCCTCGCCGCCCACGGCTTCGGCACGGCGCAGGCCTTCGGCATCAGCGCCACGGCCGGGGCATTTGCCGGGTTGGGATTGAGCATGGCGGGGGTGATTACGGCGGTGATTCTGCCGTTATTGGCGGGAGGGATATGAGGGGAGGGAAAGTTTTCAGTGTTCAGGTTTCAGACAGAGCAAGGGGAGGCTGCCGATTCCGGGGCATTTCGATAACGGATCACACCGCGCGGATCCGCTGCGCTTGATCCGCCCTACGAAAACCCAACATCACGGCATCCGCACGCAGCCGTGTAGCCGCGTAGGGTGGATTAAGCGCAGCGAATCCACGCGGTGTCAGGCGTTTGCCGAAGGCGCCATTTCTGTGTGGGTGGTGCCGACACAGCAGGAGCGAATGTAATCGAGGTCACTCAGGCAGGGAGAAGTGCGTCAGCAGCTTTCCCAGGGACTTGTTGAGGCCTCAGCTTCATCGACTCCGGAGATAGACAAAGATGGCCTTCCAGACATGCACTGCAAGGCAGGGTCATGCCCGGGCGTTTCGATCCTTCATGTTCCGGACGGACAGAACCTGGGCTGCTGATCGACGTGCATTCCGGTGACGGATCACGCCGCGTGCGTTCGCTTCGCTTAATGCACCCTACAAAATCTGCAATGCGTAGGGCGGAACAAGCGTAGCGGTTCCGCGCGGTGTGATCTGTCCGCGGGGCTCCCCATACCTCCGAATACAACGCCGAGGGCAAGACAGGCTCGCCGTATTCCCGCCCTTCCTTGTCCGAAAACCGCTATTCCCTTGCTATCGCGCGGTGGCCGATGTCGCGGCGGACGAAGGCGCCGTCCCAGTGGATGCCATCGACCCATTGGTAGGCGCGGTCGCGGGCGAGGCTGACGCTTTCGCCGAGAGCGCAGACGCAGAGCACGCGGCCGCCGGCGGTGACAATGCGGTCCTGGTCATCCAGCGCGGTGCCGGCATGGAACACCTTGCGATCGGTTTCGGCGTCCGCGGCCGGCAGGCCTTCGATGACGTCGCCCTTGCGGTAGCCGGCCGGATAGCCTTCGGCCGCCATCACCACGCCCAGGCTGGCCCGGGGCTCCCAGTCGCAGCGCACCTGGTCCAGCTTGCCGTCCAGCGCCGCCTCGCACAGGGCGGTGATGTCCGAGCGCAGGCGCAGCAGGATCGGCTGGGTTTCCGGATCGCCCATGCGGCAATTGAATTCCAGCACCTTAGGTGTGCCGTCCTCGGCGATCATCAGGCCGGCATACAGAAAACCGGTATAGGGATGCCCCTCGGCCGCCATTCCTCGCACCGTGGGTTCGATCACCTCGTTCAGCGCGCGCGCATGAATGACCGGGCTGATCACCGGCGCCGGCGAATAGGCCCCCATGCCGCCGGTATTGGGCCCGGTGTCGCCCTCGTCCCGGGCCTTGTGATCCTGGGAACTGGCCAGCGGCAGGATATGCTCACCGTCGACCATGACGATGAAGCTGGCCTCCTCACCCGTCAGGAATTCCTCGACCACGACCCGTGCGCCGGCATCGCCGAAGGCATTGTCCTCGAGCATGCTGTCCACTGCCGCCAGCGCTTCCTCAACGGTCTGCGCGACAACCACGCCCTTGCCGGCAGCCAGACCATCGGCCTTGACCACGATGGGGGCACCCCGCTCGATAATGTAAGCGCGCGCCTCGGCCGGATCGGTAAAGGTGGCGTACTCGGCGGTGGGAATCTCGTGACGGGCAAGGAAATCCTTGCTGAAGGACTTGGACCCCTCCAGCTGGGCGGCACCGGCATCCGGCCCGAAGCAGCGCAGACCTGCCTCGCGGAAGGCATCCACCACACCCATCACCAGCGGCGTCTCGGGGCCGACAATCGTGAGATCAACGCCGTTGTCGCGGGCGAACGCGACGAGTGCCGGCACATCGGTGGCCCCAATATTCACATTGCGGCACTTGGCCTCGACCGCGGTACCGGCATTGCCCGGCGCCACATAGACGGTTTCAACGCGATCGGCCCGGGCGCAGGACCAGGCCAGCGCATGCTCACGGCCACCGTTGCCGATGATCAGGATGTTCATCGATTTCCTCGTTGCGATACTGAAGTAATCTGCTGCCGCGTGCGTTCGGCTTCGCCGGACTCACCCTACGGCTTCCAGGGAAACACTGAAATCTTCCTGCGCCTGCGCCCGAGACCGGTTTTGGTCATCTGGCAAGGCGCGATGCCGGTTCGGTAGTGATTCTACCGGGTCGGCAGCGCAACGCCGCCAGGGGCCAAAACCGGCCGGGCCCTTCGGGTTGGGCCGCATTTTCCCCGACTGCGGCGCTGCGCAGCGCGCCTTGCCTCGGAGAAAATGCGGACTCCAACACAGGCGCGCGAATACTTCAGCGTTTCCCTAGTGACGGAAATGCCGCATCCCGGTAAACACCATCGCCATGTCGTTCTCGTCGGCGGCGGCGATGACTTCCTGGTCGCGGATCGAGCCGCCGGGCTGGATCACGGCGGCGATGCCGGCTTCGGCGGCCTGGTCGATGCCGTCGCGGAACGGGAAGAACGCATCCGAGGCCATGACCGAACCCTCGACCCGGAGCCCGGCGTCCAGCGCCTTGTCGCGGGCGATGCGCGCACTCCAGACCCGGGACATCTGGCCGGCGCCGATGCCCACAGTCCGGCCCCGGCTGCCATAGACAATGGCGTTCGACTTGACGAAGCGGGCCACCTCCCAGACGAAGCGCAGATCGTGCAACTCCTGCGTGGTCGGCTTCCGTTTCGTCACGACCCGCAGATCGGCGTCACTCAGGCGTGCGATATCGGCGTCCTGCACCAGCAGGCCGCCGGTGACCCGCTTGTAGTCCTGCCGCAGCGGCCAGCTTGCGGACCACGCCTCGCAGACCAGCAGCCGCACGTTCTTTTTCGCCGAGACGATTTCCAGCGCCGCCTCGTCCGCCCCCGGAGCAATGATCACCTCGACGAACTGGCGTTCGACGATGGCGCGCGCGGTGACGGCGTCCAGCGCCCGGTTGAAGGCGATGATGCCGCCGAAGGCCGAGGTCGGATCACAGGCGAAAGCGCGATCGTAGGCGTCGATCTGGCTGTCGGCCACGGCCACGCCGCAAGGGTTGGCATGCTTGACGATGACGCAGGCCGGTGCAGTGAACGCCTTCACGCATTCCAGCGCGGCATCGGTATCGGCGACGTTGTTGTAGGACAGTGCCTTGCCCTGCAACTGGCGGGCGCCCGCCACCGATGGCTCACTGTTGCCGGCTTCACGATAGAACGCCGCCGACTGATGCGGGTTCTCGCCGTAGCGCATCTCCTGCACCTTGTGGAACTGCAGGTTCAGGGTGCGTGAATACCCTTCCGGCCTGCGCTTGCTGTTGAGACTGCCGAGATAGTTGGCGATCGCGCCGTCATAGGCGGCGGTGTGTTCGAAGGCCTTCACCGCCAGCCCCAGCCGGCGCTCGAAACCGAGTCCCTCGTGGGTTTCCATTTCCGCGATCACCGCCGCGTAATCGGCGGGATCGGTGACCACCGCCACGCCCTCGTGGTTCTTGGCCGCCGCACGGACCATCGCCGGGCCGCCGATATCGATGTTCTCGACGGCGTCGTCAAAGGTGCAGTCGGGCTTCGCCACGGTCTCGCGGAACGGGTAGAGATTGACCACCAGCAGATCGATGGGGCCGATGCCGTGCTCCTGCATCACCGCATCGTCGATGCCGCGGCGACCCAGCAGGCCACCGTGGACCTTCGGATGCAGCGTCTTGACGCGGCCGTCCATCATCTCGGGAAAACCGGTGTAGTCGGCGACATCGGTCACCGAGAGCCCGGCATCGCGAAGAGCCTTCGCGGTGCCTCCGGTGGACAGCAACTCCACGCCCGCGGCGCTCAGGGCGCGCGCGAAATCGGTCACGCCGGTCTTGTCGGAAACACTGAGCAGGGCGCGCCGGACAGGGCGCAGGCCGGGGATGGCGGTCATGGCAGTTCCTTCTGAAAACGGGACCACAGCACCGTCCGCTGACAGCGGCCGATCAGTGGTCGATGCCGTAATGCACGAGTTTCTTGCGCAACGTGCCGCGATTCAGACCGAGCAGCCGCGCGGCCTTGGTCTGATTACCGTTGCAGTAGGCGAGCACCGCCTCCAGCAGCGGCGGCTCGACTTCTGCCAGCACCAGTTGGTGCAGGTCGGCACAGTCGTGGCCGTTGAGTTGCCGGAGGTAAGTGTCCAGCGAACTGGCGACACAAGCCCGGATGGCCCCGACGTTATCCGCCTCCTCCGCGCCCATGCCGCAGGCGGCATCGGTCTGTTCCGCAGTCAATTGTTCGGTCATGGCTTTTCTTGGTCTGTGCCCGGGCCCCGAAAGTCGCCACAAGATTGTGAATCCCAAGGTCTGTCGCCTTGATCATCGCCCGCGGCGGGGGGGCGAAAACGAACGATTGTCGATGATACCTCAGGGCGAGCCGGATGTGTGCCCCTGCAAACGGAAGCGGTACTGATCCGGAACCATGCCGGGATCGCGCAGGCGGAGCTTCACCTGCAACTCCTCACCGGCCGGCAAACCGGCAGACCAGTCCTCACGGAAATCGGCATCGGCCACGTACTGGCCGGCGTGAAACCAGCCTTCATGCGCGACCCCGCCGCCCGCGTCCAGTATCTGCAACTGTAGCAGCGGCAGCGCCAGTGAGCGCCCGGCCCGATGCTGCAACCGGGCGGTGGCAAGCAGGGCATCTTCCCGTTGCGGATCGCGTCGCAATTCCGCCTCGCTCAAGCGCCAGGCAGAAACATCATGCACCGGGCGCAACTCGCAACCGGCCAGGACACAGAGCCCGGCCAGCAGCGGGCGCAACGGCTCATGATCGGCCAGCGCCTCGCGTTGCAGGATCAGCCCCTGCGCCAGCAGGACCACCATCAGCAGGGCAGAACCCAGCGCCCAGGCCGGGGATGCCGGTCGCGACCGGCGGCGAACGGGCGCCGGTCTGCCGGCCGCGGCTGCCGGCGGCGGCGGGGGTAACCGACGCGGACGTGGCGCGGTCACGTCGGTGGCGACAGGCGGAGGATCCGGGGGCCCGATCGCCGCGCCGGACAGCCGGAACGCCTCGGGCACCAGCGGCTTGAATGCCAATGGCAGATTCTGCACCTGACGCCGGGTCGGCAGAAACAGGTGGCTGCAGGATCCGCAGCGCACCGTCGACCGCGGCAAGGTCTCGACACGGAACAAGGTGGCGCAGGCCGGGCACTGGGTGTAACGCGCCTGGTCAGGAGTCATGACGGAATCCCGAGACATGCCGGCAGCTCGCCAATCAGACACCGGCCCGGCGGCGACCGGTGACCAGCATCCAGTCGCCGTCCTGCTGTGGCGGGTCGAGATCGAACTCGGTGGCGTAGACCTCGACCACGTCCTCCACCTGGCTGTCGAGAATACCGGACAGGGCCAGCCGTCCGCCGGGACGCAGCATGGCCGCGACCCTCGGCTGCAGGCGTATCAGGATGCTGGACAGGATATTCGCCACGACGATATCGAAGCCGCCGTCACAGGGGGCTTCGGCATCCAGCAGGGAAAGCCGCTCGCCGACCTTGTTGCGCACGGCGTTGTCACGACTCGCGGTCAGGGCCTGGGGATCGTTGTCGATGCCGATGGCCTGTTCCGCGCCCAGCAGCAGGGCCGCGATTGCAAGCACGCCGGAGCCGCAGCCCAGATCCAGAATCCGCTGCCCCGTCAGATCCTGTCCATCCAGCCAGCGCAGGCACAGCGCGGTGGTCGGGTGGGTTCCGGTGCCGAAGGCGAGCCCCGGGTCGAGATGAACGACGACCGCACCGGGTGTATCCACACTGTGGGTGCTGGGACAGATCCACAGCCGGTCACCAAACGGCATCGGCGTGAAATCGTCCATCCAGACCCGCTCCCAGACCTGGTCTTCCAGCACCTCCTGATGCCAGCTCGCCAGCACCGCCTCGCCGAGGGCCGCGGCGGCACGGCGGCGCAACGCGGCGGTATCCATGGAGTCGGGAAACAGCGCACAGAGGTGCAGCGTGGGCCATAGCGGGCTCTCACCCGGCCCCGGTTCCAGCACCGGTTCGCCGCCGGGGTCACGCAGAGTCACCGCCAGCGCACCGCCCTCCACCAGCACATCTTCGGCGGCCTGGGCGTCACTGGCATCGAGTTCGAGGAAGACCTGAAGGTAAGCCATTCAGGCAGGGTAGTCGGAAGCGGGGTCAGTCGTCACCCGCCGCCATCGTGGCTGCCGCCTCGTCGCGGGTGTAGAAGCGACCCTCACGCACGAAGCCCGCTTCCAGCGACGGTTTGAGGATCGGCACACCGGCGGCATCACGACCCACCACCAGCACGGGCGGCAGACCTTCGAGACAATGGAACGGCGCGGGGCTTCCGCACGCTCTCAGGGAAAGATAAACCGCGCCGTCTTCTGCGTCCCGGAAGGCCGGGCGGAAGCCGAGGCCGCGGTTTTCCTGACTGATACCGCCAGTGAAGCGATAAGCCAGGTTTTCACGTTCCAGTCGCTGCTTGGTGAGGACCCGCGTCATGGGCGCCATCTCCGGTGTCGGTACTGCATCGTTCCGAGAACATGTCCCGGTTCCGCCATCCCGGCGCAACCGGCCCGATCCTCATGTCGCGCAACGCCAGACTCTGGCCGCCGCGACGCACTGGAAAGTTCGACCGGGCCAATCCGATGGTCCCTGTCCTGACTTTCCCGGGGCGTCCCGCCCTGATGCAACTCCGAACCGACAAACCTTGGTGCGTCAGATTGTCGGATGCGCGAATTATAGGGAACTCAATTTGCGTGTCCACAGTGTTTGCGGGCCAATTTCACACACCGCGAAAACTTCGACAGACCATCTGCAAGGATCGTTCCTTTGCGAGCATTTGCCCTGAAAATGACGCCGGCCCGCAGTTCCCGCGGCCCGGCGTCATTTTCCACTGCGCGACGGGCTCAGCCCTTGCCGTGGCGCGCCACTGCATCGACCAGTTCCTGACGCGCAGCGTCACTTCCTTCCCAACCGTCGATCCGGACCCACTTGCCCTTTTCCAGATCCTTGTAATGCTGGAAAAAGTGGCTGACCTGATCCAGCAGAAGCTGCGGCAGGTCTTCCGGCTCCCTGACGTTGCTGTACAGCGAACTGAGCTTGTCGATCGGCACCGCGAGCAGCTTGGCGTCTTCACCGGATTCGTCGGTCATCTTCAGCACACCCACCGGCCGGCAACGAATCACCGAACCCGGAATCAGCGGGAACGGCGCCACCACCAGCACATCGGCGGGATCACCGTCACCGCACAGGGTGTGCGGCACGTAACCGTAATTGCAGGGGTAATGCATGGCCGTGGCCATGAAACGATCCACCATCAGCGCCCCGCTGTCCTTGTCCACCTCGTATTTCACCGGATCGGCGTGCTGCGGGATCTCGATGATGACATTCACTTCCTCGGGCAGATTCTTGCCGGCGGGGATCTGGTCGATATTCATGGCGCCTCCACGGTGCTGCGTGTCGAAAAGGGTCGCGATTATACCTTTATCAGCAGCTTATGTCGCACTGCGGGAGATACGGCGCGGCACCTGTCGAATCCGACGGTCAGCACATGCCGCGAGAAGAACACCGATCCATGCCCGGGTCTGTGCACGGAACCACATATCCCGTCTTGCGGGACCTGACGCTCTTGCGGCAGCCGGGCCGGTGGCGCCGGCAGGTGAGACAGGTATCCTTGGGAAACACTGATCGAGTCCCGCGACTGCGCCCGACACGGTTTTTGGCCCATGGCGGCGTTGCGCTACCTGACCGCAGAGTCACTGCGGCGCTGCGCAGTGCGCCCTGCCTCGGGGAAAGTGCGGACTCCGGCGCAGGCGCGCAAATCAGTCCGTGTTTCCCCGGACAGGGCCGGACATAGAGAGGATAGTGGTACGTGGATACCCGATTGCTGATGGAGCTGGTGGGCATCCTGCGCTTGCAGCGCGGGCCGCAGGATCTGCCGGGCACCACCGGTGCGCTGGCTGCCGCCATTGCCGTGAGTTGTGTCCTGTCGCTGGTCGCACTGGGCATCATGGGCAATGACAACCCGGCGCTGCAGATCGCCGTCGCTGCCGGCTTCACGCTGCTGTTTGTCGGCGTCGCCCTGCAACTGCGAAAACTCGGCAATCGCTTCGTGCAGACCGCAACCGCCCTGTTCGGCACCGACGCCCTGCTGACCCTGATCGCGCTACCGGCCACCATGGGCCTTGATCGCAGCAGCGAGGAAATATCGCCGCTGGCAGCACTCTGGTTGCTCGGGGTGCTGCTGTGGACGCTGATGGTGGTCGGACACATCCTGCGCAATGCCCTGGACCTGCCGCTGGTCGGCGGGGTGCTGGCGGCTCTGGTTTACCTGTTCCTGTCGGTGAATGTCACCGCCATGGTGAGCTGAGACGCCCATGCACATCCATATTCTCGGCATCTGCGGTACTTTCATGGGCAGCCTTGCGCTGCTGGCGCGGGAGGCCGGCCACACGGTCAGCGGCTGCGATGCCAATGTCTATCCGCCGATGAGCGACCTGCTGCGCGCCGGCGGCATCCGAATCACCGAGGGTTTCGATCCGGATCAGCTCGATCCGCCACCGGACATGGTCGTCGTCGGCAATGCCATGAGCCGCGGCAACCCCCTGGTGGAAGCGGTCCTGAACCGCGGCCTGCCCTACACCTCGGGCCCGCAATGGCTGGCCGAGCATGTGCTGCACGACCGCTGGGTTCTGGCCGTCAGTGGCACCCATGGCAAGACCACGACCGCAGGCATGCTGGCCTGGCTGCTCGAGGCCGCGGGAATGGAACCGGGATTCCTGATCGGCGGCGCACCGGGCAACTTCCCGGTGTCGGCGCGGCTCGGCGGCACCCGGTTTTTCGTGATCGAGGCGGACGAGTACGACACGGCATTCTTCGACAAGCGGTCCAAGTTCGTCCATTTCCGGCCGCGCACGCTGGTCGTTAACAATCTGGAACATGACCACGCCGACATCTTTCCCGACCTGGCCTCGATTCAGCGGCAATTTCATCACCTGGTGCGCACGGTACCGGGCGACGGTCTGATCATTGCCAACGGCGACCAGTCGAGCATTGCCGACACCCTGGCCATGGGCTGCTGGACGCCGGTACAACGCCTGGGACAGGCAGCCGGCAACGATCTGCGTCTGCAGGACACCGGGCATGGCCATGCGCTGGACGGACTGGGACTGGAACAGGCACCGCTGGACTGCGGCATGTCCGGCGCCCACAACGCCGCCAATGCGGCCGGTGCCCTGCTCGCGGCACGCCATGTCGGCGTTCCGCTGGCCGCGGGGCTGGAGGCGCTGCGTGGTTTCCGGGGAATGCGCCGGCGACAGGAACTGCGCGGCGAGGTCAACGGCGTGCAGGTTTTCGATGACTTCGCCCATCATCCGACAGCGATTGCCGCAACACTGGGCGCGATGCGGGAGCAGGGCGGCCCGGGCGGTCGACTGATTGCCGTGCTGGAACCGCGCTCCAACACCATGCGCCTGGGCACGCACCGGCAGCGCCTGCCGGACAGCCTGTCTGCCGCGGACCGCGTCTGGCTGTATCAGGGACCGGGCGTCGACTGGCCGGTCACCGAACTGGCTGCCGCCATGCCCGACGGCCGCGGTCTGGCGCGCGATGATCTGAGCATGCTGGTCGCCGACCTGGCGGCCGACAGCCGACCGGGCGATCGCATTCTGATCATGAGCAATGGCGGCTTCGGTGGCATTCATGAGCGCCTGTTGCAGGCACTCGAACAACGCGAGGCGGCCCATCCATGAGCTGGCGCAATGACGGCATCACCCTCGCGCTGACCGGTGCTTCCGGCATGCAGTACGGTCTGCGCCTGCTGCAATGCCTGCTCAATGCCGGGCATCCGGTGGCGCTGCTGATTTCAGATCCGGCCCGGGTGGTGATCGGCATGGAGACCGAACTGACCCTGCCGGGTCGCAACCGCGAGGCGGAACGCTACCTCTGCCATCACTTCGGCGCCCCGGACGACCGGCTCAGCATCTTCGGCAGCAGCGAGTGGACCGCCTCGGTGGCATCCGGCTCCGGCGCCCCGCGGCGCATGGTGATCTGCCCCTGCACCACCGGCACGCTCGGCAGCATCGCCGCGGGCACCAGCGACAACCTGATCGAACGTGCCGCCGACGTCATCCTGAAAGAGCGCGGGCAACTGATCCTGGTGCCGCGGGAGACCCCGTTTTCCACCCTGCACCTGGAGAACATGCTGCGCCTGAGCCGCTGCGGCGCCGTCATCCTGCCGCCGAGCCCCGGTTTCTATCATCGACCGCAGTCGGTCGAGGAGCTGGTGGATTTCGTGGTTGCCCGGATTCTCGATCATCTGGGTGTCGAGCACGCAATGCTGCCCCGCTGGGGCGCCAAACCTGCATGAGGATGGAGCCGTGGAACGCATCAATCTCTTTCCGCTCCGCACCGTGCTGTTCCCCGGCGGACCGCTGCAACTCCGGATTTTCGAGACCCGCTATATCGACCTGGTGCGTCACTGCCTGCGCGAAAACGTCTGCTTCGGCGTCTGCCTGATCCGCGACGGGAACGAGGCCGGCCAGCCCGCGATTCCTTTCCAGATCGGCACCCTGGCGCGCATTGTCGACTGGGAACAGCGGCAGGATGGCCTGCTCGGCATAACCGCCATCGGCGAACAGCGCTTTCGACTGCTGGACAGCGACGTCGCCGGGAACCGATTGCTCGGCGGTCACATCGAACGGCTGCAGGACCCGGAGTCCGAACCGGCACCGCAACAGCCAGCCGCCATCCATGCCTTGCTGGACCGGATCCTCCAGGTCAGCGACCTGGGCTATCAGCATGTCGAGGACCGGCGCGGTGAGGCCCACTGGCTGAGCTGCCGCCTCGCCGAGGTGCTGCCGCTGGAACTCGGCGAACGCCAGCGCCTGCTGGAACTGCACGACCCGATCGAACGCCTGCGCGGCCTGAAGCACCTGTTACCGGACCTTGTCACGCAAGCGTGACGCGCCCGGCGCCCGGGCAGGCTTCGTTATGGCGCCGGGCGCGTTCTCGGAAACCTCAGAGGTTTCCGAGAACGCGATCAAACGCCGCCACGGTTTCCTCCATCACCGCATCGTCGTGGGTCATCGACGTGAAGCCGCCCTCGAACGCTGACGGTGCCATGTAGATGCCGTCCTTGAGCAGGGCATGGAAGACCGTCTTGAAGCGCTCGCCATCGCAGGCGCTGACGTCCTTGAAGCTGGTCACCGGGCCACCCTCGGTGAAGAACACACCGAACATGCTGCCCACCTGATTGACCTGCAGCGGCACGCCATGGCGATCCGCAGTCAGCTTGAGTTCGCGGACCAGACCCATGGTGCGACTGGCCAGAGTGTCGAACAGACCGTCGCGGCAGATGATCTCCAGGGTCTTCAGGCCGGCCGCCATGGCCACCGGATTGCCGGACAGGGTGCCCGCCTGATAGACCGGGCCCAGCGGGGCCAACTGCTCCATGATGTCGCGGCGGCCGCCGAACGCACCCACCGGCATGCCGCCACCGACCACCTTGCCGAGGCACGTCAGATCCGGCGTGATGCCGTAATGCGCCTGCGCGCCGCCGAGCGAGGCCCGGAAACCGCTCATGACCTCGTCGAAGATCAGCACGGTGCCATGCTCCGTGCAGACATCCCGCAGGGCCTGCAGGAAGGCGGGCTGCCCCGGCACGCAGTTCATGTTGCCGGCCACCGGCTCGACGATCACTGCCGCGATCTCATCACCGATGTCGGCGAAGACCTGGCGCACCTGCGCGGCGTCGTTGTAATCCAGGGTCAGCGTCTGCTCGACCACCGCCGCCGGCACCCCCGGCGAGGTCGGCGTGCCGAAGGTCAGCGCACCGGAGCCGGCCTTCACCAGCAGGGAATCCACGTGGCCATGGTAGTTGCCCTCGAACTTGACGATCTTGTCCCGTCCGGTGAAACCACGGGCGAGACGCAGCGCGCTCATGGTCGCTTCGGTACCGGAATTGACCATGCGCAGCAGTTCCATGGACGGGAACAGCCGCTTCACCGCCTTGGCCATCTCGGTCTCCACGGCGGTCGGCGCGCCGAAGCTGAGTCCGTTCGCTGCCGCCTTCGACACGGCTTCGACCACTTCCGGATGCGCATGCCCGACGATCGCCGGGCCCCAGGAACAGACGTAATCGATGTAGCGGTTGCCATCCTCGTCGTGCAGATAGGGCCCCTGCGCCCTGCGGATGAATACCGGCGTGCCGCCAACGCCGCGGAACGCGCGCACCGGTGAATTGACGCCACCGGGGATGTGTTTCTGGGCTTCGGCAAACAGGGCAGTGGACTGCTTCATGGTCTGCAAATCTCCTCCGTGACGGCACAACTGACCGCCGTTTAAGGATTAACGTGACTGAATGGCGTCCCGGATACGGGCCGCGGCTGCCGCCGGGTCCGGCGCTGCGAATACGCCGTTGATGACCGCCAGCGCATCGACGCCGGTCGCAGCAACCTCGGCCGCATTGTCGGCGCTGATGCCGCCGATGGCGACCAGCGCTGTGTCCGGAAACACATTGCGCGCTTCGCGCAGCAGTTCCGGCGACGCGCGCGCCGCCTCGGGCTTGGTAGTGGATGGAAACACCGCGCCGAAGGCCAGGTAATCGGCGCCGGCCGACTGCGCCTCGTGGGCGCGCGCGAGCGAATCGTAACAGGAGACGCCGATCACGGCCGATGGCCCGAGCAGTTCGCGCGCCACATCCAGTGACTTGTCCCACTGGCCGAGGTGGACACCGTCGGCGCCGCTGCGCAGCGCGAGGCCGGGATCGTCGTTGACGATGAACAGACAGCCGTGGTGGCGGCAAAGTGCAGCCAGCGCCACTGCCTCGCGGCGGCGGCGATCCTGGTCGTCGGTCTTGTCCCGGTACTGGAGCACACCCGCGCCGGCTGCAAGGACCGGTTCGCAGGCGGCCAGCAGCGCATCGACGCCGCGGCTGCACCCATCGGTAATCACATACAGACCTTGCACGGCGCGGCTCACGGCAGTCTCCTTCAGGAAGCTCTGGTCTATTCCCGCACGTTAACAACACTTTGGAATCAATACTTCTGCGGGTTACATTGCGCCCCTCATTGACGAAACGTGGAAGGATTTTCGATGGAACACAAGTCCTGGATGTGCGTGGTATGTGGCTGGATCTACGAGGAGAAGGACGGTCTGCCGGAGGAAGGCATCAAACCGGGCACGGCCTGGAAAGACATCCCGGACGACTTCGTCTGCCCCGAATGCGGCGCCGCGAAATCCGATTTCGAGATGATCGAGGTCTAGGGAGACACTGATTTATTCGCACTTTCGCGTTGGCATCGCATTTTTGCCGAGGCAAGGCGCTGCGCCGCGCCGCAGTCACCCTGCGGTCAAGCAGCGCAACGCAGCTGCCGGGGAAAATGCGATGCCAACCCCTTGGCGCTCGGGAATAAGTTCAGTGTCTCCCCAGGGAAAGCGCTGATCTATTGCCGCGTCTGCGCCCGACGTCCCCGCGAGGAAAATGCCTGACCCCGGTCCGGACCGCAGTGCCTGCTTCGAGTCAGCGCCGGAACGGCCAGCCGCGGAGCAGTCTGCCCAGAACCCCCTGCCGTTTCGGGCGTGATGCCGGGACCCGAGGCTGCGGCGGGGGCTCCACCGCGGCTCGGGACGGCATCACCGGCTCGGCCGTGGAGACCGGCTGCGGTGCTCCGCCCGAGGATGCCTCCTCCTGTTCCCGCTCACGTGCCTGCTCGCGCTCCCGACGCCGACGTTCGAAGGATTCGTCACCGGGGAAGTCCAGAAACTGATGCATCCAGTCGGTGCGACGTCCGGCGATGTCGCCGTCACCGTCGGTTTCGTCGTCATCGGCATCCTGTCTGTCCAGCGCCCGTTCGACCTCGCGCAGCACCGCGTTGGCGCGGTCCATGTCGATTTCGTTCACATCACCATGGCCCAGACGCCTGCCGTCGAAGTGTCTGCCCGCGGGAAAGCGGTCCGGCTTGCTGCCGGCTTCGATCTGATGGCGCAGTTCGCGCAATACCGTCGCCAGCCGCAGAGCCCGGCTGCGCGCGGCTGCGCGCGCCCGCTCCGACAGATTCAGGGCCTGGCGCGTCAGCAACAGTTCCTCTTCCAGCGAGGCGGCATTCTTCTGACTGACGACCAGTTCACGCTCCAGCTCGTCACGCCGCTGCTGCCGCTCTTCCTGTGTTGCCGCGCCACCATCGCCGCTCGCCGCCAGACGCTCGTGCAGTGCGGTGATCTCCTGCTCCAGCTGGCGCCGCCGCGAGACTTCGGCCGCCTGCTGCCGCAGGGCGTCGGCCTCCAGGCGCGTCCGCTGGCTCTCGAGGCGTGCCTGAAACCGGGACTCCTCCGCCTCCAGACGCTTGCGCGCTGCGGACAGCTCCTCACGCAGCCGGCGTATCTCGCTGTTAAGGGGGACGGATTCATCAGCCATGCATCATGGTCTCCCGGCCAAAAGGAATCAGATCGACGGACCCGGGGAGGATAGCGGGGTAAGCCCCTTTGTGCGCGGTCAATAGCCGCCGCTGGCCAGATCGAGTTCCGCCGGCACCGTGTCCAGCCGATTGACGCCGGACTCGATATGGCCATCGGCCCTGAGCGTCAGCCAGCGATATCCGGGAGCCCGCGCGTCCAGCGCGAAGCCCTCGCTACCCGGTCGGAACTGAATACAGGTTGACGGACTGGCAAGCAGCGGAAAATGCTTGAGACGACTGTGCACTTCCTGATGCACATGACCGCAGAGCACGCCGCGCACCCGGTCGTGAGCCTCCAGGCGCTCGGCCAGTTCAGCACCGTTGTCCACACCGATGGCGTCCAGCCAGCGCGCGCCCACCGGAGCCGGTTGATGATGCAGGCAGATCAGGGCATGCCGGTGAGGAACCTCTCTCAGCACCTGGTCCAGCCGCTCCAGTTCGGATTCCGACAGATGGCCGTGCGGCGACCCGGGCACCATCGAGTTCAGCATCACCAGAAGCCAGTCACCCAGCAGTTCATGATCAAGCCAGAGGACCTCGCCTTCGCTGAAACAGGCGCGCATGATTTCCGGAGCATCGTGATTGCCGGGGATCACGCGAGCCGGCACCGATAAGGCCTCGGCGTAGGCCTTCACCCGACCATAGGAAGCCTTGCTGCCGTCCTGACTCAGGTCACCCGTCAGCAGTAGCCGATCCGGCGTGGGCGTGTAGCGGGCAGCCAGCGCGAACACGTCGCGACAACTGCGATCGGTCACCACCCCGGCAAGGGTGGCAGAGGGATCCGCCGACAGGTGCATATCGGTAATCTGCAACAGCCGGATCGGCGCTGACAGCGCGGACGCTTTACCACCTGTCTGGTCCATCCCGTCCCTCGGAACTCTGGCCATGGTTTCCGCAAGACGATACTGTCGGCGGGTTGACGAAGTCTGCGCCGGGCGTCACAGAAACACACGACCGCAGCGGGATGCGAAATGACGCGCAACGTGCAGACGCAGGATCTCCTGGAGATGAAAGCGATGAATCGCCGATCCGGCGCCCGACTGATCGTCCTGACCGGCAGCCTCGCGCTGCTGCTCGGCTGCGCCGCGTCCGGGGGCGGCACGCCGGGCGATGCCGAACGGTTCGAACGGGGCAAGCAGGCCTACCTGGACGAGCGCTACAGCCAGGCATTCGAGTTGCTCTTGCGCGAGGCGGAAGACGGTAACCACGAAGCCCAGTACACCGTCGGCTATATGTACTACCAGGGTCAGGGCGTTAGCCAGAATGACCAGGCCGCCCTGCGCTGGATCCAGGCGAGCGCCTCCGGAGGCCACGCGCGCGCAGTGGAAGCCCTGGGGCAGCTGGCCGGCATGGGCGCACGACAGCGGATCACCCCGGAACAGACCGAACCCGAGGCTGACAGTGGCGACGACACGACCCGTGCCAGCCCCGCCATGCAGCGCGGCCCGGTGCCGGAGGAGATCGGTTCGCAAATCACTGGTTCGGAGGTGGCCGAGTTATCGGCGGACCAGGCACCTCCACGGCAGGAGCGGCCACCAGCGGTCGAGGACGAGCCGCCCCCGCGGCAGGGGCCGCCGCCGGCGGCCGAGACGGAAGTTCCCGAGACCGAGGTCACCGGCACGGAGGTAACCGCGGAACCGCCGGCGGACGAACCGCCCCCTCGGGATGAACCGCCGCCAGCGGTCGAAGACGAACCCGGCTTCGCCCTCCAGCTCGGCAGCTTTCGCCAGCAGAGCAACGCCGTGCGGGAACGTGATCGGTTGCGGGCGGCCGACGTCGACGCGTTCATTGCGGAATCAAGGGATGACCAGGGCCCGATTTACCGTTTACGCGTCGGGCCAATGAAAAACCGGCAGGAGGTCGAAACCATGCGGCAACGCATTGCCGATACGACCGGCACAACCGGTTTCATTGTCCCCCACCCCTAGCGAAACGCTTGAGGAGACGCGCGCCAGCGCCGAGGTGCGAATGCGTCAGTGCTTCCCCAGCGCCTTGATGAACACCCGCGAATTCCGCTTCAGATTGTAGAGTTGCCGCCGTTCGGTGGGCAGATCGTCCAGTTTCCCCGGTTCGAATCCCCGTTCCTGAAACCAGTGCGCGGTGCGGGTCGTCAGCACGAACAGACGTGTCAGACCCAGGCGCTCGGCCTCGCGCTCCACATGCCGCAGCAGCGTGTCACCTCGATGACAGCCACGGTACTCCGGATGAATCGCGAAACAGGCCAGCTCGCCCACGCGGTGATCGGGGTGCGGGCTCAGGGCGGCACTGGCAATGATGGTGCCATCACGCTCGACCACGGTGAATTCCCCGACTGCGGTCTCCAGCTGCTCGCGTGAGCGCCGCACCAGTACACCATCGCGCTCCAGCGGTTCGATCAGCTCGAGGATGCCGCCGATGTCATCGACGGTGGCGCGGCGCAGGGATTCGAAACGATCACCCGAGACCAGTGTGCCGACGCCGTCGCGGGTAAACAGCTCCTGCAGCAGGCATCCGTCCAGCGCCCGATTCAGCAGATGGACGCGCTGCACCCCGCGGCTGCAGGCCTGAACCGCGCTGTCCAGCAAACGCCGGGCGTCCGACTCCGGCGCCAGCTTCTCGGCCAGAGCCGTGGCCTGCGGCAGATCCATCTCGCGAATCAGCTCGCCGTCATCGTCCTCGCACAGATTGCCGTCGGCCAGATACAGCAGCTTGTCCGCCTGCAGTGCGCCGGCCACCGCCAGCGCCGCATCCTCAGCCACCAGATTGAACACCTCGCCGGTGGGGGAATAGCCCAGCGGTGTCACCAGCACGACACAGCCGTCGTCCAGACGCTGCCGAATGGCACTGCTGTCGACCCGACGCACTTCGCCTGTGTGCAGAAAATCGATGCCGTCCCGCACACCCACCGGACGCGCAATCACGAAATTGCCGGATGCCACCTGCACGCGGAAGCCGGCCATCGGCGAATTGGCGAGCCCCATCGACAGGAGCGCCTCGATCTCCACGCGCACGCTGCCGGCGGCCTCCTTCACGCAGTCGAGGGCGTCGTCGTCGGTCACCCGGAGGCCCTGGTGATAACGGATCGCGAGACCACGCTGTTGCAGTCGCTGTTCGATCTGCGCACGGGCACCAGCCACCAGCACCACCCGGACGCCGAGACTGTTGAGCAGCGCCACATCGTGAATCAGGCCGGCAAAGCCGACGTCACCGGTGGCCTCACCGCCGACGCTGATGACGAAGGTCCGCCCGCGATGCGCGTTGATGTACGGAGCGCCCTGCCGGAACCAGTGGACGAAGTCGGCGGGCCGATGACTCACGGCGCCTCCTCCTCGGCCGGAGTGAGACAGAACTGGTGTACCAGTTTCCGCAACATGTCCACGGTCGGCTGCAGCCGGTCGACAGCCAGGTACTCGTCCGGCTGGTGGGCCTGGGCGATATCACCCGGTCCGAGGATCACCACATCCATGCCCAGGTCACGCAGATAAGGACCTTCGGTGCCGAAGGCGACTGCCTCGGCCTGAGATCCGGTCAGCGCCTCGGCAGCACGCACGATCCGGGCCTGAACCGGCGTTTCCATCGGCGGCAACCCGGGAAACAGCGAACGCATTTCCAGCGCCAGGCCATCCTCGCCCAATACCCGGGTGATGCGCTGGCGAATGGTCTCGCGCAACTCCTGCAGGTCCATGCCGGGTAGCGGGCGGATATCGATCTGCAGTTCGCAATGGGCGCAGATCCGGTTCGGATTATCGCCACCGTGGATATGTCCGAGGTTCAGTGTCGGTACCGGAACCGAAAAGCGCGGATCGACGTTCTTCGACTGCAATTGCTGGCGGAAGGCGACGATGTCATTCAGCACCCGGACCATGCCCTCCAGCGCACTGCATCCCAGCGAAGGATCGCTGGAATGGCCGGAACGTCCCTGGATGCGGATGGATTCCATGAGGATGCCCTTGTGCATGTGCACCGGGCGCAGATTGGTCGGCTCGCCGATCACCGCATGCCGACCCAGCCGGCGCTGGCTGTCGACCAGGGCCTTGGCGCCGGTCATGCCGCTCTCCTCGTCGGCGGTCGCCAGCACCACTAGCGGCTGATGCAGATCCTCGGCCTTCAGGTCACGCACCGCCTCCAGCACCAGGCCGAGAAAGGACTTCATGTCGCTGGTGCCGAGACCGTATAGCCGGCCGTCGCGTTCCGACAGGGTAAACGGATCCGATGACCAGCCGGTGTCGTCATAGGGCACGGTATCGGTGTGCCCGGCCAGCACCAGTCCGCCCTCACCGCGACCAAGCGTGGCAATCAGATTGGCCTTGTCCGGTGCATCGGGCACGCCCTGCAACTCGCAGGCAAAGCCCATGCCCTCCATCCACTCGGCCAGCCGCTCGACCACGGCACGATTCCCCTGATCATGCGCCGGATCGACACTGCTCACCGACGGAATAGCGATCAGTTCCGTTAGCATCTTCCTGAGATCGGGCGGCGCGGTGGTCATCAGCAACTCCACGGCCGCGGCTGCGGCCTGATCCACTTCGAATTTCGGACCGGAGCGCGCGCGTGCCCCGAGTCTTTCTCAATGCAGCACACTACAACAATGGGCGGGCGCGACGCAGCGATTCCGTCAAAGACAGGATTCTGGGCCGGAAAGATCAAAATCGGGGGATGCCTTACCCCGGCACGAACCGCAGTGCCGGATTCGGGCTGGCCTCGAAGCCATTCCAGTCGGGTGCGCCACACACATCAAGCCGGGCGGGCGGATGTCGGCGGAGGAATGTCGGCCGCAGGGACGCGGCCGTCAAGCGGGCAGAATGCCCTTGCAGCGGTTCCGGAGCCGGCATCCGGCCGACCGGCATCGCCCCCCCGGAACCAGCCAATTTAGCGTCCAGCAATCCGGCCCGGTAGGATCACTACCGAACCGGCACCGCGCCTTGCCAGATGACCAAAACCGGTCTCGGGCGCAGACGCGGGAATACTTCAGCGTTTCCTTAAAGCCCGCCCGAACCCCAGCTCGAGCGTTGCCGGCGCCAGCGGATGCGCGGGATGATCAGGCCGAACAGGATGCCGGCGCCGGCCACCATGCCACCCACCATGAACCACTGCTGGTCGTTGCGGCCGCGCAGGCGATCGTTCTCCTGGGCCATGTCCTCGAGTTCGCGGCGCAGGTCGATGACCTGCTTGCGCAGCTCCTGATTGGCGTCGTAGTACTCGAGCCCCTGGGATGCCTGCTCGAGCTCCTGGCTCATCTGATCGCGCTGTCCCGTGGCCTGAGCCAGCGCCTCGTCGAGTTCGGCAATGCGCTCCTCCGCCTGGGCAAGGGATGTGCTGAGAGCCTCGTTTTCCTCGAGCGCTTCCTGCATGCCTCCTTCGGCCGACTCGAGCCGCGAACGCGCGCTGGGAGAATCGCTGAGCATCCGTGTCAGCACCCAGCCGTCCTGGCCGCCGGACAGGCGGATCTGGGTCCAGCCATCCCGCTCGTTAAGCACCTGCACCTCGGTGCCGGCAGAAAGCATCTGCTGGATCCGGTACTGGTTGCCCGGACCGCTGCGCATGTCCAGTTGCAACTCATCGGAAATGTACTGGGTCTGCTGGCCGTGAACGCCGGCAGGCAGAATCAGGAAAACACAGAAAAGCAGGCCAAGAATACGAAACGGCACGGATGATCCCCCCGGGGAAATGGCATTTCCGACTGAGAAAAACGCTGATCGACTCCCGAGTCTGCGCCCGAAACCGGTTTTGGTCATCTGGCAAGGCGCGGCACCGGGTCGGGTAGCTGACAACGACCGGGCCGATGGCGCAATACCGTCAGTGGCCGAACCGGCCGGGCGACCAGGGAAGCATGGGTACGGATTCAGTGTTTTCTCAATGCACAGCGGCAATAGTAGCGGCGCAGCCTACGCCTGCAAGCTGACGTTCTCCAACAACAGGTGGCAGGATGTTCATCGTGCAACGCTTGCCTTATCCTCGCGGCCCACGCACAACAGCAGAGGAAGCAAGACGGCGCTTCCTCCAGCCCGGAGACATGCATGCACGATGCGGCCTGTGAAATATGGCTGAAGAAGGGCGAAGAAAGACGCCTGCGCGGTGGCCACCTGTGGATCTTCAGCAACGAGGTCGACACCAATCGCTCGCCGATTCGCGATCTGCCGCCCGGGGCTCCCGCCGTGTTCAGGGAACATGCGGGCCGGGCCATCGGCAGCGGTTATGTCAATCCGCATTCGCTGATCTGCGGCCGCCTGATGAGCCGGGACAGCAAGCGCCTGCCCGATCAGGCGATGCTGGAGGAACGGCTCCGGCTGGCCCTCGATCTGCGCGAACGCCTGTTCCCGGGTCCGTTTTACCGACTGGTCCACGGCGAGGGCGACGGTCTTCCGGGCCTGGTGGTGGATCGCTACGGCGATGTCTGCGTGATGCAGATCAATACCGCCGGCATGGAGCAACTGCGCGAGCCGCTGGTTGACGCCCTGCAGGCAGTGGTCGCACCGAAGCAGATCCTGCTGCGCGCCGACAGTGGCCTGCGTGAACTCGAAGGGCTCGACAGCTATACCGCATGGGTCGCCGGCGACGATCCGGGACACCTGGAGGTGGAGGAAAACGGCTGCCATTTCCGCGTCCCCACCCTGGGTGGCCAGAAGACCGGCTGGTTCTACGATCACCGTGCCAACCGGGCGCGCCTGCCCGACTATGTGGCCGGAGCCCGGGTACTGGACGTCTGCAGTTACGCCGGTGGCTGGGGCTTGCAGGCTCTGGCCGCCGGGGCCGCCAGTGCGAGCTGCGTGGACAGCTCCTCGGAAGCCCTGGACCAGACCACCCTCAACGCCGAGCTCAACCGGGTCGAGGAGCGTCTGACCACGATCGAGGGGGATGCCTTCGAAGTGCTGCAGGCGCTGCGCACGGATCGACAGAAGTTCGACGTGGTCATCCTCGATCCGCCTGCTTTCGTCAAGCGTCGCAAGGACCTGCGCAACGGTCTGGCCGGCTATCGTCGCCTGAACGGGCTGGCAATGCAGGTGCTGGAAAAGCAGGGAATTCTGTTCTCCGCCTCCTGTTCCTCGCACGTCAGTGAAGATGCCCTGTTGCAGGAAGCACTGGGGGCGGCACGTCACCTGGACCGCAGCCTGCAACTGGTGGAGCGCGGCCACCAGGCGGCGGACCATCCGATGCACGCGGCCATGCCCGAAACGCGCTACCTGAAATGCATGACCTGCCGGCTGCTGCCGGCCTGGACGTCACCCTGACACCACTCCGGCCAACGCCGGCGGAATAAGGACACACGCGCAGCATGTTGATGTATCCCGATATCGACCCGGTGGCGTTCCAGCTCGGCCCGCTGGCCGTGCACTGGTACGGCCTGATGTACGGCCTGGGTTTCCTCGGCGCCTACCTGCTGGGCCGCAGCCGCTCGCGGCATGCCTGGACGCCGGTACAGCCGAAGCAGATGGAGGATCTGCTGATCTATGTTGCGGTCGGGGTCATCGCCGGCGGCCGCCTCGGCTACATCCTGTTCTACGATCTGGCAGCGGTGGCCGACGATCCGCTACGTCTGATCCGCGTCTGGCAGGGCGGCATGTCCTTCCACGGCGGGCTGATCGGCGTGCTGCTCGCCTGCGCTTTGTATGCGCGCAAGCTGGGCTGCACCTTCTTCGAACTGATGGATTTTGTCGCCCCACTGGTGCCGCTGGGGCTCGGTCTCGGGCGTATTGGCAACTTCATCAACGGCGAACTCTGGGGCCACACCACCAATCTGCCCTGGGGTATGATCTACCCGCCGCTCGGCATGGAACCGCGGCACCCATCACAGCTCTATCAGTTCCTGCTGGAGGGCGTGCTGCTGTTCACGGTGCTGTGGCTGTTCTCGCGCAAGCCGCGCCCGACCATGGCCGTCTCCGGGCTGTTCCTGACCGTCTACGGCTCGGTACGGATCATCGTCGAGTTCGTCCGCATCCCGGACGCGCATATCGGCTACCTGGCGTTTGACTGGCTGACCATGGGCCAGCTTCTGTCGCTGCCCATGGTGCTGGCCGGCCTGGCGCTGATCGCGCTGGCTTACCGTCGCAACCTGAAACCTGAAACCTGATGAAACAGTACCTCGATCTGATGCGCCATGTTCGGGAACATGGCGCCCGCAAGGACGACCGCACCGGCACCGGCACGCTGTCGGTATTCGGCTATCAGATGCGTTTTCCGCTACGTGACGGTTTTCCGCTGGTCACCACCAAGCGGGTCCATCTCAAGTCGGTGATCCACGAGCTGCTCTGGTTCCTGCGCGGCGACAGCAATATCGCCTACCTCAAGGAAAACGGCGTCAGCATCTGGGACGAATGGGCCGACGAGAACGGCGAACTGGGCCCGGTCTATGGCGTGCAGTGGCGATCCTGGCCGGCCCCCGACGGCACGCGCATCGACCAGATCCAGCGCCTGGTGGACGGCCTGCGTCGCAACCCGGACTCGCGGCGGCACATCGTCTCGGCGTGGAATCCGGCCGAGGTCGAGGCCATGGCCCTGCCACCCTGCCACACGCTGTTCCAGTTCCACGTGGCCGACGGCAAGCTGTCCTGTCAGCTCTACCAGCGCAGCGCGGACATCTTTCTCGGCGTGCCCTTCAACATCGCGTCCTACGCCCTGCTGACCCTGATGCTGGCGCAGGTCTGCGATCTGGAACCGGGTGATTTCGTGCATACCCTGGGCGACGCGCACCTCTACATGAACCACCTGGAGCAGGCCGACCTGCAACTGTCGCGCGAACCCTACCCGCTGCCGACCATGCACCTGAATCCGACGATCGACGACCTGTTCGCCTTCCGCTTCGACGACTTCCGCCTCGACGGCTACCAGTACCATCCGCACATCAAGGCGAAGGTGGCGGTGTGAGGTTCGAGGTTCGAGGTTCGAGGTTCGAGGTTCGAGGTTCAGAGATTGTGTTGAGGAAACGCGGGCGTGAATCAGCGCTTCCTTGAAACCATGAACGTTAAACGTTGACCGATCGCATGCTCATATCTTTGATTGCCGCCCTGACGCCCGACCGCGTGATCGGTCGTGATGGTGATCTGCCCTGGCGAATCCCGTCAGAATTGCGCTATTTCCGGACGATCACCATGGGCAAGCCGATCATCATGGGTCGGCGTAACCATGAATCCATCGGACGCCCGCTGCCGGGACGCCTGAATATCGTGCTGACGCGCAATAAGGCGTTCCGGGCCGAGGGTTGTGCGGTGGTGCACGATATCGAGGCGGCGCTGGCCGCCTGCGACGGGGCCGACGAGATCATGGTGATTGGCGGCGCCGATCTTTATACCGCCTTTCTGCCGCGTGCGGATCGTCTGTATCTGACCTGGGTCGAGGCGACGATTCCCGGCGACACCTTCTTCCCCGCGTTCGACCCGGCAGACTGGACCGTAACCGAATCCCGGGCGGTCCCGGCCGGTGACATGTCCCCCTACCCGCTGCGGTATGAGGTGCTGGATCGCATCCGCTGCGGAGAGCGGAATTAATCCGGTGCGGCGAAAGTGAAACTGATACAGTACCTATACACGCGGATGCGTCCCGAGAAGTCAGAGCTTCCTCGGGGTGCCATCGAGGAGTCTGGGTTTTGAGCAAGGGCCTGTATCCCATCCGAACCATTTCCGCCATGACGGGCGTGAATCCGGTGACCCTGCGGGCGTGGGAACGTCGATACGGCCTGATCCGTCCGCAGCGCACCGCCAAAGGGCACCGCCTCTACACGGAAGACGACGTCGGGCGCATTCAGCACATCCTGGTACTGCTCGAGCGGGGGATTCCGATCAGTCAGGCCCGGCAGGTGCTGGAAGAGGATGACGACGGCAGCGGCGGAGCCGCTTCAGCCGAAGACGTTTCCGGCGAGACCGACAGTTGGCAGCGACATCTGAACAACTGGCGCCGGGCCCTGGAAACCTTTGACGAGCACGTCATCGACGCCGCCTGCGGCGACACCCTGAGCCTGTTTCCGGTGGAAGCCGTGCTTGAACGACTGGCCCGTCCGTTGCTCGCCCAGCTGGCTGCCGAGGGCCAGGAAAACGAGCTGGTACTGGCTCATCGCCATCTGCTGCAGGCAACGCTGCGCAACCGTCTCGGGTCCCGCTTCCTGCATCACGGGGCACGCGGCCAGGGACCGATCCTGCTGACCGCCTGTCCCGCCGGCGAATCCGACGATATCTCGCTGCTGCTGCTATGCGTCGAGGCGCAGGCCACTGGCTATCGGGTGGTTCTGCTCGGTGCCGATGTCGCCAGCGGTCCGCTCGCCGAAGCAGTACGGGCGTCCCATTGCGCCGGACTGGTCCTGTCCAGCCACAGCCGGCGGCCGCCGCGCGGGCTGCTGGAGCTCATGGCCGACCTGCCCTGTCCGGTTTTCCTGCTGGACGAAGCCGCGAACTGGAACGATGTGCCGGCCAGCAACAGCATCCCGATTTCCGATCCGCAGACCGCTCTGCGCGCCATCGGTCGCCGGCTGCCGCCGGCTCGCGCGGGGGCCGCGCGGAGTAGCGGATGAAGCCGGCCCTGATCTGGTTCCGGCGCGATCTGCGCCTGACGGACAACCCCGCCCTGCTCGCCGCCTGTGCCCACGCCGCCGTCATCCCCGTCTACCTGCACTGCCCTGACGAAGAGGGCCACTGGCGCGCCGGCGCCGCCAGCCGCTGGTGGCTACACCACTCGCTGGAGGCCCTTGCAGAGCAACTGGAGAAGCGCGGCTCACGGCTGGTCATCCGCCGCGGCGACGACAGTCTCGCCCTGCTTCGGCAACTGGTCGCGGAGACCGGCGCCGAGGCGGTGCACTGGAACCGGCTATACGAGCCTGCGCTGCGCGACCGTGACAGCACCATCAAGCAGGCCCTGCGTGAGGCGGGCCTCACCGCCGAGAGCCACAATGCGGCCCTGCTGCGCGAGCCCTGGATGGTGAAAAACCAGAGCGGCGGCCCTTACCGTGCGTTCACCCCCTTCTGGCGCGCGGCAGGCAGGACCGCTTTCGCCACCCCCCGGGAACGACCGGAAACGGTGCCGGTACCATCGGCATGGCCTGACGGGGAACGGCCTGCTGCGCTCGGCCTGTTGCCACGGATTCGTTGGGACGAGGGGCTCGCGGCGAGCTGGCAGCCGGGCGAGGCCGGCGCCTGGCAACGGCTGCAGGACTTTCTGAAAGAACGGCTGGCCGGTTATGACGAACGGCGGGATCTGCCGGCCGTGGACGGCACTTCCGGTCTGTCGCCGCATCTGCATTTCGGCGAGATCGGCCCCCGCCAGGTCGCCGCCGCTGCTGAAACGATGCCGGCCGATGACGACCGCAACAGCTTTCTCTCGGAAATCGGCTGGCGCGAATTCGCCCACCATCTGCTGTTCCAGAACCCGCAGATGCCGGATGAACCGCTGGACCAGCGCTTCCGGCACTTTCCGTGGGCCGACGACCAGGAAACGCTGCTGCGGGCCTGGCAACGGGGCCAGACCGGCATCCCGATCGTCGATGCCGGCATGCGCCAGCTCTGGGCAACGGGCTGGATGCACAATCGGGTGCGCATGGTGGTCGGCTCGCTGCTGACCAAGAATCTGCGTGTTCCCTGGCAGCGCGGCGAAGCTTGGTTCTGGGACACGCTGGTGGATGCCGACCTCGCCAGCAACAGTATGGGCTGGCAATGGATCCAGGGCAGCGGCGCCGATGCCGCACCCTATTTCCGGATCTTCAACCCGGTGCGCCAGGGCGAGCGCTTCGACCCGGAAGGCGACTACGTCCGCCGCTGGGTGCCTGAACTGAAGCGACTGCCGGCAAAACACATCCACGCCCCCTGGCAGGCGCCGGCCGATGTACTGCGCCAGGCACGGGTGCGGCTGGGCGACGATTATCCGCATCCGATCGTCGATCTGGCAGACTCTCGCAGGCAGGCACTGGACGCCTATGGCGTGATCAAGTCAGCCTGAACCGATTCCCCAGCGACGCAGGACGCGCATGGCCGGATTACCGAAATTCCGCCCCTCTCTGCCGCACTGGGTCCGCGAATCCCGCGGCCAGGTGTTACAGGATGACCTGCTCGCCGGGCTGATCACCGCCGTGCTGCTGGTGCCGCAGGGAATGGCGCTCGCCATGCTCGCCGGCCTGCCACCGATGCTCGGGCTGTATGCCGGGATCCTGCCACCATTGCTGTATGCCTTTCTCGGCAGCAGCCGGACGCTGGCTGTGGGTCCGGGCTCGGTTGTCGCACTGCTGGTGGCCAATGCGCTCGCCGGACAGGGCCTGAGTCCCGGCGACGCGGCGTGGGTCAGCGGTGCGATCATGCTGTCCGTGTTGTGTGCCGGCATTCTGCTGCTGATGGCTTTGCTGCGGATGGGCGAACTGACCAGCTTCCTCAGTCATCCGGTGCTTTCGGGGTTCACCAGCGGGGCAGCGGTGGTCATCATCCTGAGCCAGGTACCGCAACTGACAGGCAGCGGGAAAGCGGCCGGCACCTGGATCCCGCATGTGCCGACACTGTTCCTCGGGGCCGGCTGCCTGCTGTTGCTGGTGCTGTCGCGCTCACCGCTGCAACGGCTTCTGGCACGTGGCGGACTGAGTGGCCGGAGCAGCCTGTTCGTGTCTCGTGCGGCGCCGTTGGTCGTGGTACTCGGCGCCACGCTGCTGACCGCGCTGCTGGCTCTGCCCGACCGGGGTGTCGCCGTGGTCGGCGACATTCCGGGCGGCCTGCCGTCACTCGCCCTGCCGACCATGGACCAAGGCTCCTTGCGGGATCTGCTGCCGGCAGCCCTGGTCATCAGCCTGGTCGCCTTTGTCGAAAGCGCTTCCGTGGCCCGCATGCTGGCCTGGCGACGGCGCCAGCGGATCGACTCGAACCGCGAACTGCTGGCGCTGGGCGTGGCCAATGCCGGCGCGGCCCTGTCCGGCACGATGCCGGTCTCCGGGACCTTCGGCCGCTCGACCGCCAACTTCGACGCCGGCGCCCGCACCCAGCTCGCCGGCATTGTCACTGCAGCGCTCGTGGCCCTGACGGCACTGGTGCTGGCACCGCTGTTCCGCTACCTGCCGCTGGCGGCACTGGCCGCGGTCATCATGGTCGTCGTGTTCCCGCTGATCAATCTGGAGGCACTGCGTCGCACCTGGCGGTTCGATCGCGCTGATGCCGCGGCACTTCTGGTGACTTTTTTCGGCGTGGTCCTGATCGATATCGAACTCGGCCTGCTGGCCGGCCTGCTGCTGTCGGTGGCCATCTTCCTCTGGCGCACCGGCCATCCCCACTGCGCCGTGGTCGGTCGCATCCCGGGCAGCAGCCATTACCGCAATGTCGATCACTACGATGTCGATACCTGGTCGGATCTGTTGCTGCTGCGGATCGACGAATCGCTGTACTTCGCCAATACCGCAACGCTGGAGCAGGTCGTGGCCCATAATGTCGCCGACCGACCCGACCTGCGGCACGTGGTGCTGATCTTCAGCGCGGTCAACCGGATTGATCACAGTGCGCTGGAAACCCTGGAAATGCTGGTGGAGAACCTGCACGAGGCCGGGCTGGAGCTGCATCTGGCGGAGGTCAAGGGGCCGGTGATGGCGCGGATCCGGCACTCCGGCCTGCTGGAACAGATGCAGCCGGGGCAGGTGTTTCTCACCCCCGAGGAGGCGGTCAGTCGGCTGCACAGCCCCGACCGACCATCGGTTCGTTCCGGCGAGCATGGCTGACGTATACTGCTGCGCCTGTTTCCGAAGAGCGTGAAGTCATCGCCATGCAAGCTGCACCGCAAGCCCTGTTCGAGAGTTCCCTGACCAGCCTGCCGCTGATTCAGCGCGGCAAGGTTCGTGACATCTATGCCGTGGGCGACGACCACCTGCTGATTGTCACCACCGACCGCCTGTCCGCTTTCGATGTGATTCTCCCGGATCCGATTCCCGGCAAGGGTGCGGTCCTCACTGCGGTATCCGGCTTCTGGTTCAAGCGGCTCGGCGACATCGTGCCCAACCATCTGGCGGGCCTGACGCTGGAGGAGGTGCTGCCGGATGCGGACGAGCGGGCTCAGGTCAACGGACGCGCCGTGATCGTGAAACGCCTGCGGCCGTTGCCGGTGGAGGCGATCGCGCGCGGCTATCTGATCGGCTCCGGCTGGAAGGACTACCAGCAGGATGGCCGCGTCTGCGGCATCGCGCTGCCGGCAGGCCTGCAGCAGGCGCAGCAATTGCCGGAACCGATCTACACACCGTCGACCAAGGCCGAGGTCGGCGATCACGACGAGAACGTCAGTTTCGAACAGACGGTGGAACAACTCGGGCGGGACCTGGCCGAGCAGGTCCGTGACGTCACGCTGCAGCTTTATCGCGAGGCGGCGGCCTATGCAGCCACGCGCGGCATTCTGATCGCCGACACCAAATTCGAATTCGGTCTGGATGCCTCTGACCGGCTGACCCTGATCGACGAAGCCCTGACACCGGACTCATCCCGTTTCTGGCCCGCCGATCAGTACCGCATCGGCGAATCGCCGCCCAGCTTCGACAAGCAGTTCGTGCGGGATTACCTGGAAACCCTGGACTGGGACAAGACCGCTCCGGGCCCGACCCTGCCGAAGGACATCGTCGAACGGACGGCGGAGAAGTATCGGGAAGCGCAGAAGCGCCTGATCGGCGCTTAGCAGGTTTCAGGTGCTTGTTTCCTGCAACCTTGAGCCTGAGACCCGGAACCTCGAAATTCGATGCCTACCGCTTCATCGACTCGAAGAATTCCGCGTTCACTTTCGTATCCTTGAGCTTGTCGAGCACGAACTCGATCGCGGCCAGTTCGTCCATGGAATGCAGCACCTTGCGCAGGATCCAGATCTTCTGCAGCTCGTCGGGCTTGATCAGCAACTCCTCGCGGCGGGTGCCGGAGCGGTTGATGTTGATGGAAGGGAAGATGCGCTTTTCGGCAATCCGGCGATCAAGATGGATTTCCATGTTGCCGGTGCCCTTGAATTCCTCATAGATCACGTCATCCATGCGTGACCCGGTCTCCACCAGCGCAGTCGCGATGATGGTGAGGCTGCCGCCTTCCTCGATGTTGCGTGCGGCGCCGAAAAACCGCTTCGGCCGGTGCAGCGCATTGGCGTCCACACCACCGGTCAGCACCTTGCCGGAGGAAGGCACCACGGTGTTGTAGGCACGCGCCAGGCGGGTAATGGAATCGAGCAGGATCACCACGTCCTTCTTGTGCTCGACCAGCCGCTTGGCTTTCTCGATCACCATTTCGGCAACCTGCACGTGGCGGCTGGCCGGCTCGTCGAAGGTGCTGGAGACCACCTCGCCGCGCACCGAGCGCTGCATTTCGGTGACTTCCTCGGGCCGCTCGTCGATCAGCAGCACGATCATGTAAGCCTCCGGATTATTGGAGGCGATGCTCTGCGCAATATTCTGAAGCATCATTGTCTTGCCGGCCTTGGGCGGCGACACCAGCAGGCCGCGCTGGCCCTTGCCGATCGGCGCGCACATGTCGATGACACGGGCCGTCAGATCTTCGGTGCTGCCGTTGCCGCGCTCGAGTACGAACCGTTCCTTGGCGAACAGCGGCGTCAGATTCTCGAACAGCACCTTGTGCTTGGCCGACTCCGGTGCCTCGAAGTTGATCTCGTTGACCTTGAGCAGCGCGAAGTAGCGCTCGCCCTCTTTCGGCGGCCGGATCTTGCCGGCGATGGTGTCACCGGTACGCAGGCTGAAGCGACGAATCTGACTGGGGGACACGTAGATGTCGTCCGGTCCGGCCAGATACGAACTGTCGGCGGAACGCAGAAAACCGAAACCGTCCTGCAGGATCTCCAGGACGCCGTCGCCGTGGATGTCCTCGCCCTTCTTGGCATGCGCCTTGAGGATGGCGAAGATCATGTCCTGCTTGCGGGACCGGGCAACGCCGTCGATGCCGAAGGCCTGGGACAACTCGGCGAGCTCGGCCGCCGGCATTTGCTTCAACTCGGTCAGATTCATGTCGATGACTTCACTTGCATGAACGGCCTTGCCGTCGACAGGGTGGCCCCCGTCGCCGAGCGATCAGCCTTGGATGGAATATCGGGAAGTCGCATCCTTCTTGGACGGGACGCTCCTTCCGGGTTGTGCGGGATTAGCCCCGCAATTCGGGTCCGGGACCCGCAATGCCTGTTCACGTCGCCGGGCAGACCGGTCAGGTCCCTGATTCCGGCGGCGAGTCGTCGCCCGCCTGCCGTTCTGTCCTGAATGCCCGGTGTTGCGCGGGTCGGCGTTCAACCACCCAACCCGCAGGACCATGCCCTACAGATTACTGTCGAGGAAAGCCGTCAACTGGGATTTCGACAGGGCCCCGACCTTGGTCGCTTCCACTGAACCGTTGCGGAACAGCATCAGGGTGGGAATCCCGCGAATACCGAACTTCGGCGGGGTTTCCGGATTCTCATCGATATTCAGCTTGGCAATGGTGAGCTTGCCACCGTAATCCTTCGCCACTTCGTCCAGAATCGGTGCGATCATCTTGCAGGGGCCGCACCATTCCGCCCAGTAATCGACCAGGACCGGATTGTCGGACTTCAACACCTGTTCCTCGAAGGTGCTGTCACTCACGTGAATAATCTCTCCGCTCACGGCTGGGGTTGCCTCCAGTTCATTGCAGGAATTGTGAAATATTCTGGCGATATCGCCCGAATGTCATCGCATTGGAAATGACGAAATCGAAGGGGGCCATGCGGGTGCACGGACTTCGCGTGCAAATGGAATATGCTGCGACAATAATGCCTTGATCGGGGCGTGTCAATTAAGGAAACGCCGAAGTATTCGCACGCCTGCGTTGGAGTCCGCATTTTCTCCGAGGCAAGGCGCGCTGCGCTGCGCCGCAGGCATGCTGCGGTCGAACAGCGCAACGCAGAAACCGGGGGAATGTGGCGCGAGTCGCAGGACCCGCCCCGGTCGGCCCGCACAACGTGGAAACTGCACCTCGTCGCAGGAGAGCCTCTCCTCGAAAACCACGATTCTGCGAACATCGCAGCGTTACCTCGCGTGAATGATGTCATCCTTTCGTACTACCGTGATGTAACCACCACTCGCCGATGGCACTATTCTGGATCTGATGAACGCTGCACTCGAAACCATCACCGGCTCCGCGTCGCGCCGTCGCGCATTTCGCCTTCTGGCGCTGCTCGCGGCCGTGATCCTGGTGATCCTGATTGCCGACACGGCCGCCCGCATCGTGTGGCAGGTGACGACTGACACGCCGACGGTAACCGCCGCGCCAGCCCGCGGCGACGTTGCGATGAACGGGCGCACGGATCGTCAGCAGAATATCGGCGCCAGCGTGGCCGCAATGCAGCTCCTCGGGCCGGCCGCCAGTCGCGAACAGGCCAGGGAGATCCCGAAGGATGCGCCTCGAACCCGGCTCAACCTGTCCCTGCGCGGACTGTTCCATAGCGAACAGCAGGACCGTGCCCTTGCCATCATCGCCGCCGACGGCAGTGACGAGGATCTCTATCGTGTCGGCGACCGACTGTCCGGCGGCGTCACCATCGACGCCATCGACGTCGACCGCGTGGTTCTGCTGCGCAACGGTCGCCACGAAATTCTGACCCTGCCCGAGGAACGGATCGAGTTGGCCCACGCGGCGCCGGAGTTGCCGGATATCGATGAACCGGAGGCCGCAACCAACGGCGACGGCGACGGGAATCTCGGCGACACGCGCCGCCAGCTGTTGCGCAATCCGGGCAGCATGGCGCGTTTCGTTCAGATGGAGCCGGAAACCGACGGCGACAGATTTGTCGGCTTTCGTCTGAGCCCGGGCGAGGAACAGGGACTGATGGAACAGGCCGGGCTGCAGGACGGGGACATCGTGACTGCGCTGGACGGAACCATGCTGGACAGCCCCGAGGCGGGCATGCGCGCATTGCGTAGCGCCGCCCGCTCGGATCAGGTGGAATTGCAGATCCTGCGGGACGGTGCGCCGCAGACGCTGACCATCGACTTTACGCAATAATCACCCTAGAGAGAGCCGGACCATGTTGAAGCAGCGTCCACCGACCAGCCGACGACTGGCCAGCCTGGCAGCCGCACTGCTGCTTACCGTCGCGCTCCAGCAGCCTGCCGTCTGGGCCGAAGAGCCGGTCGTGACCGATGGTGCCGGCGGGGTCACGCTCAATCTGAAGGATGCGGACATCACCGCCCTGATCAACACCGTCGCGGAAATCACCGGCGAGCGTTTCAT
>PXAT01000157.1 GCA_003565775.1 Ectothiorhodospiraceae bacterium | reverse complement strand
CGGTCAGAACAATGGCCACCCTGCCACTTTTATCCACCCTGCCTTTGGTTGGGGAACAGGGCTCACCAATCCCAATAGTGACCTCTCCCTTGTGATGAAAGCAGTTGAGTCCAAGGGTGAGCAGACTTACAAAGTGACTGATGATAAGTCGAAAGCAATACGATGAACGAAGCTCTGCGTGCTGAGATAGAACGCCACGAAGCTATGCTAGAAGAAGCAAAAGAAGCAGGCGACTACGAGAAGGTACGCATTCTCAAGGACATATGTATTCACTTCACCTGCACGAGAAACGCAGACAAGAGAGCCTATAGGGGTGCGAAACTAGGAAAATATTTCAAGACTGAAATCGGTTTTGGACTTTTGATTCGTTTCTGGAAAGTGTTCTCATGCCAGCTTTTACACAGTGCCTCACAGGTGAGCACGATGCTTGCCCTGAAGAGGTGGAGATATCTTTCGAAGACTCGTGTCGAGTGAGGATTGTAGTGTGCCCTTGCCGATGTCATAAAGACCCCGACTTCGACCCCAGGTGGGAAAATGGACTACGGTAATGCAGAACTCTGTTCTCAATGTGGGGAGACGATGTTTGTCATCCCAAACCCAAGCCCCGAGATGCTTCAAGCTTCGCCTGGTTACCAGGTGCTCAAAGAAAAGACCATCGCTATCACTGGTGGCTTCGAAGAGGAAGACATTCGGATTGCCTTCTGTGATACCTGCAACGTCACAGCATTTATCGGAGCACGAGTCAGCATCAGTGGCGTGATTAAAGACATGGTAATTGGCGACGACTGATTCATCCGTTACAATACAAGTATGAGTCATGTCGAACGTCAACAGTCAAGAGTCTAAATGGCAGTCTATGAGTGCTTCGTGGACGGTGCTTCACGTGGTCAAGGAACAAGGGATAACGAAGGCAATCTTGTTCATGGTCATGGTGCAGCAGCAGTTCTTATCTATAAGAACAAGAAACTTATAGGACAGTACGCTCGTGCACTGGGGCGAACTCATAACAATCAGGCGGAGTACGAGGCAGTTCTTATCGCTCTCATGCTTTGTTGGGCGGCGGGTTTAGAAGACCCAATCATTTACTCCGACTCTAATCTAGTTGTCAATCAGATTAATGGCGAATGGGATTGCAAGAATGAAGACTTGATACCGTTGTTACTCTCCGTGAGGGAGATACAGGAGGTATACCGCTTCCGCATTCGTCACGTACCTCGCAACCTTGTTACCGAAGCTGACGAACTTGTGAACAAATTTCTTGATGACATGCTTGGACCCAAGACGGGCAAGAAGAAGAAGACGAAGAACAAGAAAAGTCCCACGGGAGTGGAAAAGAGCTAACCGGCTATAAGCAAAGGCTGACGATGAGCTACGACCCTTTCGGTGACGATCCGGATGCCGATATCTTCTGCGACGACGATGAAGACATCATCGAGGAAGCAAAAGCTGCCGATAACATTGAGACAGGCTCAGGGCATAAACATACTCTTGATGGGAGTGACTGCCCGACATGCGGAGTGGTACACCCAACGTTCCTGGCAGAAGAGTTGCCACCCGAAGCTGTAGAAGCAGTCCTCACCTTCTTCGATGCGATGCCAGACCCATTCGTAGCGAGCATCCTAGAGTCGGGTGGAGAAGGCAAATCAAGGTCTGCTCCTCAAGGTGAGATGCTCACCGCCTTCATGGGGTATGCCAACAGGGTCGAGAAGAAAAACACGATGGGACCGATGATGCTTGCCATCATCGAGCATCTAGATGAGCAAACAGGCGGTCGCATCTCTGCTAAGTGGCGCATCTATGAAGCAGAGCGCAAGCTTGTCATCGCACACTTCATCATGAAGTCTGCCAACACAGCTCTTGATGATGCGATTGGCAACGATGCAAAGCCTGGCAACATCAGCTTGCTGGAGCTAGTCGTTGACTTCGCTAGAGAGCGACTCGAAATGTGCAAGACTGCTTACCTGGCAGCTGCTGAACTCATCAACTATGAGCCAATCGAAAGCCTCCTTGAGGGTGGCGTCTACCCTGACGACCATAAGCAGGAGACGCAGCAGTCGATAGCAGACGATATCTACGAGCTCTTGCTCGTCAAGTAACAAGGGAAGACCATAGAAGAACACACGAAGAAGACACTTCGTAACGTAGGTATTAGCATCTTCTTAGGGGCAGGTTCCACAGTAGCTATGGGTAGTCTATATCCGATGTCCATAGCGGCACTCACAACTGGTGTGCTTGTCAATCATGAGATGGGTCACTACTACAGTGCTCTCGTTCGTGGCGGTAACCCAGACGTTCCCTATGTGATACCTCTTGGAGTAGGTGCGATAGGCGTCACGCGTGTTCGCAACCTACCTAAGCTCTCGAAGAGGGCTAAGAGGTACATCATCGCCTCAGGTCCAGTGACCGGCATCTTGACTGCCGTGGCTCTTGTTCCTGTCGTCGTTGTCTTTGGTGGCAAAGCTCTATTGCTGACGCTCGTATGCATTACTGCGATTGAAGCTTACAACGGCACCTTAGGTTCTGACGGCAGGAAGTGGAAGATGAAGCGAGGACAATATGGGATGGCGTGAAGAGGTCTTACTGGACCAACAGTTCTTCGGTCCACCAACGGGTCAATCCGAAGTCCAGAGAAAAATCGTAAGCTACGTTGTCGGTGCTGTTGGTGGCGTGATGACAACTTTGAACTGCATATATTATCTCAGACAAGAGCTTGAGCAGCACGCCCCTGATGTTGCCAAAAAGCTAGGTCTTTCCAAGGCCACCGATAAGGGAGCCAAAGATGCCGGACCCAACACAGGAACCATATCCGGAGACGATTCCGGAGGTCCTGCCTTTTGAGGGTGACGACACGTTCACCTTCAACATGGCTGCTGGAGACTCAGCAGTCAAGGACATCGAACAAGAAATCAGCTCTCTTGAGGAGCGCATTGCACGACTCGCGCGCCGCAAGGAGGTGCAGGTGAATGGGGTTCCGGTCCTACAACACCTCATTGGGCTAACCCAAGATCGTGATGAGCTACGCAACATCGGAAAGGCTCTCATTCGAGTGGCGGAGTTGACTCCTCGTCTGCAAGAACTGTACAAGCGAAAGAGTGTCATCGAGATGGCTCGGGATAACCCACGCTGGATGATGGCAACCTTCGCAGACTTCAGTGATGAAGTAGAGAGCCTCGTGAATAACGATACTGATATTGAGGGTTAGATGGACAAGTACTTGGTCGGGCCTGACGAGGTTGAGCGACAGCTTGAGGTGGCTGGAAACATCAACACCGAGACCAAGCCTACGTCGGCAGTTGTGGAACAACTGAGCCGACGAGTACCATTTGACACCGGGTGGCTTCCACCAGGACTGCGAAGCTACACTCAGTCAGGTAATCACGCACAGATAGTCATCGTTGCTCCCCCTGGAGTGAATCGTATCAACTGGGGCAGGACCGAGGGGGACCCCGAATGCAAGCAGTACTTGCTTGCTCAGCCTTGGCGTGTCATCATCGCAGACACCATCGAAGGTAACCTCTTCGGTGCGCGGATGTTCTACTCTCCAGGGCCTGTCAATGACATTGAGACTCCACTGTATCACCAGAATGTCCCGAACCTGAACTGCCGAGGGTATCGTGGCAATGGTGTTGGTTGGGTCTGCTTGTATCACAATGAGAACTGGGATGGCTGGACCCTGGGCCAGAAGATGGAACGTATCATCGAGCGGTGTTCTGGGTCTGAAGCCTACAACGATGCCAACATGGACATGACTGATGGTCCGAGGTTCTACAAAGACCACGGAGCCCCCAGCTATATCTATGACCCGAAGGAGTGGGAGAAAAGGACGGAGAAGAAGGGTGTTGAGTGGACCTTTGACTCTAGCCTTTGGATTCCTGTACTCGTAGCTAGCCCCGACAATCAAGACCAGCACCACGAGAACGGTGAGCCACTCACCCTCAAGATGGCGATGGACGGTAAGTACAACGCCTACTACGGGGACAAATACCACCCGAAAGCAAGTCTGGAGTACCGCAAGGGCAACCAGCCCTTCGAGCCAGGCATGTTCCGTGAGTCCTATGCCAAGGCTGACGGCGAGCCTGTCCTTGACAAGAAGAAGGCAAAGAAAGATAAGGTCAAGAAGTCTGTACCTGCTGTAGCTTTGGCGGAACCAGACCCAGTACCACTTCTTCCATCAGAGCCAGTTGCCCAATGGGCAAACGAAGAAGAAGACGAGTTCTGCTGCGATTGTGGGGTACACATACCAGAAGGTACTGGTGGACCAGCAGAACACGGTCCCGTATGTGATGGTTGCCTCAACAATCTGCAAGAGTGCCCGAACTGCAACATCTATTTCGTTGAACTCATGGCGCACCCTGGTGGCATAGCATGTGCAGAGTGTAACCCAGAGTTCGCATGCTTCATGTGTGATGGAGACTTCGACGGCATCCACCGTCACATGATTAACATCACACCGAAAGATGGAGTAGGAGTACAAGAGAACGCAGAACTCTGCCCGAACTGTGTTGATACTCACATGCTATGCAATGGGTGCGGCAAGCTACGCAATGCAACCAGCGACATGTACATGACCAAAGACATGCAGATGCTCTGCTACGCATGCACTGAAGTGTGTACTGAGTGTAGCTGGCTAGTATCGAAAGATGATGAAGGACACAAAGCAGACTGCGACCCGGCATTCCTGCAACAGGCCTAACAACAGGGAAGGTTATCACCTATGAGCGACGAGAAAGAGACCCCCTACATCGAGCCAGACTCCTGGGTCGGGGGAGTTCCGCTCTTCATCATGAATCACGGGATGGAAGATCTCGTCGATGACATCCGTGAGCATGGATGCTGGGTCTTCATGAACGACGACGATGACGAGCCAGTGCAGATGTTCCCTCAGGTGTTCTACCTGCTTGCTGAGGAGCGCGTCAGCATCAAGACAACCCAGGGTAACGTTCAGACCAACAGCCTCAAGTACCAGCCTCGACTGTTCAAGGTCGTGGCCAACCTCGTGGGCAACGCGATTCACACCGTCAGCGAAGGCAGTGTGGGTCTCGAAGACATCGAGCAGGAAGCATACTTCACCCTGCCATCGATTCCTTACAGCCTCATCAATGACATCGATGACTTCTTCCGTGAGATCTACCGTATCCACGGTACGGAGTCCATCGTCATCTTGACCTATGAACCTTCCTACAAGGACACCGACAACCCGTCCGATGGGTGGGGCATCCTGGTTCCTGACCAGACCAACACTGCTGCCAGCTGTGACTACGAGCCAGACAGCGTGGTCGATGACATGCCAGACGACCGTGACGTTCGACTCGTTGGTACCGCACACTCTCACCCTGGTATGCAGGCGTTCTGCTCGGGTGCTGACGCCCGCGACCAGGCCCACAACGATGGCATCCACATCACCTTCGGCTGGAAGAAGGGCTCACTGCAGACCGAGTTCTACATCGAGCTACAGATGGGTGGTGGCTCGTTCGTCATGGAGCCCAAGGACGTGTTCACTGAGCTGCCTGATCCCATCGAGAACGACAAGGTGGCCGAGTGGACCAAGAAGGTCAAGAAGGGCACTACGGCGGGAAAAGCCAGCCTGGGTTCTGGGCAAGGGTACGGCAGTGGTGGGAACTGGTGGTCGGACCCCAACCGCTACAAGAACCTGCCAAAGGACTGCCCCACACCCGACAAGGTAACTCTGGTAGCATCACCTATGCTTACTCAGAAAGAACTCAAGGCATGTCCCGTCTGTGATGCAGACCTACATGAGCGCGAGATTGAGACAGCCAAGTGCTTGCGCTGCCAGTGCTTCCTGATGTGGGCAGAGTTCAAGACGCTCGAAGACATCATCGCACACCGCCAGAAGTGGGGGATGCCAACTCACGAACTGGATGTTGATAAGTACCCCGGTCCTTGGAAGTCCATCTGGATTTGGGAGGAGAAGGAATCCAAGACTCCGGGTAAGGTGGTTGATGACGTCTACGAGTTCTACAAAGGGCGCTCAGAGACTCAAGGCACGACTTACGCTGCCGGAGGTTCGTCAAAAAAATAACTAGTGGTGACGTCGTATTCTGCGCCGATTGCGGAGCACACAACAACCCCGACAATGAGGAGTGCGAACACTGCTTCTCCATGAGGGCGTTCGAGTTATTCCCACCGGGTCAAGAAGGGTTTGTCGCTTGTAGCTACTGTCTAGAGCAAAATGCTCCAGAAGATGTTGATTGTCACATCTGCGGAGAAGCGCTCGATGTAGTTTCGGAAGATGATATCTTCGGAATCTACGGACATGCTCCAGATGACGGCCCTCTTGGCGTGTTCGGTTCTAAAGAAACCGACACAGACGTTGCCACTGTAACACGCACAAACAGCCTGCATTGCATCCAATGCGACTCTCCGTTCGATGAGTGCGGATGCGGCATGTTGTACTTGTCCTTCGATGAAGCACTCATGGACGTGTTCGAAGCTGGAGTTGATGCTTACGACCCCGTCGGTGCGTGTGATAGCTGCGTGTTTGCTTTCTCCCCCCACTGCCAGCCTCTACGTGGATGGCTGCGTGTGTGGATCGAAAATAGAGAGCGTGTCGAAGACCAGCAACTAACGGGTTGCGAGGATTACAGGAGCTATTGATGAGTGATACCCGTCGATTCGTAGTAGTCGGTGCCGGAGGTACCGGTGGCTGGCTGTGTGAGGGTCTCGCTCGTATGATGGAGTACCGCCTACCAGGTAGTGCTCTGCTCATCATCGATGGTGACACCTTCGAACCCAAGAACGCAGAACGTCAGAACTTCGAAGACATCGGGAACAAGGCTGTGATTCGTGCCAAGGCACTACAGCCACACTTCCCGAACACGTTCATCATTCCTGATGAGCGCTGGGTTGTAGAGTCTGTACCCGCCGACAAGAAGGAGGCTCAGCAGGTTGCTGCCCGAGACCTTCTTCAAGAGAACGATGTTATCTATGCAGTTGTAGATAACTTCGCAGCTCGTAAGGTCATCTTCGACGCTGCCCGTGACATCGACAACATCGATGTCTTCACGGGTGGTAACGACGATCAGCTCTACGGTTCTGTGTATCACTATCAGCGACGTGATGGTAAGGATGTGACAGACCACCCGGTCGACCTCCACCCAGAACTCGCTGACCCTCCAGACCGCAATCCTGGCGAACTCTCTTGTCAGGAGCGAGCGGAAATCGAGGGTGGTACACAGCTGCTGGCAACGAACATGACAGTTGCCGGTTTCCTCCTCGGTAGAACCGAGAAGACCATTCTCAATGGGGAGGAAGACAAGGAAAGTGAGATCATGTTCGATCTCGGTCTGGGACTCTCCCAGGCGTTCGATAGGACAGCAGAGACCCAGACTGCTGCAATAGCATAACGAGGAGATGACAGTGGCAGACAACCAGGGCCAGCAGGCCAAGGCCAAGGCAGCCGGTGGCGCGATGGCAAACGTGCGTTACGGCGTCTACAACCAGCCGGGACCGTACGCGGGTCAGACCATCGGTGAGATTCGCAACCAGCTCGGCAATCTCTGGAACATCCCGGGAGATGCTCAGGCCTACAAGGGCAAGGAGCAGCTCGCTGCGGACTACCAGGTCCAGCCAGGCGACCACATCGAGTTCCATCGTAAAATGGGAGAGAAGGGCTCCAAGTAGTCTTTTTGTCCTAAAAACTTGCATGGTAGCCTCTTTGGGTATACTATATAGTTCTAATACTATATAGCCAAGGAGGCTACCATGCCAAGAATGCCAATCCCCTTAGAAGGGGAGCCAACGCAAGAAGAACTAAATAGGTTCTGGTCCAAAGTAGATATAGGCGATCAGTATCAATGCTGGCCTTGGACAGCAGCAGATGGTGGTAACGGATACGCCAAGTTCCGGTGGAGGAAAAAGTTACACCAAGCACATCGAGTAGCTTGGTATTTTCACTATGGTGTCAACCCACCAGATGAAACGCTAGATCACACATGTGACTACGGACTCTGTGTTAACCCAAATCACTTGGTTCCAATGTCCCATGGGGGGAACACCAGTAAGGGGCAGGCTAATCGATTCCGAACTCACTGTGTTCAGGGGCATGAGCTAACAGAATCTAATACATACACACATCAACATAATCGCACTAGAATGTGTGTAACTTGCGACGAAATTCGTAAGTCACAAAAGACAGATCGCCGCAAAGACACAATAGACACATGCAAGCGCGGACATGACACATCTTTCCCTGAAGCTCGCAATAAACAAGGACATTGCAAAGAGTGTATTAAACTTCGCAATGCCGAGAGACGTGACTATAAGCGTCAGTGGAAACAGGAAAAGAAGAAGAAGCAATAGGTCAGAGCTGCATCACCTGTCCTAAGTGTGGCAAGACTTCGTACAACCTCAACGATGCTTATGAACGCTACTGTGGCAGCTGTCATCAGTGGCATTACCTAGTACTAGACGACAAAGGTAACCAAGATGGCAACAGCAACAGCAAAGACAGCAACTACCGCCAAGAAGGCGGTTAAGGTCACAGAGGTCGCAGAAGAGAAGCAAGAGGAAAACTTCTACAATGCAATCATCCCGGTCAATGAGCTGAACATTGACAGCGGCTATCAGCGCGCTGTCGATCAGAAGCGAGTTAAGCGAATCGCGAATAGTTGGGATGACTCTCAGGCTCGTGACATCTATGTCTCTGAGCGTAATGATGGTAAGACCACGTCTTTCTGGATTCTTGACGGCCAGCACACCGTTGCTGCTGCTATTACGGTGGGCAAGAAAGAGCTTCACTGCCGAGTCTATACAAATCTGTCTCGCAAGCAAGAGGCAGACATGTACTATCGCCTCAACGACTCCCAGATCAAGCCTACGACCATTGATAAATTCAAGGCCGCAAAAGTCGCTGGTTACGAAGAGGAAATCAAACTCGACGCCCTTCTGAAGGAGCGAGGCCTTGTTGCGGCGCGCAAGAAGCCGCGTGAAGGCGATGAGAATATCGATAAGAATCTCTTCCCGGTCACTGCTGTCCAGCAGCTGCTCACCGCTCTCAAGAAGCATGGTGCTGACCATGTCAATCAGCTGTTGGATGTGATTGTTGAAGGCTGGGGTAAAGAGAACGCTGCATTTAACGTGCACATCCTTACCGGCCTTTCGCGGTTCTTGCACGAGTATGACCAGCGCATCAGTGCAAACAAGCCATTCGACATGAATCGGATGGTGACTGTTCTACGTTCAGTCCCGCCGTCAATGGTGATGGAGCGCTCCAATAAGCACCGTAGCGTTGTTGGTAACCGCCCCCTTGCTGTAGCGGAAGCCTTTGACGAGATTTACCGTGTTCCTAACAAGGTGGGCGTAGACCTCCCGACCATCCGTAAACGATGGACACGACGCCGCTGAGAAAGTAAAGTAACTTATCTTAAACAGGAGAAAACAGATGCTGGACACCTTCTTGACCCTGCATTGGGCGTGGTACATCCCGATGTACCTCGTAACAGGTACAGTGTTGACGCTGTTGTTCCTTGCTTTTCTGCCGAGCACTTCAAACCTATACGGGGACATCGTCAAGTTCGATTCCCCACCTGCACCACTAATCGCAATCTTGTGGCCACTAGCGTTGGCTGTAGGAATGCTAGCGAGCGTGTGGATAGGACTTGATGCTGCATTCAGTAAGGCAGCAAGATTCGACCCACAGAAGCTGAACCCACGTCACTGCTTTCGTAATGTCAAGTATAAGATGAAGGCGAAGAAGAGTTCTGAGCCTGAAGCTGTCGGGGAGGCGATGCCCAACTGGGCACGTTGGCACTAAAGAGTTGACAAGGTTTTTCTCACTTGTTACTATAATCATATCCCCACTAGAGGGATGCGGTAAGTCGATTCAAGGAGGAACAACATGAAGCACAGTGGTTTCGTCTAGGGTCTGACTCTCTACGTTGTCGTTAGAGAGGACCTAGCTCCTGGTCTAGCGATGGCGCAAGCCGTACATGCAGGAACTGAATTCTGTAGAGAGTATCCAGAACTCAGTAAGGAATGGATGGCCACGTCCAATCGCGTGGTCATCCTTTCTGCTTCAGAAGAAGAAATTCTAGATACTCCTCTGTTCGATGACGGTGCTAGTGGACGCTGTAAGTTCATACACTTCTTCGAACCCGATATAGACAACGCTTGCACTGCTGTAGCAGTCATGCCTTTGTCTAGTTCCAAGTACCTCACCCACCTTCCACTGTATGGGAAGGGGGGTGAAAAATGAATACCATTGAAGAGCGATACCGAAATCTGAATGCCGAGTTTCGTAAGCTCCAAGAAGAGAACCGAGTTCTCAAGCTGTCGCATGGCGAACTGTCAGACGACGAGCAGAGCTGGCTTCAGATGAAAGTCGCATCACAGCGTAAGGCGCTGGACACATTGAACCATAAGGTTCTAAGTCAGAGGTTCCGGCTCCGTGT
>PXAT01000104.1 GCA_003565775.1 Ectothiorhodospiraceae bacterium | reverse complement strand
GATCGCGCGAGCCTCTTCAAAGCCTTCGTACTCGAAGTCAAGTGCGGCCATCGAACAGGGGTTCCTCGATCCGGTACAAAATTGATGGAGCCTCAAATAATCCTGTGCGGATCGAATTGTCGCTGAAACTTTTACAGATTTAGGCGCAACGTGCAAGTAAAAGCAGGCTAGCCCGAAGCTTTGCCACGAAGGAATGCAGAAACTTGAACGCTGGGCGATCGTACATGGATTATTAAAATCTCGCTTCCGGGATAGCCCTCGCCGGGCGGCGACATTCGAGGGTGTAGTGGGCTTCGGGTGCGCGGCGCAAACGTCTCGAGGAGGGACCGCGGAACGAACCCCAGGCATCTCTGTTGCGCACCGGCAACACGAAGGCGCGCGGGCATGCTATACAAAGCCTGTCTCTCACCCCTATCCCAGAATCTGTCCAGCACACTTTACGCACTTATGAAGTCAGGATTCACACATGTAACCCCGAAGCAGCATGATCACACTCGGTGTTCGCGACCTAGAGATTCATAGCCTCCTATGGGACATATGTCGGTTTCCCACGCATGGACCCTCCGCCTGAGGTTGCTGTCTTTACTCCTAATGGAACATGGCTTGGCCTATTTGGCCGGGGAACGTTGACTGAAGATGCCCACGTTTCATCCAAAGGCACCGGTTTCAACTCATGCAGCCTGGCTCATGATGTCGCATCGGAAGCAGAAATTGACGCGGTGGTGTAACTAGCAGTGGCAGCAGGCGCCACGCTGATCAAGAAGCCTGAGAAGGTTTCCTGGGTTGGGCTACAGCGTCGACTTCACCGACCCGGATGGCCAACGAGACCTACAACGCCCTGCTACGCGCCTCCGGCAACCGGCAGGAGGTCATGCTCGGCTATTCGGACTCCTGCAAAGACGGCGGCATCCTGTCCTCCACCTGGAACCTGCACGAGGCCCAGCGGGAAGGCCATTGCCCTTACCGACGACCACCACGTCGCCTGTCGGCTCTTTCATGGCCACGGCGGCTCAGAGTCGACTGGAGACCCTGATAGCGCGTCCGCGCTGCCAGTGAAAGCTGGCGTGCCTGCGCGGCAGGCGCGCCAGAAATTCGCTTGCGAGATAAACACCGACGAAAACGGTCGAGGCCATGGGGGTAGCCATCAAGGTAGCCAGGTTGGAGACGGTGTTGTTACGCTCGCTATCGTTGGCGATAAGGTCGGGAAATTTTCGCAACAGTTCGCGATTGCCCTCGGTCCACCGCCTGCGCACCCGGATAAGGTTGAACAGCCCCTCGGGCAGTGGCCAGCAATAGCGCGCTTCCGCCTTGTGGCGTTCATGGGGCGCGAAATTGAGCCGTACGAAGCGATCATCGGAGTGGATTGGCGGAAAGTCGTCCCAGCGGCACCGGGCCATGGCGTTCACGGCATAAAGGCCGATTCCAGGCACCCCTTCGCGCACGAAGGGAAGGTTGCTCCACACCCGGGCATAGGCACGGCTGAACAGACTACGTGGGGTGGGGATGGTTACCGTGGCGCTGGCATAGACAGGTGTGCCGGCGTCAAGAAGCCGGGCCAGTTCGGCCAGGACACCTGAACACAGGATCACATCGGCATCCACGAAAACCCGGTTTCCAAAGCAGGCCACGGACTCGGCCTGGTTCAAGGCGCCGACCTTGCCCGGCTCCGGGATATCGAGCACCTTCAGGTCGAACCCGTTGCCGGCAAAACCTTCACGACACTCCCGGGCAACCTGCACTGTCCGGTCCCTGCAGCCATTGGCTGCAACGATAACCTCGATCCCATGGTCCGCAGGCAGGCCAGCCTGTGCGGATATGGCATCTAGGCAACCACGGATATAGTTCCGCTCGTTACGACAGGGGATTATGACCGAGAGCACCGCTTCCCCTGTCGGGTTTCCTGCATGGATTGACGGATGGTCACAGACCAGCGCATGACGTGCAGAAGCTTATCAAGGAAAATGCCCGGCAAACAGCCGGGCGGCCGGTACCCGCCCATCTCGCGCCCATGATGCGGTCGCCAGACACGATACGGCCACGCCATGGCACCCGCGCAGTTGGCCCACGGCCGGCCGTAGTCCGCATGGCCCACTAGGTGAGCCTTGAGCCAACTCGCACGCCCGCTTGCTAACAGCGGCGGAACAGCGCGGCCCACGGATGAACCCGCACTTCGGGGCCACGTCATGGGTTGACCGTCGCCCAAACGGGAATTTCGCTCCCAGCCACCATCGGGCTTACGAGCGACCAGAACGGTATAGCCTTGTATATATTTTTTAGGGAATCATGATGTGGCCTGATGTGCGAAACGCGCCCCGTATTCTCCATCGATGACGGATCGTCGCGGCGGTCTCTGGCAGGCCCACATCGAGAGTGCTGCCGACGGGTGACCGATATGTTCGCGGCCTCGGTGGGTGTGGCCCGAAACCTCGCCATCGAGGTGGAACTGTCCCCTGCCGATCCACCCACGAATCACCCCCCCGATCACATTCGCCAGATCGTCACCAATCTGCTCAAGAATGCTGCCGAGGCTTTGGACAGTGGGGGACACATCCGTGTCGCGACAAGCGATCCGGTGAGCGTCAGCGGTCGTAGCTACACAGAGCTGGTCATCGAGGACAACGGTCCCGGCCTACCACGGGAAATCATGGATAGGCTGTTCATGCCGGTGGAATCGACCAAGGGCTCGGCGCACCAAGGCCAAGGGTTGAGCATCGTCCAGCGACTGACAGATGAGATGGGTGCCATCATTCTGTGCCGCAGTAGTCCAGCCGGAACACGCTTCCAGTTACTTCTCCCCCGTTCCTCAGCTAGCACTGCACAGCCAGCCTGATCGGGCCCGCAGCGTCGAACGGCCGGAGTGTGGCGACGGCGGCGATCCTGGCACCCGCACCTGAGCACTATCTGGACAATTACCTGGCCAGCGGAAAGAACAGCGTGCTGATGCATGACCTGCGCTTTGAGGTGGATGGCGAGGTGAGAGGTGGTTGACCACAGGGCGAACATCACGCGTCCGCTGGCCAGAGCGTTTAACACCAGCATGGTGATCAAGGCCGATTCGTTTCCAGAGTGGCACAAGCGTTTCGTGAACGCGGAGGTCGGGGTTCTGGACGTTGGGAAAGGACTGGCCAACCTGCGCAGCGCGGACACCGTGATGAAATGGGGCGCAACGTTCCACCGAGCCGGACGACGGTCATTCCAGGCCCGGAGACAGCTTGGGCATGATCCCCTAGTGGGCCATGCGGAAAGTCAGGTACCAGATCGCTTCGCCAGAGGCGCCGAACCTTCCGCATGGCCCACTAGCCGACGCGATTACGGCCGGCCTTCTTGGCTGCGTAAAGAGCCTCGTCGGCTCGCTTGAACAGCGACCCATGATCCTTTTTCGAATCCTGGCCCGGGTCGAGTGTGGCAGTCCCGAGGCTTACCGTCACCACCGGTGCTGCGCTTGAATATTCGTGCCGGATCGCCAGCCTCTCGACGGTTGCGCGCAGGTGCTCGGCTACCGCACGTGCGCTCGCGGTATCAGTGGCGGGCAAGAGCGCAACAAACTCCTCGCCGCCGTAGCGAAACAGGCGATCACCCGGCCGGGACGGTTTCCCGGCCAGCGCCCTCGCCACCCGCTGCAGGCACTGATCCCCTGCACCATGTCCATAAGCATCATTGAAGTCCTTGAAGTAGTCGATATCCATAATGATCAGGGAAAGTGGTTGCCGGTCGCGCAAACAGCGACGCATTTCGTTGTCGAACAGTTCATCGAAGCGGCGACGATTTGGTATGTCCGTAAGGCTGTCGAGCAGGGCGTACTGTTCGAGCCGCTCGGTCTCGCGTTTCAGCCGCATGTGGGTGTTCACCCGGGCACGAACGATGGCCGGCGTAAAGGGTTTGCCAATGTAGTCCACCGCACCGAGATTCAGCCCGTACTCCTCGTCACTGGTGGCATTGCGGGCGGTCACGAAGATGATGGGGATCGCGCGGGTAACGGGGTTTTCCTTCAGGCGACGGCAAACCTCGTAGCCGTCGATGCCCGGCATCTCGATGTCGAGCAGGATCAAGTCGGGCTGCGTCCGCCCGGTATCCTGGAGCAGGGCCAGCGCCTTCTCGCCGCTGTTCGCCACCCTGATTCGATAGTCTGCCTTGAGCAGATTGCCGAGCGTTTGGATGTTGGAAGGCTCGTCGTCGACCACCAGAATGGTCTGTTGCGCAAAGTCGTTGCTCATATGGTGCCTGAATCATCGTCCTGCCATAGTTCATCGAGGCATTGCAGAGCCTCATCGAACGCCATCTGCTCCACCTGCGCTTCCAGCGCGTCACAGCCCAGGCCTCGGCCACGCAGGTAGCCGAGGGCCTCTTGCAAGAGCGTCTCGTCGATCAGTTCGCTGGCTTCCAGCCGCTGGCGCAGGGTGGCCACCGCGGCCGCGGATCCCCCCGAACCGGCTTCCGGTGCCGTCGCGAGGACCCCGAGCGCCTGTTCGGCCTCGCGAAAGGCATTCTCCAGACGGTCAATGACCTTTGTGGATATCGGCTGGCCGGTTTTCAACGCGTGTTCGATCTGTTCGGCCAACCGATGGAGGGTTGTGGCAGCCAGGTTGCCGGCGACTCCCTTGAGGTTATGGGCGATCCGATGCGCCTCTGCGTCGCTCCCGGCGCGCAGGTGATCGACCAGCGGCGCGAAGTCGCGTGCCATCCTATCCCGGAAGCTTCGCAGTATACGGGCGTAATCCGCATCCTGGTTTCCGAGTTGATGGCGGCCACGAGCCAGATCGAAGCCCGGCAGATCGGTGGGCAAATGATCACAGGGCGGAATACCCTCCGGCATCGGGGTGGCCGCCGGGTCAGGCGCCATCCATCCGCGCGCATTCATGTGGCTGGCCAGGGCGGTGTACAAGTCTTCGCTCTCGATCGGCTTGGCCAGATGATCGTCGATGCCGGCCTCGCGCGCGCGCCGGCGATCGTCGTCCATCGCCGCCGCCGACAGGGCAATGATGGGACCAACATAACCCTCTGCCCGCAGCGCCCGGGTGGCCTCAAAGCCGTCCATCACGGGCATCTGCAAGTCCATCAAGATTAGGTCGGGGGCCTCAGCGCGCACCATTTCGACCGCTTCGGCGCCGTTTTCTGCTGTCTGCACGCGGGCACCGGTTTTCTCCAGAAGCTGCGTGGCCACCAGCAGGTTGATCTCGTTGTCCTCCACCAGCAGCAGCCGGCAACCAGTCAAATCCGGTATGGGCGACGAAGGCGCGGAGCGGACCACACCTACGCCGCCCTCGGCGCGTACCAACGCGTCGTAGAGCGAAGAGGCGGTCAGTGGTTTGGCCAGATAGTCGGTGATCAGGTGCTCGGGCACATCGACCTCGTCCCGTGCATATCCGCTGACCATACAGATGGGAGGGCGAGTCTGGATCAATTCACCGCGTTGGCGCAGGTTCTCAATGGCCTCGCACGTCTCGCCCCCGCTCATGCCGCCGGGCATCATCCAGTCCATCAGGATGAAGTCGAACGGCTCGCCGCGTTGTTCTGCCGCCATGATCCGATCAATGGCTGCTTCGCCGCTGGTGGCCTCCTCGGTGATGTAGCGGCAGGTATGCAGCGTTTCGCGGATGATCTGACGGGCGATCTCCTGGTCGTCGACGATCAGAACCCGCCGTCCCCGGGTTTCGGGGCAGTCGATGGCCTCGCCACGATCCTGGCCCAGCGGTAGGGTCAGGGTGAAGCTGACGGTACTGCCCTGGCCGGGGGCCGATTCCACCGCCAACTGGCCACCCATGGCCTCCACCAGGCGCCGACTGATCACCAGGCCCAGGCCGGTCCCTCCGTAACGGCGGGTGGTCGAGGTGTCGGCTTGCGTGAAGGGCTGGAACAGCCGGGGGATCTGCTCCCGACTCATGCCGATGCCGGTATCGCGCACATGGAAGCGCAGAGTCGCCTGCGCATTGGTCACGGGCGCAACCGCCCGGATGCCCAGTTCCACGGCGCCGCCGGCATCGGTGAACTTGATGGCGTTGGCCAGCAGGTTGCCGAGCACCTGGGCGAGGCGCAGGGAGTCGCCGACCAGGTTGCGCGGCAGGTCGGGTGGGATGTTGTAGATCAGCTCCAGCCCCCCGACGTGGGCCCTTTCGCCGAACAGGGTCGCCATCTGGTCGACGATCTCGCTGAGCCTGAAGTCGCGGGCCTCCAGTTCCAGCCGTCCCGCCTCGATCTTGGAGAAATCGAGGATGTCGTTGAGGATGCGAAGCAGCATCCGCGAGGACTGGTGGATCTTGTGCAACTGGTCGCGCTGGTTTCTGTCCAGCGCGGTCTGCGCCAGCAACTGGCTCAGACCGATGACCGCGTTTAGCGGCGTGCGGATCTCGTGGCTCATGTTGGCCAGGAACTCACTCTTGGCTCGGCTGGCCGCTTCGGCCTGTTCCCGCGCCTGCTCGGATTCCTGCTGCGCCTGCTTGATGTCGGTAAGGTCGTCGTAGACTGCGACCACCTCGCCGGAGGAGAGTCGGAAGACGCGGGTTTCGCGCCAGCCGGCGATCCGATCATCCTGGTACTGGGAGAGAGGCAGATCTTCCGGCGCGCCCGTTCGAGCCACCCGTTGCAGGACCGTCAACAAGCCCATCTCGCGGATACCGGGGAAGCGCTCCGTCACTCGGCGGCCGATTACCGCCTCACGCGAGGTCTGATCCAGTCGTGCCCCCGCTGGGTTGTAGTCGATGAATTCGAAGTCCTCGCCATTGTCCACGGGGCGATAGACCGCCACACCGCTGCTGGTCTGCTCAAAAATGCCGGAGAAACGTTCCTTCGCCGCCCGCAGAGCCTGCTCGGCCTCCAGCCGTTCAGTGATGTCGAGAATGAACCCATCGAGGTAGGCAACCGTACCGTCCTTGCCAGTAACACCGCGCCCTTTTTCGTAAACATGACGAATGCTCCCATCCCTGTGGCAGATACGGTACTCGATTTCCCAGGGCTTCCACCCGGCCACAGCCGCATGGACGCCGGTCTCGACCTTGTTCCTGTCGTCCGGATGGATGACTCTCGCAAAACTGCGTACGGCGTTGTCGATGAAATCGCTGACCGGATAACCGCTCAGCGGAGCAATCGCCTTGCTCATATAGAGCACGGTCCAGTCTGAGTCCAGCTTGCAGCGGTAGGTGACGCCAGGAATATTCTCCACCAGTGACTGATACCGTTGCTTGGCGTTTTCGACCTCTTCCTGGATGCGCTCTCGTTCGGTCACATCCACCTGTACGCCAAAGTGGCCGGTCAAGCGGCCGTGTTCGTCGTACAGGCAGATGTAATCTCCATCGATTCGGATCGGTTTTCCATCCAGGCGTTGCTCGTGGGTTTCTACGTGTAAACGTCCCTGGTCGAAAAGCCGCTTCCAAACGTTGCGAGCGTGCTCAAGGTCATGAGCGAAGAGCTCGCGGATGGTCACGCCGATGAAATCCTGCTCCTTCCCGCCGTATTGATCCAGCATCGCCTGATTGACCTTGGTCATGCGCTGATGGGACATGGCATAGTCGAGGAGCGCCTCCTTCTCGTCTTCACTCGCGCCATTCCACGCAATCGGTTCATCGAGCATCATGAAGAAAAAGCCGCTAACCGACTGGTCAAAGAAGGCCTCGAGCCGAGTCCTGGCGTCGGCCAACTCTGTTTCGGCAATCATGCGCGCAGTCACATCGTGCGCATAGCCATGCCAGAGGACGCTTCCATCGACGAGCCGCTCCGGCATGGCACGCGCCTCCAACCAGGTCAGCCCCTTGACCGGATGGTGAATCCGGTAGGTCTGGTGCCATGGCGTCAATGCCTGGGCGGATTGTTCGGTGGATCGGGCGATGCCATCGAGATCATCTTCGTGGATGCCATCGAATGCGCTGGCGGCATTCTCCATCACTTGATCCGGGGTGATGCCGGAGACCTCAACGATACCCTCGCTGACATACACAAAGGCGGAACGGCCGTCGGGCCAGCGCCGATATTGATAGAAAAATCCCGGTAACTGGGCGGTCAGTGAGGCGAGTTGGTTGCGCGAGCGCTCCAACTCCTTTCGAGTTCTCTCGATCTCGGAGATGTCCTGGATAATCGACCAGATGACTTCGCGCCCCTCCAAGGTCGTGGTCTTGAAGCCGTGGAGCAGAACCGGGTAGCGCGAGCCGTCCTTGCGGATGTACTCCTTCTGGAACGGACCGTAGCGACCGGTGCGTTCCATGGACTTGAGCATGGCCTGTTCACCGGCCGTGTACTCCTTTGGCGTCAGCTGCCAGTAGTCGAGCTGCAGGAACTCTTCACGTGTGTACCCGCTGGGATCGATGAGCGCATCGTTGAAATCGAGGAACGCGCCGGTGGCGTAATCGTTCAGGGCAATGCCCACCGGCGCGAGTTCGAACAGGCCCCGGAACCTGGCCTCTGCAGCCGCGAGCTGTCGGCGGCTTTCTTCTTCCTCAGTGACGTCGCGGTTGACCCCCACCACGCGCAGCGGAGTGCCGGAACCGTCGCGGATGACCCGGGCCTGGGCCGTCAGGGTGCGAACGGCGCCATCCGTGGCACGGCGGATTTCCAGTTTGGTGTTGAAGGGTTGACCGGACGATACGGCATCCCGGAAGGCCGCTTTGGCCGCCTCGCGGGGTCCTGGTAGCAGTGCCTTGGCCCAGTCCTCGATGGTGTGGCCGAAGTCCGCCGGATCGATACCGTAGAGGCGGAACATTCGATCGTCCCACTCCAGATAACCACTGACCATGTTGTAGTCCCAGACACCGAGTTCAGCGGCCGAGGTGGCCAGGGCCAGACGCTCCATCAGGGTTTTCCGGTCGGCTTCCGCGTCCTTTTCACGGGTAATATCACGACCGGTTCCTCTGAAGCCGATCAGTGCGCCAGTCTCGTCGAGCATGGGCAGACCGCTGACACGCTGATGGGCCCGGCGGCCATCCGACCGTATCGAAACATGCTCGAGACCCTGCCACGAACTTTTTCTCGCCGCCCAGTCACGCAAGAGGTCGCGGACGCGATCGGCCTCTTCCTTGGGCATGAAGTCGAATGGCGAACGACCGATGATTTCCTCTGCCGGATAGCCCAGAAGAGATTCTGCAGGCGCGGTGACAAACCGATAGCGCCCTTCGACATCGATCTCCCAAATGTATTCACCAGCCGCCCGGGCAACATCGTGGAAGCGCTGTTCGCGATCGGCCAGCGCCTCCCCGCTGCTCTGATCGACCAGCAAGGCGAGAAACATTCGTTCGTCCTGCTTCGCCTCGACCGGCAGCGCGTGGACAAACACTTCGTACGTCGTGGTGTTGCCCTTGGGTCCATCCAGGTGAATCCGGGCAGCGCCCGGAATATCCTCGGATTGCGACCGGGCCAGCAACTGCACGAGACTCGTCTCGTCGCGATCGTGGAGGAATCGATACAACGAGCGCGGAGATTCGGGGCGGCCGGGCCGGAGCCCCAACGCGGTCTGCGCCTGGTGGTTGGATTCGCGGATCACCCCCTGGCGGTCGATGATCAATGCCGGTAACGGGAGTAGCGCAAACAACCGCGCATCGTGTTGCCGATGCCGCTCTGACTCGATCTGAGCGTGGATCAACTGCTCGTTCTGAACTTCCAACTCGTATTGGTAGGTCCGGAGTTCCTCGATCAACCGAGCCACCTCGTGCCGCACTTCCATGTCCTTGTGGCCCATGGCAGCCTCGGCGCGTTGCAGCGAAGCTTCGGCCTTTCGGCGCAACTGCGAAAGGCGATCGTTTCTCTCCATCATCATGAAGTCCGGTTGGCAAAGGACGGGTATCCGGTGCCGGCGCCCGCAGCTAGGCGCCGGGGGCCATTGAAGTCACCGTGGGACAGGGGACGGGCTGGGGGCCGTACCACTGCTGTCCCGCGTAATTCAAAGAGATAGCCCGATTCCTGGGCCGTCTTCGATGCAATGGTTTGACCACAAAACGTTGAATCGAAACGAGGAATCAGCCTAGACTTTATGATGCTACTGTATTTCGTCAGCTTCTCCAATCCGTACCGCGACTTGAATTCGGGCGCCTGGCGACGGCGCTCGATGGACCACGCCGGAGCGATGCCCTTTCCCGCTGGAGCCAGTCCTGGCAATGATCACCACCCCTCTTTGGAGGATATGGCCTGGGGCGCAGCAATGTGGCGGCCGTCTCTCTGCCGCCCATGGGGCTACCCCCGGAGCGAAGAGCTACCCTGACCCGAGGAGGGTCGGCTCTCCCATCAACTCAGGACACTCGTCCAACCAGGCTGGCCGACCGCTAACGGTCGGAAACCGTCCCTGCGTGATCCTTGACCGCACCCTCGCGATTCCCTTTGCACCCGAACGTCCCGTATCCGCATGGCCCACTCGGCACCCGGAATCACAGGTGACCGGTCTTCACGTAGATCAGGGTCTCCTGTTCCACCCAGGGGTTGTGCTCGCTATGGTGCGGACTGCGCATCCACGTCCCGGTGGGATAGCGCCCGTGTTCATCGATGAACTCGCCCGACAACACCAGGATCTCCTCACCGCCCCAGTGCCGGTGGGGCTGAAAATGCTCTC